>NZ_JBHOFD010000014.1:0-172594 GCF_046543445.1 Paenibacillus nanchangensis
TGACGCCTTACAGCGCCTGACGCCTTACAGCGCCTGACGCCTTACAGCGCCTACTGACCTCAATCCTGCTTGTCCGACGCGGTGCTGCCCATTTTCCGGCCGATCCAGTGCTCGTAGACTTTTACGACGGCCGACAAGTCCTCATCGCCGTAGCCCTCCGTGTAGCCAGCCTGGAACAGGCTTTTGGCAAGGCCGAGCATCGGGGTCGGGACGCCGGTTGCGTCGCTTAGAGATGAGGCCAGCTTCAGGTCCTTCAGCATCAGGGCAAGCGAAAATTGGTTGCTGAAGTCGCCTTCAATAATCTTGCGGCCCTTCAGCTCGGCCTGCTTGCTGCCTGCGGAGCCGTTTTGCACCAGCTCAAGGAACTTATCCGCCGGCACGCCGTTATTGACCGCAATCGCGAAGCCTTCCGCCAAGGCCGTGTTGTGAATGCCGACCATCGCATTATGCGCCAGCTTGGCGACAGCTCCGCTGCCGTTGCCGCCCATGTGCAGCAGGCGGGTGCCCATGGCGTCGAACACATCGCGGTGCTCGGCGATGGCTTCCGCGTCTCCGCCGACCATAAAAACGAGCGTTCCGCCGACCGCGGCCGGCTTGCTGCCTGTCACCGGCGCATCAAGAAAACGTCCGCCGCGCTGTTCCACTTCAGCGGCGATTTCTTTGACCAGCTCGGGCGATATGGTGCTGTTGTCGATAACAACCGCTCCAGGCTTCAGTGCTCCCAGCACGCCGTCCGCGCCGTAATAAACTTCCCGGATGGAAGCATCGTTGCTGATCATCGTAATGACGACATCTTTGCCGCCCGCCGCCGCACCGGGCGTAGCAGCGGCTGAAGCGCCAGCCGCCGTAAGCGGTTCGCATTTTGAGGCCGTGCGGTTATACACTGTTACGGAAAAACCTTTGGCTAACAGATTGGAAGCCATAGGAGCACCCATCGTGCCGAGTCCAATAAATCCGATCGTTTTCATTATTCGGTCACACCTTTGCTGTTGTAGTGTAGGTCGCTAGGCGTCAATCCAGGCATATAGAGCAACGGCTTCTTGTCCTAATTCTGATATCTTGGCCGCCTGCGTAAAAATAAAGTCGGCGCCGCGCAGAACCCGCCGCGCCCGGCTGAAATCTAGTGTATCACGGCCCCGCGGCAAGCACCAACTGGCCGGGATCAGCAGAACTTTATTTTCGCCATTCGCAGAACTTTATTTCCGCCATCCAGTGAACGCGCGTTACGCATAAGAACGGCGTTTTTTTGAGTCTGCCGGGAAGGCGTGATGTGCCGTAAAACCTTGCGTGAGCAGGAAAATTAAAGTATCCTATTATAAAGTTGTTACAAACGGTGTCAAATCGAAAGAGACAAACAGGAGGGTACCATTACCGATGTCCAAAAAGATCAGTTTTGATTACAGCAAAGCCCTTGCTTTTATCAGCCAGCACGAAGTCGACTACTTGGCCGAACCGGTGAGATTGGCGCACGAGCAGCTACATAACAAGACGGGGGCAGGCTCGGATTTTCTGGGCTGGATCGATCTCCCGACCGCGTATGACAAGGAAGAATTTGCACGCATCCAGAAGGCCGCATCCAAAATCCAGAGCGATTCCGACGTCCTGATCGTGATCGGCATCGGCGGTTCCTACCTGGGCGCCCGTGCTGCTATCGAATCGTTGTCCCATTCGTTCTATAACAATCTGCCGAAGGACAAGCGCAAGACGCCGGAGATTTATTTTGCAGGGAACAATATCAGCTCCACTTATGTGAAGCATCTGCTGGATCTGGTAGAAGGCAAGGACTTCTCCGTAAACGTTATTTCCAAGTCGGGCACTACGACGGAGCCGGCGATCGCTTTCCGGATTTTCCGCGCCGAGCTGGAGAAGAAATACGGCAAGGAAGAAGCCCGCAAACGGATCTACGCTACAACCGACAAAGCCAAAGGTGCGCTTAAGAAACTGGCCACTGAAGAAGGTTATGAATCGTTTGTGATTCCGGACGATGTAGGCGGACGTTATTCCGTATTGACTGCAGTCGGCCTGCTGCCGATCGCAACCGCGGGGATCAATATCGAAGAAATGATGCAGGGCGCTGCCGCCGCGGCTGATGAGTTTAACAACCCGGACCTGGCAACGAACCTGAGCTATCAATATGCGGCTGTCCGCAACGCGCTGTACCGCAAAGGCAAAACAACCGAAATTCTCGTCAACTACGAGCCATCCCTGCACTTCGTGTCCGAATGGTGGAAACAGCTGTACGGCGAAAGCGAAGGCAAGGATTTTAAGGGTATTTACCCGTCTTCGGTCGACTTCTCGACAGACCTGCACTCGATGGGGCAGTTCATTCAGGAGGGCAGCCGGAATATTTTTGAAACAGTTATCCAGGTGGAGAATGTTGCCGAACACATCACGATCGAAAGCGATCCGGACGATCTGGACGGCCTGAACTTCCTGACCGGCAAAACGATGGACTTCGTCAACAAGAAGGCGTTCCAGGGCACAATGCTGGCGCACACCGACGGCCAGGTGCCGAACCTGATCGTAACGCTGCCGGACCAGACCCCTTATACATTTGGCTACATGGTTTATTTCTTTGAAAAAGCCTGCGGCATCAGCGGTTACCTGCTGGGCGTCAATCCGTTTGACCAGCCGGGCGTAGAAGCTTACAAGAAGAACATGTTTGCGCTTCTCGGCAAGCCGGGTTATGAGCAGGAAAAAGCGCAGCTGGAAGCAAGACTAACCGAATAGGCCGTCCCTGATCCAGCCTTAGACAACAATTAACGGGAGCAGTCCATAGGTAATTCTACCGCGGACTGCTCCTAAATATATATTTATCCGCCATTACAATTCACTAACAGTAAGGATTGAAGGTAACGCATGCTGGAACGATACCGTACCGTCCGGGGACCCGGCTCCCGGGAAGTGGTGATCCGCAAGTCGCGGTTTATCGGCCACGTGATGCCGGTGGAGAAGGAAGAGGACGCTGTAGCTTTTATCGAACGAATCAAAAAAGAACACTGGAACGCGACCCACAACTGCTCCGCCTACATGATCGGAGAACGGGACGAAATCCAGAAGCAGTCCGATGACGGGGAGCCGAGCGGAACCGCGGGCAAACCCATTCTTGAAGTCATTAAGAATCAAGGCGTCAAGAACGTTGCTATCGTCGTCACCCGCTACTTCGGAGGCATTATGCTTGGAGCCGGGGGATTGATCCGGGCTTACACGGACGGTGCGGTGCTTGCGCTGGAAGCCGGAGAAGTCATTACCCGGGTGCTGCGGCGTGAAATTTTTGTCGAACTGGATTATACCTGGCTCGGCAAAGTGGAGAACGAGCTCCGGAACCGGGGCTACAAGACGGGAGAGACGCAATTTACCGACAAAGTGACGCTGACCTGTCTGCCCACCAATGAAGAAGCGGATGCGTTTGTGGCCTGGATGACCGATCTGACCCAGGGGCAAGCGGCCGTAAGCGAGGGACGGCAGCTGTACTACAACGAAGGGGAATAACAACTATGGCCAGAAGAGCAGTGGAGCAGGAGTTGACAAGGGAGAGGATATTGGAGGCGGCGAGGCATCTGTTTATCACCAAAGGCTACCGCGCGATATCCATGCGCAGCATCGGTCAGCATTTGGGCTACAGCCATGGTTCCCTGTATTATCATTTCAAGGAGAAAGCGGAGCTGTTCTACGCCATCGTCGTCGAGGATTTTAATTATATCGCCTCCCTGCTGCTGCAAGCGATGAACGAACCGCCCTTGGAGAATTTGAGCCGGGTAGAGCAGCTGTTGATGGAATTTATCCGTTTCGGTCTGAACCACCCGCATCAATACGAAATTATGTTTATGATCAGGGATGAAGAGCTGCTGGCTTACTGCCGGTCGGAGCAAGGCAAATGTTTTGAGCTGTTCTCCAGTATCGTGCGCAAGCATATGCGGGAGGAAGGTTATGTTTCGGAGGATTGGCAGAGCCTGCCGCTGACGCTGTTTTTATCCGCACACGGATTCATTTCTTATTACATCCAGGACAAAATACCATTCGAAGACGTCAAAGCCGCAGCCCTGTCCCATGTAAAGGTGTTGTGCAGGAATTTGTAGTTCTTCACGCTTTCCTGCTTTATAGCTGTGAATTATTAACTGTTTGCATGGACAAAGTTATATCTGCACTTTTACCGAATTGTATCGAATTGAAATAACCGCTTCCCGGATAGGGGGAGCGGTTATTTCAATTGGAGACCGGTTCCGCGCAGAAACGGCTGGTTTATCGATTTTTGTTTAGCCGGCTGGCCTTATGCGTTTTATCCTTTCATGATTTTCAGATAACACTCCCGGCGGCGCGGCCCGTCGAATTCGCAAAAATAAATCCCCTGCCAGCGCCCGAGCAGTAGCTCGCCGTTTTGAATAATCACCGTCTGGGACGGGCCTGAGGTGATGGATTTCAAATGCGACGCCGTGTTGCCTTCACCATGCCGGTATTTGGGATGTTCCCACGGATACACCTCATCCAGGCGCATAAGCACGTCATGCTTCACATCCGGATCGGCGTTTTCATTAATGGCGATGCCCGCCGTCGTGTGGGGACAATAGATCACCGCGACTCCCTCGCTTACGCCGCTTTTTTTCACATATGAGCTGACTTCCCTTGTAATATCCCGCATTTCGTCCCGTTTGCTTGTAGTAATCTCCAGCTTGTGCAGCATGTCTGTTTCCCCGCTTTCCGTCAAAGTAGGATTGTCCCGCAGGCAGCGGACAGTTTCATAAGGTTTATTTATATATTTTACCCGAAAAAGCTTGGAAAGTAATTGACGGTGACGGGCGGCATTTGGTAAAGTAATGACTAATCCAAGTATGTTAATAGGAATAATATTAGCTTGTCTAGGCAACCGACCGGTCAGCCGGAGGTAGGGGAGGAAGGTTAGTTGAACACACTTCTGAGGCACAAGGGTTGGACCTGGGGGTTCCGCAGTACGGTGCTGCTGTATTTTACGGTATTGATTGTGCTGCCGATTCTTGGGGTCTACTATAACTCGTTTACCGGCGGGCTCGGATCCTTTGTGCATGCCGTAAGCGATCCGATCGCATGGAAATCCGTACTGCTGACGCTTAAACTTGCAGTTATCTCTACGCTGATCAATGTGGTGCTTGGGACGATGGTTGCTTGGGTACTGATCCGGTATAAGTTCCCCGGAAGATCACTGCTGAACAGCATGGTGGATCTTCCCTTTGCGCTTCCCACGGCGGTCGGCGGACTGATGATTCTGTTGCTGCTCGGACCGGGAAGCCTGATCGGCGGTTTGTTTGAGTCCATAGGGATTGAAATTGTGTTTCATCAGCCGGCGATTGTCATCGCGATGGTATTTGTAACGTTTCCGTTTGTGATCCGGGCCGTGCAGCCACTGCTGGAGGAGCTGGATGCTTCCGAAGAAGAAGCGGCGTACACGATGGGGTCAAGCCGGTTCCGCGTGTTCCGGCAGGTGATTCTGCCGTCGATGGCGCCGGGGATGATCGGGGGCGGCATGCTGGCTTTTTCCAGGGCGCTGGCGGAGTTTGGAGCTGTCGTGCTGGTTGCGGGCAATATTCCCGGACGGACGCTAGTTTCTTCCGTATTTATTTACGGTGAAGTGGAAAGCGATAATCCGGCGGGAGCTGCGGCGGTATCAATTATTTTGCTTACTCTTTCTTTTGTGATTTTGTGGCTGATTAACCTCGTACAGATGCGGGGGCGCAGACGATGAAAAAACTGCTGATTCTGCTCACTTACCTTGTCTTCGCCCTGTTGATTTTCGCCCCTTTAGGCAAAATGGTGTGGGGCGCCTTTGAGGAAGGTCCGGACGCGCTGTGGGCGGCGTTGACCCGGCCCGAGGCGCTGCATGCATTGATGATGACCGGACTTGTTGTGCTTGTTGTGACCGTGGTGAACACGCTGTTTGGCGTGATGCTGGCTCTTTATCTCGTCCGTGCCGATTGGATCGGCGGGCGGATGAAAAGACTTCTGAACAGTATCGTTGATCTGCCTTATGCGGTATCCCCGGTAATCGGCGGGCTGATGATTGTCCTGCTGCTTGGACCGGACAGTGCGGTAGGCGGCTGGCTAGCCCAGATGGACTTCAAAATCGTCTATGCTTTTCCCGGCATGGTCATCGCCACCTTGTTTGTGACGTTTCCGCTTATGGTGCGTGAAGTGATGCCTGTGCTGCAGGAGATCGGCTCCCAGCAGGAGGAGGCTGCATCGACCCTTGGCGCTTACGGCTGGACGACGTTCTGGAAAGTGACTTGGCCGTCGATACGGTGGGCGGTGATCTATGGTGTGATTTTGACGGTCGCCCGTTCTTTGGGAGAGTTTGGGGCTGTACTCGTCGTATCGGGCAACATTATGAACCGCACCCAGACGGCGACGACATTGGTTTATCAGGACGTGGAGAACTTTAATATATTGGCGGCAGGCGGTGTGGCGCTGGTGCTGGCGGCATTTTCCGTAGGCCTGCTGCTGCTGATGGAATGGAGCAAAAGAAGAAAGGAAGTGCGCTGATATGCACGTGGAGGTCCGTGGACTCGATAAGCATTTTGGAGATTTTCATGCCGTGAAGGATGTGCATTTTCAGATTTCCAAAGGACATCTGATCGGCCTGCTCGGACCGAGCGGCGGCGGCAAGACGTCGATTCTGCGCATGCTGGCCGGGCTGGAGACGCCCGATGCCGGCGATATTTTGTTCCACGGACAGCGGGTGAACGCACTCCCTCCGCAGGAACGGGGGATCGGCTTTGTGTTCCAGAACTATGCGCTGTTTAAGCATATGACCGTGTTCGACAACATTGCGTTTGGACTGAAGGTGAAGAAGGCAAGCAAGGCGGTCATCAAGGACCGGGTGAACGAACTCGTCGAATTGACCGGGTTAAAAGGATTCGAGAAGCGTTATCCTCACCAGCTGTCGGGCGGGCAGCGCCAGCGCGTCGCTTTTGCCAGGGCGCTTGCGCCGGAGCCGCAACTGCTCCTGCTGGATGAGCCGTTTGCCGCCATCGACGCAAAAATCCGCCAGGAGCTGCGTTCCTGGCTGAGAGAGATGATCGAGCGGCTTGGCATTACCTCCATTTTTGTAACACATGACCAGGATGAAGCAATTGAAGTAGCGGACGAGATTATGATCATCAATCAGGGGCGGCTGGAGCAGAAGGGGACGCCATGGGATATTTATAAAGAACCGCGGACTCCGTTTGTGGCGACCTTTATCGGGGAATCCACGCTGATTCCGGATGTCACCGAATTAAAAGGCTTTAGAGCTGAAGCCGGCGGCGGTCAGCCGACCAAAGCGCTGATCCGCCCCGAATATATCGAAGTTGGCCAGCGTCATGAATTTAACATGCCGTCAGCGACCGCGCAGGGCATCGTGAAGCATCTGCATTTCCGCGGCAGCGAGTGGCTGGTGGAGGTAGAGGTAGGCGGCCATAAGCTCTCCACTTACCGTTCGCTTGAGAAGGAGACGCTGCAGCCCGGGCAGGAGGTTGCCGTGCTCGTCCACCGGGCGTACCTGTTCAACGAGGAACGGAGCTGGATTCAGGAGAACAGCCTGAAGGAAGATCCGATGCCGGTATTTATTTAAGCAATCATAACGTCAAAGGGATGTGGCATGCGTGGCTTCACTCGGAACGAGCAGACAACTGCAGAGACGAATTGTGCCGGTACTGTTGGCGGCGCTAATGCTGGCGCTGACGCTTGCCGGGTGCGGCTCCGCTCCGGAGGCCGACGGTAAAGCGGCGGCTCCGAAAGGGGACGTCACGCTTGTTATTGGCGCATACAGCGTGGCCAAGGATGCGATGGGCGAAATTCTGCCGATGTTCGCAGCGGACTGGAAAGCGAAAACCGGACAAAGCGTCGTGTTTGAGGAGTCGTATGAAGCTTCGGGGACGCAGGCGCGGGCCATCGCCGGCGGGTTTGAAGCGGATGTGACGCTGCTTGCCATGGAAAGCGATGTCGACAAGCTGGTTACTGCCGGACTGCTGGACGACTCGTGGCGCAAACGCGGCGAAGGCGGGATGGTGACGCGGTCCGTCGTGGCCCTCGGCACACGGAAAGGCAACCCGCTGAATATCCGCAGCTTTGCCGATCTGGCGAAGCCCGGCGTCAAAGTGCTGTACCCGAACCCGAAGACGTCCGGCGGAGCGCAGTGGGATATCAACGCAATCTACGGAGCGGGTTTGAAGCAGGCGGAACGGGAAACGGGGAGCAAGGATCCCGCTGCGGCCAAAGCTTTTTTGGAGCAGGTCCACGCCAACATTGAATCGCTTGATAAAAGCGGGCGGGCGTCTATGGCGGCTTTTGAATACGGGGTCGGCGACGTCATTGTCACCTATGAAAATGAGCTGCTGGCCCGGATCTACCAGGGCGTCGATTACGAAGTGATTGTCCCGGACGATACGATCCTGATCGAAAATCCAGCCGCGGTGGTGAGCCGTTATGCGGACCGCCACGGCACCCGGGAAGCGGCCGAAGCGCTCGTCGATTATTTGTTGACTCCCGATGCGCAGCGGATTTTTGCGAAGCACGGCTTCCGTCCGGTACTGCAGGAGGTGTACGCGGAGAACAAGGACCGCTACCCGGTTCCGCCTGGACTGTTCGACATCAGCTATCTCGGCGGCTGGAAGGAAGTGCGGTCGACCCTATATTCTTCGCGGGGCATCTGGTATCAGGTGCTGGCCGGGATTTGAGCGATTTGACCTCATAAGGCCGATACCGTAAAAGAGGCCTGTGCCGCGCTCCAGAAGGAGCCCGCACAGGCCTTTTGGTGTTGAAGCAGATTTATTGGGTGGATGCCATCTGCCCTGGATGCATTGGGGCCCGGTAAACTGCATAAGCCTTGTAGTCCGTCAAGTTTACCGCTTTCCGTCCTAGACGCGAGAGCGCACCTCCTGGCGCATAAAGAGCAGATAGGAGATTCCAAAACATACCATGGTGGCTGCCAGCAGACCTGTCAGCTGCGGCCAGACGAGCAGCAGGCTTTGACCAAACGACAGCGGGCTGGAGATCGCGCCGACCAGCTGGTCCATCGTCAGCGGTCCAAGCGAGCGCACACCCGGCGAAAGCATCGTTGTAATCGTTTCGGAGAACAGCTGGGTCGGCGACAGGCGGTTCAGCAGCAGAATGAAGTTGGCCTGGCTGAGCTGGGCGGACACATCGGCGGTTTGCGGAAGCGCCGTTGCGCTGTTGATGAGCCCAACGATCATGTCATAAAAGATGGTGAAGAATAGCCACACCGCAATCGACGAGAGTGCAGAGGTCGCAGCCTGGCGGAACCGGATCGAAAACAAAATGGAGAGGTTCAGCCAAAACCCAATATAGACGACCGCAATCACCAGAAACAGCACAATACGCAGGAACTCCTCAGGCGTCGGCGGGTAGCCGATCGTAAACAGCCCAAGCCCCATCACCAGAAAACCGAGCGAAAACACGACAACCGCAATCAGGGCAAGCGCGGAAACGAATTTTGCCTTAATAAAATCGTCCCGGTACAGCGGCTGGGAGAGCAGCCGCCCCAGCGTTCCTTTGCTCCGCTCGGTATTGACGGCGTCGAAACCAAGCGCAATCCCGATCAGCGGCCCAAGCCACGACAGGAACGTGGTGAAGGTCGGAATCGACAGCGAAGGGCTGGACAAGGTATACAAGCGTAGGAACAGGAATGACTCGTCGATCTGCTGGCTTTGCGTGCCTTCCGACATCCCTTTGACGGCGGAGTAGACGGAGCCGATACAGGCAAGGACGATAATCGAGATCAGAATGCCGAACCTCCAGCTCCGGATATGGTCGCCGATTTCTTTTTCCACCATGACCCAAAAAGGAGACAGGGAGCTGCGGGCAGCCGAAACGGCACCGGAACCGGCACTGAAACCGCTGTCCGCCGGATTCGGTTTCTCCAGTCCCGCTGCTCCCGCGGTGCCGTCTGCTCCCGCGGAAGCCTGCAGCTCCTGCCGGCCCCCGGAAGCTTTTTGGGCCGAACCGTTTCCCGGCTTCATCCGCAGCCGCCATCCCCGGGACAACTTGAGCGCGTTGATCCGGTTCATTCCCCTTCCCTCCTTTCAAAATAATGGTGATAGATTTCCTCCAGACCGTAGTCTTTTTTGCGGATATAAGACAGACTGGCGCCGGCGGCAATTACAGCTCCCGCGATGTGCGAGGAGACATCCCGGTCGCAGACAATCGTCACTACCGGTGCAGTGGCGCCCGGCTCTTCTCCGGCTGCCGCCGAGGCATACTGCAGCCCGGTAACGCCGTCCAGCTCCCGGATCGTCCAGGCCAGCTCTTCGGTCCAAGGCTGCGCGGTGAGCTCGACATAGACGTGTTTGTCTCCGTCCAGCTGTCTGGACAGCTCGGCGACGTTGCCGGAGGCGATCAGCTGCCCCTGAACAAACAGGCCAACCCGGTCGCAGATCTGCTGCACCTGATGAAGATGATGCGACGACAGCAAAACGGTCAGCCCTTCGTCCCGGCTCAGCGCCGAAATGAGCTGAAGCAGCTCCCGCACGCCTTCGGGGTCGATGCCGAGCGTCGGTTCGTCCAGAATGATGACCTCCGGCTGTTTAATCAGCACGTCGGCCAGTCCCAGCCGCTGGCGCATCCCCCGGGAAAACGAACCGACCTTCTGATTCCCGTGTCCGTCCAGTCCAACCCGCTGCAGCAGCTCGGCGGCTCTCCGGCGCGCTTCGCGCAGCGGAATGCGGTTAAGCCGGGCGGTGTAGACGAGATTATCTTCGGCCGTCCGGTCCTCATAAAAACCAACGTCATCGGGAAGGTAGCCGACCTTCCGTTTGACCTGCAGCGCGGAACGAGCCGGATCGAGGCCGCAGATGGAGGCTTCACCCGACGTCGGCTCGGCGAGTCCCAGCATCATCAGAATCGTCGTCGTTTTGCCCGCGCCGTTTGGTCCAAGCAGTCCAAATACCTCGCCTGGATAAATATCAAGGCTGAGCGCGTTTACGGCGGTGAAATCGCCGTACTTTTTGGTGAGCTGGTGCAGACGGATGATCGGCGTACCCGCTGCGGGGATGGAAGTGGTCAGCGTATCCGTACTCATGGCTTACCGTCTCCCGTATTTCCGGAACAGATAATACAGCCCGCCGCACACCGCCAAAATAATCAAGATGCCGATCCATCCCCACAGCACCGATGACTTCACTGTCATCCGCAGATCTGCTTTGGCCGTTTTGCCGGAGGCCTGTGCACTCAGGCTGACGACATAATCGCCCGGGAGCGATTGGTCGCTTGCCTTAATGGTGGCCTGCACATGGGCCTGCTCGCCTGCCGGCACGCTGTTGATGGTAGAGGGCTCAAACGACACCTCCCAGCCTGAAGGCGTACCCGCTGAGGAAAAGGACAGGTCCTGCAATTCCGCCGATCCGGTGTTCGTGACGACAAAATCCATTTTCCGCTGCGATCCGGCCTTGACGTCCCCGCTGAGCAGACCATCCGGTGTCGAAAACTGCATATCGTAGGTCCCTGTGATAACCGCTTCAACCGTGGCTTTCGCATTGGTCGAGTTGTTGGAGGCGGTCACCGGAATCTCGTAGGTTCCGGCCTTTACCTGTTCCGGCGGCTTGACTTCAATGGTTATCGTTTTTTCTGCGTTCGGTTCGATCTGGACGGAGGTGACATTGTTGCCGTCCGCTTTAAAACGGACATCCCACCCGCCTTCCGACTGGGCGCTCAGCGCGTAGGTCTGCTGCTCCGTCGTCCGGTTGCGCAGCACGGCGCTGTAGGTGAAGGTGGTGTCGGAGTGACCCTCCATATTGGCCTGGTCCAGGGTCAGCTCGGTTTTGAAGGTCCCCTGTTCCGATACATTGACGGTCAGCGGCAGCGTGCCTTGACCCGCCGCAGAGAGCTGAAAGGTATAACGGCCTTTATTGATCTTCAGCGGGACATCCAGCTGAAGGTTGATGGTCTGCGTATCGCCCGGTTTTACGGACAAGCTGCGGATTTCACGTCCTCCCGCGGTCAGCTGGGCTTTCCAGTCGCTGTTGCCGTTTGTCTGAAACGACAGGTCTGCCGTCTGGGTGGCAGAGCCGCGGTTAATGACATCAATGGAGTAGCTGATCGATTCGCCCGGCGCCGCGGACCACTCCCGGTACGGGGTATACAGCTCCAGCGAACCGGCGGCATAGGCCTCTTTTCCGGGAACGCCCCAGGCCAGCCCGGTCATGACCAGCAGCAGCAGCGCCGCTGCCATTCGAACGCGTTGTTTCATTGCTCCGATTCCTCCTGAACAGTTGTGTCTAAAATGCGCGCAAAATCCGTTGGCGCAAGGCGCCGCCTTCCTCCGATGGGCCCCTCGGGAACAAGGCCGCAAACGCCTCCGGGAACTTGCTTCATGAAGGATACGCACGAGCGGAGCGGATGGATTTACCGGACCAAAAAAAAAATTTGCGGGACTTTTCCCGCTTCGGATTTTCTGGTAAAACGTTAAGTAAAGAGCGTTAAACGGGTAAGCGGAAAGCGGAAGGAGAACGAGCATGGACCTTCTCAACGAGGCGATGGCGAAACGGCTGCAGGAAATGTGCCGCGGATCGTCCGAAGCGTTTGATGCGTTTTATTGCGAATATGCGCCTTTTGTCCTGCATATCGCCGAGCGGATTGTGGGCGAGCGGATGGAGGCGGAAGACATCTGTCATGATGTCTTTCTGGAGGTGCTGCGGCGCGGTGCCGATTACGACCCGGCGCGGGGATCGATCCGGGCCTGGCTCGCCGTGATGACGCGCAGCCGGAGTCTGGACCGGCTCCGCAGGAAGCAGCGGGTGCGCCCGCTGGCCGACCGGGAAGCGGAGCTGCCGGAACAGGCGGCAGCCGGGCAGGAGGAAGAGGTGCTTGCCAGACTGGAGGGGGCGGCTCTCCGGGCGGCGCTGAACTCGCTGCCGGCTCCCCAGAAGCGAGCGGTCGTGGCGTCTTATTTTGAATACCTGACACAGGCCCAAATGGCGGATACCTGGAAAGTGCCGATCGGTACGGTAAAATCCTGGATCCGGTACGGGGTGTCGAATTTGCGCAAGCAGATGTACCGGGCGGGCTGGATGGAGCAGACGGGAGAGGGGGAGCCTCATGAGCGAAAAGGCTGAACACGGCTGGCTGCCGCGAACAGAAACGGAACGGACAGAAACAGGACCGGCAGAAACGGAACGGACAGAAACAGACTGGACAGAAATGAGCCGGACAGAAATGGACCGGATAGAAACAGACCGGACAGAAATGAGCCGGACACGGATAGAAACGGGCAAAAGAAACGGGCGGGAAGATGCTGGAGACCGCATTTGCGCTTACTCGGAAGAGGATTGGGTGGACTTCCTTTCGGGTGCCGCGGGCGGCGGCAAATCGGCCGCCATGATGCGACACCTGCCCCTCTGCTCCCGCTGCGCGTCTGTGCACGCGGAATGGACACGGCTGCTTGCCCCGCCTGCAGGCCACGAGCAGATCCCGGCCGGTGGAGACGTGAAAGCGGAGGTGCGACAGCCGGGTGCAAATGCCGTCCCGCCTGCTCCCCGCGTCTACCGCTCGCTGCGGAGGCGGGTCAAGCGGATCGGCCTCCGCCGGCGGCTTGGCGCCATCCGCCCGGCCTACCGCTGGGGAGCGGCCGGGGTCTGTGCGGCGCTGCTGCTGGTATTCGGCCTGCTGCGCATGAATACCGCCGCATCCGATAATCAGTGGAGCCGCTATGTGGCTGCGTATGAACCGGCGGCGCTGACCGTGCTTCATGATCCCGGCACCGTTTCTTACCCGATTGACACAGCCGCGTTCCAAAAAGGGGAAGGCCGGATCTGGTACAACGAGCAGTCGGGGGAGGTGCTGGTGCTGGTTAACGGCCTGCCGCCGGGTGAAGACCGCGTCTTTCAGGCCTGGGCGGTCCGCAGCGGCGGCCGGGACAATCTCGGCCTGCTGCATTATCACCTCGACCGGGCGCATCTCTATATCCGGCCCGATGCCTGGAACGGGGCGGGCAATATTGCGCTTACGGTCGAGCCAAACGGCGGCAGTCCCGTTCCGACTACGCCGGATACGGTTCTTTTGAGGCTGCCGAAGCCTTGACGCCGCCTGTATAATAGGGGAACAAGGATACGTGTAATCGATTCGGCAGCTAAAGGAGCTAGACGTCATGAATGAACTGACTTTTCTTGGAACAGGCGATGCGATGGGCGTGCCGCGGGTCTACTGCGGCTGTCGGGTATGCGCCGAAGCGCGCGGCGGAGGAGTGAACCGGAGATTGCGTTCATCGGTGCTTGTCCGCGGGGACGGGGAATTTTTTGTCATCGACTGCGGACCCGACTGGCGCAAGCAGATGGAATCACAGGGAATCCGAAGCATGGAAACGCTGGTTGTGACGCACGCGCATTTTGACCATATCGGCGGACTGCCGGAATGGGCGGATGCCTGCCGCTGGCTTGGCGTACGCGGAAAGCTGTACGCGCCGGCGGAAGTGATCGACATTATTTTGCGGCAGTACCCTTGGCTCGGCGGCCACATCGACATGACAGCAGTTGGAAAGACCTTCCGGCTGCAGGGCTGGGAGATCCGTTCCTGGAAAGTATGTCACGGCAAAAACGGGTATTCCTACGCCTACCGGCTTGAGCGGGAGGGGTATGCCTGGGTCTACTGCTCCGATTCGATTTCGCTTGGAACGGAGGAGACGCTGCCGATGCTGGGGGCGGATCTGCTGGTGCTGGGCACAAGCTTTTTCCATGAGGAGGCCGAACTTTCGACCCGGTCCGTATATGATATGACTGAAGCCGCCGGTCTGCTGGAGGAAGTGCGCCCGGGCCGGGCCATTTATACCCACATGTCGCACGGAGTGGACCTGAACGCCGGTTATCCGCTTCCGGAGGGCGTAACGCTGGCCCGAACCGGGATGACGATACCGCTGAGCCGGGACTATACGAAGGAATAGAGGATCATTGTGCGAATGACCTGCACACGCTGTACCGGCGGATGGGGTTTTATTTTGCATAACCTATTTTAAACGCGGCGGGGTGGCCCGATTCCGGCCTCCTTGCCGTTAGAAACTCAATTTGTTCCGGCAAGGAGGCCAAATACATGGCTGTATTAAAACCGGTTTTATTGGATATTCCCGAGAGCTTCGAGACGGAGCGGCTGCTGATCCGCGCGCCGAGGCTTGGAGACGGACCCGCGGTTTGCGAGGCAGTACACGAGAGTCTCGAAGAGCTGCGGCCCTGGATGCCGTTTGCGGAACATCCCCCGACTCCTGAAGATTCCGAGCTGCATTCCCGGGAAGCCAGGCTGAACTATTTAGCGCGTTCGGATCTTCTGCTGCGGCTGTATGATAAACAGACCGGGAAGCTGATCGGCAGCAGCGGGCTGCACCGGATCGACTGGGAGGCGGGCAAATTTGAGATCGGCTACTGGATCCGGACCTCGTGTTCCGGACAAGGCTACATGACCGAAGCGGTAAACGGCATTACCGCGTTTGCGGTAAATGAGCTGCAGGCCAACCGTGTCGAAATCCGCTGCGACGCACGCAATATCAAAAGCGCCCGGGTGGCGGAAAGAGCGGGCTTCCGTCTGGAAGCGGTTCTGAGAAAGGAAAAACGCGCTTTGGACGGGACGCTCAGCGATACGAAGGTGTATGCGAAAGTGCGCGGTGAGGAATTTTAAATGGACATAAAAAAAGCGGGCCCTTCGCTTCGGGGCTCGCTTTTTTGCGGATGCACTGGCGGTAAACCAGCTTTATATTTACTCGGCGGTCTGTAAAATGAACTTGTCGATGACGTGCTTGACGCCGTCTTCATTATTGCTGCGGGTGATATAGCCCGCAATTGCTTTGAGCGCAGGGATGCTGTTGCCCATCGCAACACCAAGGCCTGCGACCTCCAGCATTTCATGGTCGTTCCAGGAGTCGCCGACGGCGATGGTGTCCGCCAGGTCGCAGCCGAAATGGCCGGCAAGGAATTCCAGCGCTTTGCCTTTTGTGCCTTCGTAATGCATGATTTCCAAAAAGTGCGGCTTCGACTTGGTGATGTGCACTTCGCTGCCGAGCAATTCGCGCAGGATGGGGGCCAGATCGTCGAGGAAGTCCGGATCGTCGATGATGAGCAGCTTCGGTGTCGGCTGGGCGGCCAGCTTCTCCCAGTCCGGCTCGACATAATACTGCGTTTTGTTCAGATCGGTGTATCCTTTCAGCTTGTCGTTCTCCTCGCGGGCGTACAGCTTGTCGTCGATATACGTCTGAAGGTGCAAATTATGCTCCACGCAGTAAGCAAACAGCTTGTGTACGGCATCCTGCGGTACATTTCGTTCGTACAGCACCTGTTCATCCATCAGATTTTTGACGAGCGCGCCTTGGTAGGTGATGATCGGTACGTTCAGTCCCGTCTGGCGGGCAATGGCTTGGGCGGACGCGTAAGCGCGGCCGGTGGCCAGCGTTACGACCACGCCTGCGGCGACGGCCTGTTCCAAGGCGGTTTGGGTGGCGGGGGTCACTTCTTTGTCGTCATTGATCAACGTGTCGTCAATGTCGATGGCGATCAGTTTGTACATGCAGATTCTCTCCTTCTCCGTATCTCTCTTCATCTTGTGCAAGTTGCGCGGCGGACAGCGGTTCCGCTTACTTACTGTTATCCCGACAAATTGTATCCTAAAAACGGGAGGAGAACAAGGCTTTACGCCTTCTAATCCCCTTCCGCTGTGCGCGCTCAGGCGGGTAGGGGCATGCCCTTGGAGTCCAATAATGATCCAGGGCTGAATCCAAAATGCTGCATAGCTGTAGACAGAATTGGAGAGGACTGGTATACTACAATACCGTACATATGTTCTTATTCGTTCAGTCACCAAGAAAGGAGCACATTTCCCATGATGGGTAAATCCCACCTGATAATCGGAACCGGCGTTTCGCTGTCGATCATGCAGCTGGCCGGCGTGGAAATTACGCTCCCCTGTGTGGCGATTGCGGCAGTCAGCTCGCTGGCGCCCGACCTTGACGAGCCGAATTCACTGCTTGCCCGCAAAGCGATTCCCGGTATTCTGCTGCGCGTGCTGCAGGTGCTGCTGCTGGCAGCCGGCGTCTATATTTACGCCGCCGAATTGGCTCCCGCCCCGTGGCATCTGGTGTTGGGGATACTAACCGCCTCCGTGTCGTTTGTGCCAGGACGCAGCCTGCGGCAGCTCGCGATGCTGCTGATCGGCGTGGGCCTGATCGCCTTTCTGGAATCAGCCGCTCCCTGGAACTCCGTTGCCGGCAGCATTCTGGTGCTGTCGGCCGTGGTGCAGCACCGCGGGTTTACGCATACGTTTTATGCTTTGGCGGGCTGGACGGCGCTGTTGTATTTTGCCGGGCAGCAGGCCGATTCGGCGTCGGGACTGTGGATCGCCGGCGGCCTTGGTTATGCGCTGCATCTGCTGGCCGATTCGCTGACCCGCAGAGGCATCAAACCGCTGCCGCCTCTTCCCATCAAGCTCCGGCTGAAGCTGATGAGCACCGGGACGAAGAAGGGGGACAAGGTGGAGCGGATTTTTGTAGTGCTGACGCTTGTGCTGGTTGTGTATGCTTTTGCTCCGCCTCTGTTTGAACGGCTGACGGGAAGCTGATTCATACGGCCCGCAGAACCTCACATTTTTGACAGAGAAGAGACCACTTTATCCGCATCCCCGCACAAAAAAGCGGCTCCCAGCTAACATGGCCGGGAACCGCTCCTCGAACCGCGCCGCCAGGCGCTTTTCCCTCGGGTGCCGGGTTACTGCTCCCCGGTCTGCGCCGCCAGGCGCTTTTTTTATTCCTCCAAGAAAACAAGTCCGATGAAGTCTTCCGGTTCGATTTTGCCGAAATAGTGTTTGAGATCCAGCTCGGCCAAAGCCTGCGTGACTTCCACCTGCTCATAACGTTTGCCGCGAAGCGCGTTCTCCACGTCGGCTACATCGCCAACCCCAAAGAAATCGCCGTAAATCTTGATCTCTTCAATCTTGCCGTCCGCAATTTCCATCCGCAGGTCGATAATGCCGGCCGGGAATTTACGCGCATGCTTAACGTTGCTTTTTGGCGATTGACCGTAGTTCCAGTCCCAATTTTGATACCGGTCTTTGGAAATCTGGTTGATCACTGCCCAGTCCTTGTCCTCAAGCTTATACTGCGGCACCTGATCGGGCTCCATGCCAAAAATTGAGCGCAGCAGGCCGCTGCGGAACTCCTCAATGGTCATATCCGTTCCAAGCAGGTCTTTGATGTTGGCGACCCGGCTGCGCACCGATTTGGTGCTTTTGGATTTGAATTTCTCCGGATTGGCATTCAGGGAAGCTTGTACATCCTCCAGATTCAGATCGAACATCAGCGTGCCGTGACTGAACATCCGGCCCCGGGTGGAGAACTGCGCGTTGCCTGAAATCTTTTGCTCGCCGACCTGGATATCGTTTCGTCCAGTCAGTTCGGCGTTTACGCCCATTCCACGCAAATAGTCGATAACCGGCTGCGTGAATTTGAGGAAGTTGTGGAAGGATTGTCCGTCGTCTTTTGTAATGAAGCTGAAGTTCAGGTTGCCCAAATCGTGATACACCGCCCCGCCTCCGGACAAACGGCGCACGACGCGGATGTTGTTCTCCTTCACGTATTCCTGGTTAATCTCTTCGATTGTATTCTGATGCTTCCCGATAATGATGGAGGGCGCGTTGATGTAAAAGAGCAGGTAACTTTCGTCGACGGACAGATGCTTCAGCGCATATTCCTCGATCGCAAGATTGATTGAAGCGTCCGTAATTCCGGCATTGTCGATAAACAGCATATTTTATTACCCCCGTTGCGGCATGATGATCTACGTAACTTATTGTAAACCAACTTGGGACAGAAACAAAGCAGGACCAGCCTGAAGCAGCGGGGCGGGGGATCACCATCCGGCAGCGTGTCGGGCGTTACAGCGCAGATTGAGTCAAAAAACGGACAAGTAGACAAAAGTATTACAGCCGGCTTCCCCTTCGGGATGTTGGCAACGGTCCGGGCGGCTAGTATGGTAAACGTAAGAGAACAACCGAGAATTTTGTCTAAAAAGCGGCGGGGGCCCCAGCCGGACCTACATGCCGCATCCGATTTGTCAGGGAGTGAAGAGATGAGAAAAGAACCGCTGGTATCTGTGCTGATGCCCGTATACAACGGGGAAAAATACCTGGCGGAGGCGGTGGAGAGCATTCTCAGCCAGACCTTCGCGGACTTCGAATTTTTGATCATCAATGACGCTTCCAGAGACCGGACTGTTGAAATTATTGAATCTTACGGCGATCCCCGGATCCGTCTGATTCATAATGAAACCAACCTGAAGCTGATTGCAACGCTGAATAAAGGAATCGAGCTTGCGCGGGGCAAATATATCGCCCGGATGGACGCTGACGACATCTGTCTGCCAAACCGGCTTGAGCGGCAGATCAAATTTTTGGAGGCCAATCCTTCCATTGCCGTCTGCGGCTGTTGGGTGGATATGATTGGAGAGGATCAGGGCAAGGTGTGGAAATTTCCCGTCGAACCGGATGAAATCAAAGCGCGCCTGCTGTTTGAAAACTGTATTTCTCACCCTGGAGCTACGGTACGTAAATCGATCCTGGAGCACCCGCCGATCCGTTACAACCCGGCTTATCCCCATGTCGAGGATTGGGAGTTCTGGTGCCACATCAGCATGAACCACCGGATTTACAACATTCCTGAAGCGCTGCTGCAGTACCGCTTGAATGACAATAGCGTCAGCCAGGTGTACAAGGATGAGCAGACCTACAATAACCGCAAAGTTTTTGTTCCTTATCTGAACCGGCTTGGCATTGAACCTACGGAAGAGGAAATCGATACGCACCGGAGGTTTAATTTTGAGGCATGGCCTTTTACACCGGATAAGGAGTTTATCCAGCGCTGCCAGCAGTGGCTGCTTAAGCTCCAGGCAGCGAACCGGGAACGGGGCGTGTACGCGGAACCGGCTTTTACCAATCAGCTTGCGCAAAAATGGTATCTGATCTGCAGCCGTTCACGCAACTTAGGCTGGTGGGTATGGACGCAGTTCTGGAAATCCCCGCTGATCAACAACCGGCAGCTGTCCATCAAGCAGCGCACGAAGTTCATGATCAAAAGCGCGGCGGGCAAAAGCTGAAGCTTCTGAAGCTTCTGAAGCTCCTGAAGCTCCGCTTGTTGCTAGTCTCGCGGACACCAGGGGGAATTCTTCACACAAATTCATAGAACTGTAGCAAATGCTGCTGGATTTAGCTGTCCCCCGCATAGCAAGCGGGGGGCAGCCTTTTTATGTGCAAAGAGTTCCGCATATGAGGGGCAAATATAGAGCGAATTTAATAGCTGATTTTCAGCGAGCTTGCGGCAGTGTTACAGCAAACTTGCGGCAATGTATAGCAAAATTGCAGTTGTCTTAGCCTCAGGTTTATAGCGCGTTTACAGCGTCCAGCGGACAACGGCCCCGCCGTACACCAGCCCGCCGCCGAAGCCGAACAGGAGCATCCGGTCCCCGCGCCGCAAGCGGCCGTCCTGGACAGCCAAGTCGATCGCGAGCGGAATCGAGGCCGCCGATGTGTTGCCGAACTTGACCAGACTATACAGGGTGCGGTCCAGCGGGTATCCGCTGCGCTCGCAGATCGAGCCGATAATCCGCAGATTTGCGCTGTGGGGAACAAACCAGTCAATCGAACCCGCATCCAGACCGGAGGCGGCATGCAGGCGTTCAATACCGGCGCTGACTGTCTGAACGGCCCACTTATAGACCTCCCGGCCGTTTTGCTCAAAGCAGCCGTCCGGATGCAGGTCCACGCCGTCCAGCGAATGAGCGAGGCCCGGCCGGCGGACATGGATGCCGCCGCTGCCGTCGCTGCCAAAATCGCTTGCCAGCACGGCACTGCCTTCCGTCTGCTCCGTCCGTTCAAGCAGAACAGCTCCCGCGCCGTCCCCAAACAAAATACAGTTGGAGCGGTCAGTGTAATCGGTAATTTTGCTCATCGTATCGGCAGCGCATACCAGCACCTTGCGGAACGTTCCGGACCGGATGAAGCTGTCGGCCATCACCAATCCGTAAACGAATCCAGCGCAGGTGGCATTGAGATCCAGCGCACCGGCCTTGGGGATGCCGAGCTCCCGCTGCAGCAGGCAGGCTGCCGAAGGAAAAGCATAATCAGGCGTATGCGTGCACATCAGGATCAGATCGACATCGGACAAGTCCACCGCATACCGCTCAACCATATTGCGTACCGCTGCGATGGCCAGATGGCTGGTGAATTCCTGTTCGGCGGCAATGCGGCGTTCTTCAATACCCGTGCGGGACACGATCCACTCGTTTGTGGTATCCACCATCGTTTCCAGGTCTGCGTTCGTCAGTCTCCGCTCAGGCACATAAGACCCGATAGCTGTAATGGCAGCGCCGGAGAGAGCCGGCATAGGGTGTGAATTATTCACTTTCGATTCCTCCTTAAGACATTGGCGGGATTAAAGTCATCACTTCATGCGGGTACAAAAAACAAGTTTTTAGAACTTGGTATTAGTACCTGGTACTAAAATTACTTGTAGCTAACTTACCCGAAACTCTATCGGGTTGTCAAGATGGTACTTTCATCGGGCGGGAGTCCAACGGTTTGTTCAAGCTAAAAAAGCGCCCGCCACTTCCGGCGGACGCTTCTGCAAGCTGTATGCTTTACATTTAAATTTTGAACCGGCTGGCGGCCTGTTGAAGCTTCTCAGCCTGTCCGTGAAGATGCTCAACCGTCGAAGCATGCTCCTCCAGCTCAGCAAGCTGCCGGGCGTAGTTCTCGGACAGCACCTGGGCACCCGCCTGAGACTTGGCGGTGATCTGGGCCGTCTCCTCGACCGAAGCGCTCACTTCCTCTGTGCCGGCGGAAATTTCCTGGGTGGCTGCCGAGACGGACTGGATGCTCTGATTAATGGTCTGGATCAGGGAGCGGAGATGGCTGAACGCCTCACCCGCCTGCTTGACTGTGCCGGCGCCCGAAGTGATCTCTTCGTTGACCTGTTCAATTTCGGCCACCGAGTTCTTCATGTTTTCCTGCAGACCAAACAGAAACTTGCTGATTTGTTCATTGGCTGTATGCGACTGTTCAGACAGCTTCCGCACCTCGCCGGCAACAACCGCAAACCCCCGTCCGTGTTCGCCCGCCCGGGCCGCCTCGATTGAGGCGTTGAGGGACAGCATTTGGATCTGCTTCGTAATCACGTTGATTTCTTCAACCACTTTGCCGACCTGCTGTGATTGTTCTTCGATTTGCCGGAACTGTTTCAGTGACTCCACGGAGGCCTGCTCTACTTGGGACATTTGACGCACCGCATGCTGAGCCAGGCTGTTGCCGCTGTCGGCCTCCTCCGAAGCCTCGTGGATGCGCTCCGTCACCTCGCCGGCGGAGGAGGCGATATGCTGGATGCCGCTCGCGATTTCTTCCATCGCTCTGGCATTGTCCATGGCGCTGGTGGCAATCGTAGTGCTGCCCGCGGCGATATGCTGCACGGATTCGGTAGAGCGGCGGGTCATGCCGTTCATGCTGTGCACCCGGCTGCGCAGATTGTGGGCATCGCCGACAACTGCTTCCGAGGTGTGCAGCACCTGTCCGATCATTTCTTGGAGCCGCAATTTCATGGAGCGGAAGCTTTCCGCTAACAGCGCCGTCTCATCTTTGCCTTTAATTTCGATATCCTGGGTAAAGTCTCCATCCGCCAGCCTATTGCTGTACACCACCAGCTGCTTGATCGGACGGACGATGCGCCGGGCAAGCATCCAGGCGGCACCCATGCCCAGCAGCAGCGCCAGCAGCGTAATGCCGCTGCTTGTCCAGAACAGGCTGCTCATTTTGTCCTGGACAAAGGCGGTGTCCGCACTGACTCCAAGCACAATCGGGCTGCCCGAGATGCCTACATAGGCCGTTTTGTGCATACCGTGAGCATCGCTGTACATGTCGCTGAGCCCGCTTTTTCCCTTAAGCGCCTGCTGCATGGCCGGCTGCTGCTCCATTGTTTCCTGAAGCTTCAGCTTCGAGCCCCGGTCGGTCGCGAGAACGACGGCGGTTCCGTCCTCTTTTACCTCCGCTAAAAATAAAGTTTCCAAATGGTGCAGCTCACGTTTGTCTTCCAGATAGAAGCCAATGGTAGAGATGGCTTGTTCACTCTGGTTGCGGGTTTGCTGGGCGTGAGTCATGTTTAGTCCCTTATACACGTCTTGGACCGAGGAAGTCAGGACCTTGTCGATCTGGGGCATCACGTAGTTGTTGATGATACCGACGGATATGTAGTACGAGCTAACGCTTAACAGCAGAGAAGCAAACAGAAGCACAAAAAAGACTAAAGTAGTAAACCTGCGGCTGATAGACTTCTTGAACCAAGACATAACTTTCTCTCCTTTTTCCCCGGTATTCTGGTCCGTATCCGATTATGTATATACAGGACAGGGAGTGCTATCCTACTGCATCCAATGTCCCGGTAATAGGCAGAAAGAACGGATTGATAACTATTCTATATTAATTATCCTGCGGTTGAATAGAGAAAAATTGGGTTTTTAACGCATTATTTTCTGTAATCGCTCATGAAGATCCTGTAAATTTTCATCAAATGTCCATAGTTTACATCCCATGAAAACTAGTATTTAATATTTTTGCATATTTCCTGGTTTTTCATCTGAAATAAATGTCGAATTATGACGATAAATAACCATTATGAATACGGGGTGAATTTATGAAGAAACTTGGAAATCTTTCACTTACGGCCAAGCTGCTGACGCTGCTCGGAGCCGTTTTGGTACTGGTGTTTGGCGTTTTGATTACAGTGAACCTTAGTCAATTAAAAAACGTCAGCCTGGCCAAAGCAGAACTGGAGGCGCAAAACGCCGGCAAGTCGTTTGCGCTGCACATTGATAAGGAAATGACCACAGCTCATGGGCTGCTGGCGGCGCTGACCGACACGCTGCAACATGCCCGGACGCACGGAAGCATGAACCGCGCCGAAATTGTGGGGCTGATGCGCGATATGCTGACAGAGCGCCCGCAACTAATGGGGGTGTATACGCTGTGGGAACCCGGGGCATTTGACGGGAAGGACCAACAGAACGTGAAGTTGACCGCATATGACGATCAGACAGGCCGCTTTATCCCATATGTCACGCGGCGGAACAATACCATCGTAACGCTGCCGCAAGTAGATTATGAGAAGCCGGGGGAAGGCGATTTTTATCTCGTTCCCAAGCAAACCAAGAAAATTTATTATATGGACCCTTATGTATGGAAGACCGACGGCGAAACGCTGCTGCTGATGTCCATTATCTTGCCGATTACGGATGAAAAAGGAAACTTTCTTGGAGTTGTAGGGGCGGATATCTCGCTTGACTCTCTTCAGGCGGAAGCGGGCAAATATAAGCCGCTGGGCGGATACGTGTCGTTAATTGGCCAGAACGGGGCTTACGCGGCCAATCCAAACGATCCGGAATCGCTGACAAAGCCTTTTGGCGACAGAGCGGACAAAGAAGCGTTGTGGAAAAAGGTGCAGTCCGGCGGCGGGTTGTCCGGGTATACGATAAATTCCAAGGGCGAGCACGTACTGCGTGTATTTGAGCCGATTGTGCTTCCCGGCGGCGGACCGACCTGGTATACCCAGACCGTGGTGAAAGAGGCGACAATTTTCCAGACGTATAATACAAACCGGACGCAGTCGCTTGTAATGGCGGTCGGAGCGATGCTGGTGATCGGTGTTCTTGTTGCGCTGCTTCTGCGATATATGGTGCTGCGGCCGATAGGCTCGTTAGTGGAGAAGCTGAAGCATATGGCGGACGGAGATCTGACTCAGAAGCTGGATATCCGGACAGGTGACGAATTCGGAAAAATGGCACGTTACTTTAACCTGATGACTACGAATCTCCGGGATATGTTCCAGACCGTTGCGGATCTGGCGATGTCGGTGGGTGCCACGTCGCAGCAGCTGACTGCAAGCGCCGAACAGACCAGCAACGCGTCGGTCACCATTGCGGAATCCATGCAGGAAATCGCGGCGGGGGCGGAGCTGCAGAACAGCCACGCAGGCGATACGGCAAAAGCGATGGGCGAGGTCTCGCTGGGCGTCCAGCGCATCGCTGAATCTTCGGTGCAGGTGTCGCAGTCGTCGGGAGACGCTTCGGCTCAGACGGCCGCCGGCAACGAGCTGATCCGCACGGCAGTTGGTCAAATGGAGCATGTGCAGCAGTCGGTTGAAGAGACTGAAACCGCCATCGGGCGGCTGATGGAACGGACGGAGACAATTGGATCCATTATCGGCCTGATTACCGGCATCAGCACGCAGACGAATATGCTGGCGCTGAATGCCTCAATTGAAGCGTCCCGCGCCGGAGAGGCGGGCAGGGGTTTTGCCGTTGTCGCCGCCGAAGTCCGCAAGCTGGCCGGTCAGACCCGGCAGGCAGCGGAGCAGGTAAGCGATTTGATTGGAGCCGTAAGTGCGGATGCGGCGAACGTATCGGAAGCGATGAACCGGGGCGCGGCCGAGGTGCGGGAAGGCGTCCGGTCTGTGACCCGCAGCGGCGAGTTGTTTGGCACCATTTTGACGGAAATTGCGAATGTCAGCGACCAGATTCAGGAGGTGTCGGCTTCGGCAGAACAGATGACCGCCGGCGTGGAGCAGGTTACCGGAACGGTCGAGCAGCTCTCCGCAATCGCGAAGGAGGCTACCGGCCACGCCCAAGGCGTTGCGGCGGCGTCCGAGGAGCAGGTGGCGGCGATGGAGGAAATCTCCGCATCGGCTGAAGCGCTGAGCAGTATGGTCCAGGAGTTAATGGATAAGCTGGCCCGGTTTAAAATTTAACAGCGGAAAAAAGATAGCGCCCGCCCGGGAAGTGTGATAGAGTAATACTGTTTTTGCTTCGTTAGAGCGAAGCCGCGGTTCGAAACCATCCCGCGTAAACAAAACTAGGAGGAATTTAATCATGTTCAATTTGTGGTGGGGGGCGCTGTTTGTCCTCGTCAACTATGCCTTTTTTCTGCTGAGCTATAAGCTGTTCGGCAAAAAAGGGATGTACGCCTGGGTGGGCGTTGCCACTGTTCTTGCCAATATTCAGGTGGTCAAAACGATCGAGATGCCGCCCGGCATCGTCATGACGCTTGGTAACACGATGTACGTGACCCTGTATATGGCAAGCGATTTGCTGAATGAAAAATACGGGCGAAAAGAAGCGCGGACCGCGGTCTGGTTCGGATTTTTCACCTTGATTATTACGACGGTCATTATGCAGATGGCGATTTTGTTCCAGCCGTTCGGCGACGGCTCGGGAGTTCAGGCGCCGCAGACGGCAATGGAGACGATTTTCGGGATGATGCCCCGGCTTGCTTTGGGTAGTTTGACCGCTTATTTTGTCAGCCAGCTGCTGGATGTACGGCTGTACGCCTGGATCCGCCGTTACTTCAGCCACTCGCGCCAGCTCTGGATCCGTTCCAACGGCAGCACGATGATCAGTTCTCTGGTCGATACGCTGATCTTCTGCACGATTGCTTTTGCCGGAATCTATGATTGGGGTGTATGGCTCGAAATTTTCCTGACGACCTATTTGGTCAAGTTCCTGCTGACCGGGTTGGGGACGCCGGTGCTGTACATTGCGCGTTCGTTTAAGTTCGAGGAAGACGAGCGGGAACGGGAGCAGGTGCAGCCGTCCGGACATGCGTCCGCGGCCGGTCGCTGAGTTAGCGTCCTGGTGGGGGCAGGCTAAAGGCGGTAAAGGCAGGCTAACGAACTGCAGCTTTGGCAAGCGGGATTAAGCCCAGGATAGGCTTGACCGATTTATATATTGGTAACATAGAAGGGGCTGTCCCATAAGTCGCAGTGTGACGGGGGACAGTCCTTGCTTCGTAATACACTTGGCTCACTTTGTGGAGTGTCTACGCTTACGTATCTAACCAGGCGTATGTGTGATTCCGGCCTGCCAATGTGAATAATTGACACTGTGGGTCAGTAGCGGTCTAACGGGAAGGCTCGACCGCGGAAATTTTGTACGATAGTTTCGCTCAAAAAAATAGCCGAACCGTAAGATGACCCTCCTACTCCCCATCTGCGGTGCGGCTTTCTTTATTAGCAATTCGTGTAATTTGGAAGCTGTCTTTCTTACGTAAATCACTTCTGGGACAGCCCCTATTTTTATACGGTAAGCTCACGATGAATGGCGGAGATCAGCGGAGGTAGCCAATCCTTCAGCTCACGGAAGGTGTAACCCGCTGCCCGAGCTTTGTTGGTATCCATATGCCAGGATTGTTCAATTCCAAACGGCGACTGGTGCTTTTCCGGTGTTTCTTTGCGGATATCTGCCTTTTTGCCGGTTTCCCGTTCGATCATGGCTATCAGCTCTCCAATGGTCACGGTTCCGCCGGAGCAGGCGTTGACCGGGCCGGAGAAGGTCCCTGCTCCCAGGGCATACAGGAAATCGGCGGCCTCGTCCGAGGTAATAAACGAAATGCGGGCATACGGGTTCGGCACGCCAATCGGTTCACCGCCAAGGATATGCTCGACATGAAAATGCAGGCGTCTTGTGTAGTCATCTTCGCCCAGAACAATCGGGAACCGCACGGCAGCTGCGGAAAAATCACTCTGCTGGAGCAAAACCGCTTCCGCAAGCCGTTTTCCCTCCTGATAAGTGAAATCGTCTTTGCTCCCCTGCCGTATGGGATAGCCATACGGGTCGAACATGCCCTCGGTTAAGGCGTCCGGCTGGGGATCGTAAACGGACAAGCTGGAGGTGAGAATGTATCTTCCGGTTCTTCCCTGAAACAGGTTCCGTGCCGACAGCGCATCGTCCGGCGAATAACAGATGTTGTCGTATACAACGTCCCAAGACGAGTCTCCCAGCGCTTCCTCCAGCTGTCCGGGATTTGAGCGGTCCGCCCGCAGCCGGGTGACGTTGTCGCCGAAGCCGTCGCCGGTGTTCCCCCGCGTGAGCAGGGTTACTTCGTGGCCGGGATGCTGAATGAGGCGGCTGACCAGTTTTTTGCCGAAGAAACGGGTTCCTCCAAGCACCAAAACTTTTTTCATCACAGATTCCTCCTTGATTGCTAGGGTACGGTTTTCGTGGTTTGCTATACCTCATCATAATAGAAACGCATTGAGGACGAAATAAGATACGGAGGCGTAGACAATGACGAAGCCGAACAAAGCGCTGAATCTAATTGATGTGCAGGAGGCAATGTTCTCTTAGCCGGGAATGTCCAATACATCGGACTGTATTCAAAAAAACGGTTCTCCGCTTGGTTGCGGGAACCGTTTTTTTACGCTGCTGCGGAACAAACTTTTGGTTACCGCACGTTTAGGAACCAAACGACAGCACAGTGAGATCTTTCGGGAAAGAAGTTAGCGTTACCGCGCCATCCGGCGAGACGTATACTTCGTCTTCGATCCGCACGCCGCCTGTTCCTGGGACATAGATGCCCGGTTCGACGGTAAAAACATTGCCGGTTCCGACGAGATCCTCATTCCGGCTGTGCAGGGACGGATATTCATGTTCGTCCATGCCAAGCCCGTGTCCAACCCGGTGCATGAAATAAGGCCCATAGCCTGCGTCCTCGATGACACGCCGCGCGGCGCGGTCAACGGAACCGTACGTTTGCCCGGGGATGGCGGCTGCGATGCCGGCCAGATTGGCTTCAAGCACGGTATTGTAGATGCGTGTAAGCTCGGGTCCGGCTTCTTCCAGCGCAAACGTGCGTGTAATGTCGGAGGCATAACCGTCCGCAAAAACACCGAGGTCGAACATTACCAGCTCCCGGGGCTGCAGCTTGCGGCTGCCGGGAACGCCATGAGGCAGGGCCGTGTTCGGTCCGGACAGCACCATTGTGTCAAAAGACGGCCCTTCCGCGCCCACCTTTTTCATCTGATATTCCAACTCCGCCACCAGATCGGCTTCGGTTACCCCGGGTTTGATATGGGTAAGCCCCCGGCGCAGCACCTCTTCCACCAGCTCCGCCGCCCGGCGCATCCGCTGCACTTCATCGGGCGTCTTGCGGCTGCGCATGGCCCGCAGCGCCGGTCCGATATCGGTATAATCGGCTTCCGGCGCAGCCTGCCGGATCCGGTCGAACCGGGCGACCGACAGATGCTCCTTTTCGATGCCGACCGTACCGCCGCGGCCGCCAAGCAGCTTCTGCAGCAATGCATAGGGATCATCCGAGTCGGTGTGGGCGATAAGCCGGGAGACGGAGGACGCGGTCCGCGCTTTCTCTTCATCCAGGGCGGGCAAAATCAGCGCGGGTTCCTCGTTCGGCTGCAGAATCAAACCCAGAAACCGTTCATGCGGATTGGTGGCAAAACCGGTCAAATAGTATACGTGTTTCGGATCGGTTACCAGGACCGCCCCCAGTCCCAGCTCCGTAATTTTGCCGGTAAGCTCGCGTAAAGCGTTGTTCATTGGTTGTTTCTCCTTTCGCGTAAGCAAGCGATGGATTCATTATAGATCAAAATCCGGTGCTGCGCACGGACATACATCCCGCTATATTTCTGCTGTAGGATCCCCATCACCCAGTCATGCTCTCCTCCGTGCGTTTGCCATGCGCCAAGCCATATTCCAGCCATGCTCCCCGTACGTATAGCGGGCATTGAGTCATACGCCCGCCTTGCGTCTGCCATGCGCCAAGCCCATATATCCCGCCGAGTCCTGACCGTTTAGGCAGTGCGGCGGCCGGGTAATAGTACCGGATTCTCCATCTGCAGTGCGGTTTATTCCTATTCATATCGGACAATTTGTGTTCAAACCGATCTATATCGATCTCTTAGCGATAAACAAAAGGAGGTAACCTGATTATGCTCCATCCACCAAAACGTTTGGGCGTGTGGCGTCCCGCTGCCCTGGGGGCGGCGATTGCGCTGTTTGCGGCAGGCTGCGCCAGCGGAAAAGAGGACGGCGGGCAGCGGCCAACGGGCGGGGCGGCGAACGCCAGCCAGCCCCGCGGCTTCTTCGCCTGCTGCCGGCGGCGCTGTCCCTGATGGTGCCGGCGCTTCACCATCGCCATCCGCTCCCGGAGCGGACGGTGCTGCTCCGCCGGAAACGGCGCGCGCTTCCGCCGGTACGCCCGCTGCCGCGCCGCCTGCAGCTTCCGCTCCAGGCGGCAGGGAAGCAGCGGACGGAGCTGCGGAACACGCCTATTCCGCCGAGACGCTGCTTCAAGGCCTTGACGTGCCTTGGGACATCGCTTTTGCGCCTGACGGACGGCTGTTTTTTACCGAACGTCCGGGCAAGCTTAGAGTGGTGGAGCAGGGTGAGCTCAGGGCCAAACCGCTGTACGAGGTGCCTGCGCCGTTTGTCAGCGAAGGAGAAGGCGGACTGTTGGGACTGGCGCTGCATCCCGACTTTGAGAACAACGCATTCGCTTACGTCTATCACACGTATAAGGCGGCGGACGGCGGACAGATCCAGAACCGCGTATTGCGGCTCAAGATCGGCGGCGAGCGGGCCGTCCTGGACCGGGTCATTCTGGATGGGATTCCGGGCGGCGTGAATCATAACGGCGGCCGAATCCGGTTCGGACCGGACGGGATGCTGTACGTAACGACCGGGGACCGCTATGAACCGGAGCTTGCCCAGGACCGCGAGAGCCTTGGCGGCAAAATTCTGCGGATCGCGCCGGACGGCTCCATTCCGGCCGATAATCCGTGGCCGGGATCGCCGGTGTACAGCCTCGGCCACCGGAATCCGCAGGGCCTGGCCTGGCATCCGGAGACGGGCGGGCTGTACGCGTCGGAGCACGGCCAGTCGGCCCATGACGAGATCAACCGGATTGAAGCAGGCGGCAACTACGGCTGGCCCCGGATCGAAGGAGACGAGACGGACGGCAGGCTGAAGCCGCCGCTGCTGCACAGCGGCGAAGATACGTGGGCTCCATCCGGGATGACGTTCGTCTCCAAGGGGGAGCTGAGCGGCCGTCTGCTGGTGGCAAACCTGGCGGGACGCCAGCTGCTTGAAGTAACGCCGGAACGGGAAAACAGGGAAGACAGCGTAGCTTCCGCCCGGCGGCTGTTCCCGGAGGAGTGGGGCCGCCTGCGTACGGTGGCGGAAGGTCCTGACGGACGCCTGTATGTGCTGACGAATAACCGGGACGGCCGGGGAAATCCAGGAGAAACAGACGACCGGATCATTGTTTTGACACCAGCTGAAGGAGCGGGGTCATGATCCCGGCTTTCACCGGAAGCCTGACTCTTTCTCTAGCGTCGGCCTTGGTATAGAATAGGACGTAAGCATGCGAAAGGAAGGGATCGGACCGGATGCAGCAGCGTACGGCGATTGTTACCGGGGCCAATTCAGGGATGGGATTGGCCACCGTCAAGGAATTGTCCCGCAGAGGATACACGGTAATCATGGCCTGCCGCAGCCGGGAACGCGGGGAACAGGCATTGGCCGAAGCAAGGGCGGCGGGAGGAAGCGGCCGCATCGAGTTGATGCTGTGCGACCTGGCTTCCCTGGACAGCATCCGCGGTTTCGCCGAGTCGTTTGCGCACCGTTATCCTGTGCTGGATGTCCTGATCAACAACGCAGGGGTGGTTATGCTCAAACGGAAATTGACTAAGGACGGCTTCGAAATGGATCTCGGCGTCAATCACCTCGGCCATTTTTTGCTGACCTGCCTGCTGCTGGACCGGCTGAAAGCATCGGAGCAGGGAAGGGTCGTCACCGTCGCCTCCGGCGCGTACAAAATCGGCTCCATGCATTACGGGGACCCGACATTGGCGCGCGGTTTTAATCCGGCCAAGGCGTATGCCCGTTCCAAGCTGGCGAACATTTTGTTCACGGCGGCGCTGGCCAAGCGGCTAAAAGGAACCAGGGTGACGGCCAACTGCCTGCATCCGGGCGCCGTAGGCACAAACATCGGCGTGAACCGGGAGACCGGCTTTGGCAGGTCGATTGTGAAGCTGCTGTCCCTGTTTTTCCTGACACCGGAGCAGGGGGCGGACACCGCGGTTTATTTGGCGGATTCTCCTGAGGTGTCGGGTTTATCGGGCGGCTATTACTACCGCCGGCGCCTGCAAAAGCTGGCGAAACGGGCGGAAGACCCGGATGAAGCGGAGCGGCTCTGGCAGTGGAGTCTGGAGCAGGTGGGCCTGCGGGATTAAAGCGGCATCCTGCCTATTACTAGCAAAAGGGGAAGACAACAATGGATTGGCATAATGCCCAAATTGAAGACGCAGTCGCCGGGGATCTTCCGGCGATTGTAGACATTTATAACTCTACGATCGCAGGCCGCATGGTAACGGCGGATCTGGAGCCCGTCTCTGTGGAAGACCGGCAGCGCTGGTTCGAAGAGCACAACAGCCACCACCGTCCGCTGTGGGTGCTGCGGCGGGACGGTGAAATTGCCGCTTGGCTGAGTTTTCAATCGTTTTATGGCCGCCCGGCTTATAACGGAACGGCGGAAATCAGCATTTACGTAAGCGAAAGCAGCCGTTCAGGCGGCGCTGGCAGTCTTCTGCTGGCCAAAGCGCTGGAAGAAGCCCCGCGGTTGGGGCTGTCGAACCTGGTGGGTTTCGTGTTCGGCCACAATGAACCAAGCCTTGGTCTTCTGCGCAAATTCGGCTTTGAACAGTGGGGACTGCTGCCCGGCGTTGCAGAGCTGGACGGCGTGAAGCGCGACCTTGTCATTGTAGGACGCAAAGTAGGGTAACCGCAAAGAGGCAGGCCTGTTGCGGCTGGCAGGTGCAGCAAGTTTATGTGCCTGAGTCCGGCCCGCAATCCGTCGCTTCTTCCGTCTCAACCCATGTTTCCGACCAGCGGTGCAGCTCCCGGAGGACCGGTTCGAACGCAAGTCCTTTCTCCGTTAAAGAATATTCGATCCGCACCGGAGTCTCGGGGTACACGTCCCGGCGGACGATGCCTTCCTTCTCCAGGTCCTTCAGTCTTTCGGAGAGCAGCCTTCCGCTCAGCGGCAGCGCCGATTCTATGCCGCTGAAGCGCTGGGGCCCCGGAAGCAGCTGATCGATGATCAGGCCGGTCCAGCGCTTGCTCAGCACCTGCATCGCTTTTTCAAAGCGCGGGCACAGGTTGTTCGGTTTCATGTCACTCACCTCTCGATAATCAATATAAACACAAGCGCCCGACTACAAACAAAAGGCGTGTTTTAAGAAAGGAAGAGGTCCAATGGCCAAAAAGAAAAAAACGGCGCCCGCTCCCCGCGCAGGGGCGGGAAACGCGTCTCAGGAAGCAAAAACCACACTGAAGGACCTGCTTGGCGGAGACATCCTCGGCAAGCTGAAGGCGCAGGCGGATGCGCTTAAAGAAGAAGAGGCCGAGCGCAAAGCGGCGGAGGCCCAAGCGAAAGAGGAAGCGCGCAAAGCCGAGCAGAAGCGCTTGGACAATGATTTTGCCCACCTGCTGGAGAACAGCAGCGAGGATTGGCGCAAATTCAAATAGACGTTAACCATTGGGATCGACCGGGCTGAGTACAGTCTGGCGGTCCTTTTTTTGTGGACAAAACCAGCTTCGCACGAGACATTCCAAGGCTCTGTTTTCCGGTATAAAACATTAAAAATTTTATGTATTTAGCCCGCTACTCGGTTGACAAAAAACCGGGAATCCGTATAATCGTACTTAATGCAAATGAAAATCATTATCATTTATGAGCGAAAGTCCGGTGTTTCCGGCCGTCTTGATTGGAGCAGGTACCCGCTATGAAACTTCGATATCTTATACTGCTGCTGATCCTGTTATCGTTCCTCTCCGTGTTTGTGGGCGTGACGGATATTTCGCCGCTTGATTTGCTGTCGCTGACGGACGCCCAGCTTCAGGTGCTGACGGTCAGCCGTCTGCCGCGGCTCGCCGCCCTGATTCTGGCCGGCGTCAGCATGAGCATAGCCGGTCTGATCATGCAGCAGCTGTCCCGCAACAAATTTGTGTCCCCGACTACGGCAGGCACAATGGATTCCGCGAGGCTCGGCATCTTGGTTTCGATCATGCTGTTTTCGGGAGCGTCCGTCTTCCAGAAGCTGCTGATTGCGTTTGCGTTTTCGCTGGCCGGGACCTTTATCTTTATGCGGATTCTTGAGCGGATCAAATTCAAGGACAGCATCTTTATCCCGCTAGTCGGGCTGATGTTCGGCAACATCATCGGATCGGTCACCACGTTTTTTGCGTACAAAAACGATCTGGTGCAGAACATCTCCGCTTGGCTGCTGGGGGACTTCTCCAGCGTGATGAAGGGGAATTACGAACTGATTTACATCAGTCTTCCGCTCGTCATTCTGGCTTATCTGTTCGCAAACCGGTTTACGGTGGCGGGCATGGGCGAGGATTTTGCCGTCAATCTCGGTCTGAACTACAAAACGGTGGTGAATATTGGCCTGATTATTGTGGCGATGATTTCGTCGGTGGTCATTTTGACAGCCGGTACGATCCCGTTTCTCGGGCTGGTGGTTCCCAATATCGTTACCCTGTACATAGGCGACAATCTGAGAAAAAGCTTGGCGCACACTGCAATCCTGGGAGCCGTGTTCCTCCTGTTCTGCGACATCCTGGGCAGAGTGATCCTCTACCCGTATGAAATTTCAATCAGCCTGACCGTCGGCGTCATCGGCAGCGCGTTATTCCTGTATCTGCTTATGAGAAGAAAGGCGCATGCCGTATGAAAATGAAGTTGACGATCTTGGCCGCCGCAGCCCTCGCGCTCATCGCGCTGTTTATGACCTTCCGGGCGGGAGGCAACTGGGATTACATTCTTCCCAGCCGGGGCCGCAAAGTCGCTGCGATTGTGCTGACCGGAGCAGCAATCGCGTTTTCCACCGTCGTGTTTCAGAGCATCACGAACAACCGGATTTTGACGCCCAGCATTCTTGGCCTCGATTCGCTGTATATGCTGATTCAGACCTTCGGGGTGTTTGCTTTGGGTTCGGCCAATATGACGTTTATGAACAAAAACATCAATTTCCTGTTCTCCACAGGGGCGATGATTTTGTTTTCCGGCGTGCTGTACCGGCTGATGTTCCGCAGGGAAGGGCGCAACCTGTATTTCCTCCTGCTGGCGGGGATGATTCTTGGAACGCTGTTCCAGAGCGCTTCGTCGTTTATGGAGGTGCTGATTGATCCCAACGAGTTCCTGGTCCTGCAGGGCAAAATGTTTGCATCCTTCAACAATGTGAGCAGCGACCTGCTGCTGGTGTCGGCCGCCGTAATCGTGCTGACCGGACTGTATTTTATGCGTTTCGCCAAATACCTGGATGTGATTGCGCTTGGCAAAGACGAAGCGGTGAATCTTGGCGTCGATTATGCTTATGTGGTCAAACGGCTGCTGATCGTCATTTCGGTGCTTGTTTCGGTATCGACCGCATTGGTTGGTCCGATTACATTCCTCGGCCTGTTGGTGGCAAATCTCGCCTACCAGCTGCTGAAAACTTACAAGCATGCCTATCTGATTCCAGGTGCGATGCTGCTGGGCATTGTCGCTTTGATTGGCGGACAGTTTCTTGTGGAGCGTGTCTTCACCTTCACGACAACGGTCAGCGTGATTATCAATTTTGCGGGGGGCGTGTATTTCGTCCGGCTGCTGCTGAAGGAGAACAAGTCATGGTAGAGGTCAAACAGGTATCCAAGCGGTACGGCCCGATGCAGGTGGTCGACCAAGTTTCGCTGAACATCGCCAAAGGCAAAATCACTTCCTTTATCGGTCCAAACGGAGCCGGCAAAAGCACCCTGCTGTCGATGATCAGCCGCCTGATCGACAAAGACGCGGGTGAAGTGCTGATCGAGGGGCAGGAGATTACGCGCTGCAAAAGCAAGGAGCTGGCGCGCAAGCTGTCGGTGCTCAAACAGAGCAACCACATCGGCGTCCGGCTGACCGTGGAGGACCTCGTGGCCTTCGGCCGTTTCCCGTACTCGCAGGGACGGCTTACGGCGGAGTGCCGGCGGATCGTTGCCGAGTCGCTGGCCTATATGGAGCTGGAGGACCTGAAAGACAAGTACATCGACCAGCTCAGCGGCGGCCAGCGGCAGCGGGCGTACATCGCCATGGTCATGGCGCAGGACACCGAATACATTTTGCTGGATGAACCGCTTAATAATCTCGACATGAAGCATTCGGTCCAGATTATGAAGGTGCTGCGGCGCCTTGCGGACGAGCGGGGGAAGACCATCGTACTGGTTATCCACGACATCAATTTTGCTTCCTGTTATTCCGATTACATCGTTGCACTGAAGAATGGACGAGTGGTCAAGGAAGGGCCGGTGGACGAAATAATCGATTCGGCGGTACTCAGCGAGGTCTACGATATGGAGATTCCCATCGAGATTATCGGCGGTAAAAAAATCGGCGTGTACTTCGGCACTTAAAGCTTGCGTATAGAGGTCATTACCGCATGCTGGACGAAGGCTGGCCGGGAGAAACGGGAAACCGCATCTCCCGGGTTAGTCCACCCGTTGGAATGGAAGAACAACCTGTCCGGTATGCGGAATTATAGTTTAACCAACATCGATTTAGGGGGATTCAGACAATGAAGAAACATGCGCTTCTTATTGTAATGACGCTGCTCATGGCCGTGGTGGTTGCAGCTTGCGGAAGCAACAACAATGCTTCTACATCGGGTAACAACGGAGGAAGTGTTGATAAAACGGGGGCTGCTGCTGGTTCGTCCACGGCAGAGCCGTCGGCGTCGCAAGCGGCGGAGCCTGCCGAAATTACGGTAACCCACAAGCTGGGCGAAACGAAGGTCGGCGTGAAGCCTGCGAAGGTCGTTGTGTTTGACTTCGGCACGCTGGACTCGCTGGATAAGCTTGGCGTAGAGGTGCTGGGGGTACCGAAATCGAATCTGCCTTCGTATCTGTCCAAATATGAAGATGCGAAATATGAAGATGTCGGCGGTCTCATGGAACCGGACTTCGAGAAAATCAATTCCCTTCAGCCGGATTTGATTATCATTTCGGGCAGACAGCAGGATGCCTATGAGGAGTTCAGCAAAATCGGGCCGACGATTTTTATGGGTGTGGATAATGCAAAATACATGGATTCGTTCACAGAAAACGTAACGCTGCTTGGCCGGATTTTTGGCAAAGAGACGGAAGCCAAAGCGGAGCTTGACGCAATTAGCAAGTCGATTGAGGACCTCAAAGCAAAGGCTTCGGCAAGCGGTAAAAAAGCGCTGGTTATCCTCGCGAATGAAGGTAAAATCAGCGCTTATGGACCGGGATCGCGGTTTGGCATCCTGCACGATGTGTTTGGATTTGCCGCTTCGGACGACAGCATTGAAGTGTCGACACACGGTCAAAGCGTATCGTTTGAGTATGTAGCCGAAAAAAATCCGGATTACCTGTTCGTTGTGGACCGCGGCGCTGTGGTTGCGGCGAAGAACGGGGAGTCGAAGCCGGCAAAAGAAACGGTGGAAAACGATCTGGTGAAGAATACGAACGCATTCAAAAATGGGAAAATTGTCTATCTTGATCCGAACTACTGGTATCTGTCCGGCGGCGGACTGGTATCGGTAGCCGAAATGATCAAGGAAACGCAGACGGTACTGGAGTAGATGAAACTGAGAGTTCAAACGGAGCCGCCAGTTTAAGCGGGGCAACAGCCGCATATACGAAGGGGCCGCACTGCAAGCCGGCCGGCAAAAGGGTTTATCCTTTGCCGGCCGGCTGTTTTTTTTTGCACATCCCGTTACCTGAACGCCTTTCTGGCGTAATTAGGGGTATACCCCAAAGAATGGAGTGAAGCAATGAGAACCAGCTTTGAGCAAAACAAGCCTTTCTGGTGGATGAGGACCGTGCTTGCGGCTGCCCTCTTTATGACGCTGCTAGCCCCTGCCGTTCAGGCGGCTCCGGCTGCAGGACAAACCGCCAAACAGGGCAAGCCGCTGACAAGCGCCAATGTGTCGGCATTCCTGAAGAAGTTTTTTGCTTCCGAGCAGGCCAAGCCGAATTACGTCGGCGCTACCGTCGTGGTGGTGAAAGACGGACAGACCGTGTTCCAAAGCGGTTATGGCTTTGCGGACAAAGCCAAAAAGAAGACTGTCGATCCGAACGAGACGGTATTCCGGATTGCGTCCATTTCCAAGACATTTACCGCCGCGGCTGTCATGCAGCTGGTGGAACAGGGCAAGGTGAACCTCCAGGAAGATTTTCGTACATACACCGGGCCCTTGGAGTTCGATAATCCGTTTGCCGAACCGGTGACCGTCGGGCAGCTGCTCACGCATACGACCGGTTTCCGGATTCAGGACCCGAAGCAGGAAGACATACACAATGATTTGACCAAGGTTGTCAGCATTGAAGATTATGCACGCAACAACATGCCTCCGGTTGTGCGGGAGCCGGGCAGCTCGTACATGTACGACAATTTTGCTTACCTGCTGCTTGGCCTGATTGTGGAGAAGGTGAGCGGCGAGCCGTTTGACGACTACATGCAGCAGCACATTTTTACACCGCTTGGGATGGACAAAAGCGGATTTAAGCTGGAAGGCAAACTCAAATCAGACCTTGCCACAGGCTATGACGCCGCGGGCAAACCGATTGATCTGTACGCCGTAACGCCAACCGTCATGCCGCAGGGCGGCATGTTATCAACCGCTGATGATATGGCGCGGTTTATGAACGCTTTTCTGAACGGAGGAACGCTGGGCAACAGCCGGGTCCTGGAGGAGAATACGGTTGCTGAAATGCAGCAGTACCGCTCCAGCATTCACGCGCTGCTGCCGGACACAACCTACGGGTTTGAGGCGGCTTCCCAGCTTCCAGGCGCGGGCAGCAGCACATCGATCATCGGCAAAGCCGGCGATTTGATCGGCTTCAGCTCGTACATGTTCCTGATCCCAGAGCAAAAGACCGGCGTCTTTATCGCTTATAACAAGCAGGGGATTCTCCGGGAGCTGTTTTATCCGGCATTTATCGCCGAGTTTTTCCCGCAGTACGCTTCTCCCGCAGCGAACTGGATGCCTAATCCGGCGCCCGGCGATAACCTGAAGGCGTATGAAGGCTATTATGCCGACCTGCGGCTGAAGAGCCTGGTCTCTTCCGTTACTTACAGCGCCAAAGAAGGCCTGGTGATTTCCGATGCGATCCTTGGACCGCGTAAGCTGATCCAGGTGGATAAGGGACTTTTTTCCGACCAGCTCACCGGGAAGTTCACCGCATTCAAGCTTGGCGAAGACGGCAGAATGTACTTGAAGGAGCCTTACCTTAACCCGCTTGGTTATGAGCAGCGGGGCGTAGAGCCAAAAGGCTTTGCCGATGTGACGGCGAAACACCCGTACGCCAAGCCGATTTTGATGCTGCAGTCACTGGGTTACTATGAAAACGATCCGGCGAAAAAATTCCTGCCAAAAAGCGGAATCACCCGCGCCAAATATGTGCGGCTTTTGCTGGAAGCCAGCGGAGTTCCGGGCAGTGAGCAGATGAGCAAACCGGTATTTTCCGATATTGCGGGCCATCCGGATGCGGCTTATGTGCAGCGCGCGGCGGAGCTCGGCATGATTAAGGGAATAAAAGGCGGAAAGTTTAAGCCAAATGAGGTCATTACACGCCAGGAAGCGGCGGTAATGATCTGGAGACTGCTTGCGCCGCAGTACCCGGCCGAGCTGTTCAAAAATGTGAAGCTTGCGGGCAATACGGATGAATGGGCGGTGCCTGCGGTCAAAATGATGGTCGCTTTTGGACTGCATGGCCCGCAGGCGGTGAAGGATGCCAAGGGAGCGGTCGATTTCCGGTCCAGACAGCCGCTTACGAACCAGGAAACGGCGGCCATTGTGTACGCTCTGTTTACCCAGCCGGTGGACCAGATTGCGGCACAATTAATGCAGACTAAAAAATAGTTTCCAGAAACAGGGTTGACAACAGCTTGTTTTAGCATTTATCATTGGTTCTAACATTACAAGAAGGGAGGCCGACCGGTCATGATCGTCAGAACATCGCAGCAGTCCCAATTTCATACCCGATTTTTTCTTTCATCTGATCGCATCGCCTCCAATCGGGAGACGTAAGGGCTTAGATCTGCTTCGCCATGAACAACGGTTTATGGCACGGCAGACTCCAATTGTGCGGACGCCGGACGGCGTCTGCAGCAGGGAGCCGCGGATCATGAGGATCCGCGGCTTTTTTGCGTCCAAAAAGACGGGAACGGGACATAGGAGAAGGGACATAAAAGGCGGAAAATAAGGACGGAACATATAGAACGGAACTATAGAACGAAACAAAGAAAGGATCGAGTTTATTTTTATGAATACGAACATACAACCAGCGGGCATCACGCCCAGCTACAAGCACGAAGTAAAGCTCCCGAGCGGCGATCTTCATGTCTATGCCAGCGATCAGCTGTTTGGAGAGCTGGATTACAAGGTGCTGGAGATGGCGAACAACAATTTGCAAATCCCGGGCATCGCCTATATGAGCTATACGCCCGATGTACACGTCGGGGTGGGTACCTGCATCGGCACAACGGCCGTCTGGGATGCCGAAGATGGAATGGTCTCCCCCACGATCGTCGGCAGCGACATCGGCTGCGGCATGCGGGTTCATTTGACCAATCTCCAGCGGGAGGATCTGCAGGATATTAAGCTGCGGAAAAAGCTGGTGCGCACGATTGAAAAGTATTTGCCGATGGACACGCGCGAACGCGGCCATTACTCGGACATCCGGCTGGAGCATGTTGTCCGGAAGGGCCTGCAAGGCCTGCCGAACAAATACGTATCCGACAGCTACACCCCCAAGAAGGCCACTTCCCTCACGCATGTGGAAATCGCAAGACAGCCATTTGACGAAGAGGTGCTTGGCGAGCTTCCGGATATGATGTGGCACCGCGCCCACCGGCAGCTTGGCACACTGGGCGGCGGCAATCATTTTGCGGAGATTCAAGCCATCGAGATTGCGGAGGAGAACCGTGAGACCGCTGAGCACTGGGGGCTGAAGGACGGACAGATTGTCGTCATGATCCATTCGGGTTCGCGCGCCTGGGGCGGGGCGGTAAACCAGATGTGCACCCCGGATTTTGCCAGAGCGATGAGCAAGCTCGGCCTCGGGACGGCTGACCCGCGTCTGATGTTCGCACCGCTTGCGCATCCGGCGGCCCAGCGCTACGTGAACCTGATGTATTCGGCGTTGAACTACGCGGTGGTCAACCGCCATCTCATCGCCCATTCCATCCGGGAAGCATTCCGGGACGTTTTTGGCCCGCGCTGCGAATTCCGTACCCTGTACGATCTGATGCACAACTATGCGCGGGAAGAAACCATGGATGACCGGAACGTGTTTGTGCACCGTAAGGGAGCGACACGCGCGCTGCCGGCCGGCCATCCCGGCAACCCGAAAGCGTACGCGGAAACCGGCCATCCGGCGCTCATTCCAGGCTCCATGGGTACGTCTTCGTATCTGATGGTAGGCCGGCCCGATGGGGCGGACAACTACTATTCCATCTGCCATGGAGCGGGACGCGCACGGTCGCGTTCGGCGACAAAGCGGATGGTCACCGTCGGACAGTTCGCAGGGGCGCTTAAAGTGGGCACCCCCGACGAGGTTGTGGTCAACCAGCGTTCGCTGGAGACCATTTTGGACGAATCGCCGCAGGCCTACAAGGATGTGGATGAAATTATCGAAAGCGTGACGGGAGCGGGCCTGGCCAGTGTGGTGGCCAAATGCAAACCGCTTGCGGCACTGAAAGGAACCAAATGAGGAAACTGACAATGGAACGGCCGGCGGTCATCTACCGCCGGCAAGAAGGTGAAACGGCAATTCGGGGATATGCCGCCCACTCCCGTCTGGTTGAAGGGATTCTAAATGCCCTGTACAGACGGTATGGCGTTGAATATGAGCTGTATGCAAGCGACGACCCCAACAGCGAATATTGGAAGCTGCTGGAGCACGATATCCGCTCGGGCGATGAACGGGTGGAGCATGTCGCCCGCATTTTCGAACGGCTGGAGGAACGAACCTTCGCGTATGACGACGACAAGGAGCTGCCGGATTACGGCGTGCATCTGTCGGTGCGGAACAATGTGTTTGCTTATCCGGGTATGGGCGTGGCGTTAGCCCGGGTCCCGATTTTTCTTGATCACGGGATCAACTTTCAGGATTTCGTGTTTGCGGCTTCGGATGAACAGCTGAAGGTTTTTCTCGGTAATGTGCGCATCCGCCAGAGAGAACAGACGCTGAACCAGGTTACGGTGTTCACCGACCGCAGAAACGGCATTTCTCGAGAAGACGAGCCGATTACGCGTGCGGTCCGGCGGGAGGATGTAGTGCTGGAAGCCGAGCTGAAAGAAGAGATCTACCGTTCGCTGGACCGGTTTTTCGACAGCGACCGCACGTTTTACCGGACTTACAATATTCCTTACAAACGGGGAATTCTGCTGTACGGCCATCCGGGCAATGGCAAAACGACGTTGGTTAAATCGATTGCCGGCAGTGTCTCGGGGCCGGTGGTCTACTGGCAGATCACGGAATATACAAGCAGCGAGTCGGTAAACGAGGTGTTTGAAGCGGCCGCCCGCCTGGCCCCGATGGTGCTGGTGATCGAGGATATCGACTCCATGCCGCAGGAGGTCCGCTCTTTTTTCCTGAATACGCTGGATGGGGCGACCTCCAAGGAAGGCATTTTTCTGATCGGCACAACCAACTATCCGGAAAAAATCGATCCGGGCCTGATGAACCGGGCGGGGCGGTTTGACCGGGCTTATGAGATCAAGATGCCGGACCTTAACCTCCGGCGGCAGTATCTGGAGCTGCGCGGCTTTGCCCAGTTTGCCGGAGAGGAAGGAATCCGGGAGGCTGCGCGCCTGACCGACGGGTTTTCGCTGACCCAGCTCGGCGAGCTGTTTGTCAGCGCGGCGCTGGAGTGGCATGAGCATGGCCGCGCCGATTTGCAAGCGCTGGTTCAAGGCATGCGCTCCGAGCTGGACAAAGGAAAAAAGCAGACATGGATGAAAGAAGAAGGGAACGGAATCGGATTTTTCTGATCCCGTAAATCCTGAAGCCGTACCAATCGTACATGCCGGCCGGCAGCCGCTATTGCAGCAGCCGGGCCGGCGTTTTTTTTATTTTGCGGCAGGTGTAACTTTGCGGCAGGTAAAACGTGGATTCCAATAAGGGGTAACCGGCCCGGCCAAAGAGCTGCTGAAGCAGAAAACAGTCCCGTAGGTCTCCTATTTGCGGTTAGGCAAGGTTGCTCTCTGGAATGGGAGTGTGGACCGGCCTTTCGAGTAGGACCGGTCCGCGTGGGGACTGCTAAAGGACTGCTAAAGGACTGATTAAAGACCGGATTAAAGGCCGGATTAATGCCCGGATCAGTTTCCGGACTTATGCCGGATCGGTATGCGGATCCATGTCTGAGGCCATGTCCGAAATCATGTCCGAAATCATGTCCGAATCCATACTTGAAACCATGTTCGTTTAAACTTACACGTGAACCGCCCAGCGGTTATTGCGCCGCCTGCTCTTCCACTTTGACGAATTGCCCTTTACTTTCGCATGCGGGGCATTTCTGCGGCTTGCAGCGGCCTTCCTTTGTTTCGCCGCATGCCGTGCACTGCCATTTGGCCATACCGAGTCCCTCCTGCTTCCCTTTGGATTTGTGTTTGATCTTATCAGAACCGGCGCGGACAAGGCTGGGAAGGAAATCACAGGAAGTGGACGATGGCCGTGAGTGGGCGTAAAATGGGCAGAGAAGGCGCTGTTCCGGGTATTGGCGGGATAAGCACACACGGGCCGGTACGCAGCGCGCGGCAGGGAAACAACCAAGAACCGAATCGGAGACGGAGGGAATCCTTATGAAGATCGGCGTAGTATCAGATACACACATGTCGCGGATGGCCAAGGCGCTGCCGCAGACGCTGCTGGAGCATTTTCGGGGCATTGACCTGATTTTGCATCTGGGAGACTGGGTCGTGCTGGATGTGTATGAGCAGCTTGCGGCGCTTGCCCCCGTGGAAGGAATCGCGGGGAATAATGACGGCCGTGAAATCGTCAGCCGGTTCGGCGAGAAAAAAATTCTCGATTTGGCAGGCCGCCGGATCGGCCTTGTTCATGGACATAAGCCCTACACGGGCAGAGGAACGGATGAAAATGCCCGCCGTGCCTTCCACGGCGAGCAGCTGGATGCCATCCTCTTCGGGCATTCCCATCAGCCGTATATCCGAAACGACGGTGGAGTGCTGCTGTTTAATCCGGGATCGCCGACAGACAAACGCCGGGAACGGCAGTATTCGATTGGCCTGCTGGAAATCGGAGATAGCGGCATCGAAGCCCGGCATGTGTTTTTTGACAGCAAAGAGTAAGAGTAAGAGTAAGAGTAAGAGTAAGAGTGCAAACGATCGGGCATCCGGTCCATGGGCTTTCCCGCCGCCTATCCTTACAATGGGTTTGAGAAACATGATTTTAGGCGGAAAAGGGGAGCGAAAAGCATGACGGAACAAAATCGGTTTATCCTGCGGCAGGCGGGAGCAGAGGATTTGGCGCAGCTTGCGAAGCTTTTTAATGAATATCGTGTTTATTACGGGCAGGCATCCGATGTGGAGGCAGGCGCTGCTTTTCTGGCGGAAAGGCTGGAACGGAAGGAATCGGTTGTATTTCTGGCGCTGACTCCGGAAGGAGAGGCGGTTGGCTTTACGCAGCTGTACCCGTCTTTTTCATCCGTCTCGGCCAGACGGCTGTGGATCTTAAACGATCTGTACGTCGGTGAAGCGCACCGGGGAGCGGGCGCGGCTACTCAGCTGATGCGGGAAGCGGAAAGTTTTGCCCGCGCCACGGGAGCGAAAGGGCTGACGCTGACGACGCGAAAGGATAACCTGACCGCCCAGCGGCTGTACGAAGGGCTAGGATACGTTCGGGAAGAAATGTTTTACGCCTATTATTTTAATTTTTGAAAGTTGAAAGGAAATTCTCGGTTTGAACAACAATGATAAACTAGCGGTATTTTTTGATCTGGACGATACGCTGTACGATCACCTGATCCCTTTTCGCGAGGCGGTGCGGGAGGTGGTCCGGCCGGATGAAGCGGGACTGTCCTATCCGGAGCTGTTCCATCTGGTCAGACATCACAGCGACCTGCTGTGGCCGAAGTATCTGAGCGGGGAATTGGAGCTGGAGGAAACCCGCGAGCTGCGGCTGGTCCGGGCGTTTGAAGAGTTCGGCATGCCGCTTGACCGCCCGGTGGCGGCGCAGGTGCAGAAGGCGTATATCGGCCGGCAATACGAGATTGAGATGATGGACGGGGTGCTGCCCATTCTGGAGCGGCTGCTGGACGCGGGACATCCGGTTGGCATTATCACCAACGGCCCCGAAGACCATCAAATGAACAAAATCCGCGCGCTTGGAGTGGACCGGCTAATTCCGCCGGAGATGATCTTCATTTCCGATGCGGTTGGATTGGCGAAGCCGGACCCGGAGATTTTTGCTTATGCCAACCGGCAGTCGGACACCCGCCCGGAGCAGAGTTTATACGTCGGCGATACGTGGCAGAATGACGTGGCCGGCGCATTGGCCGCCGGCTGGCGGGTGTGCTGGTTTAATCCGCGGGGAAGGGAGCCGGGAACGGACTGTACTCCAACCCATGTGTTCCGTGATTACCGGGAATTCATGGAGCTGCCGATCATCCGGGGCTAGATGGATACGGAAGGAACAAATCTGGGTGTGAGTACGAAAACAGGGGCTGACCTTTGCCGCAGTATTGCAGCAGGTCAACCCCTGTTTTTGTTTGCCGGACGGCCGCCAAGCAAACCGCCGTACAGCTGCGGGCAAACCGCCAAACTGCTGCGGGAAACCGCCGAACTGCTGCGGGCAAACCGCCGGACAGCTGCCAGACAAACCGCGGACGGCCGCCGTACAAGCCGCCGGACAAACCAGCGTCAAGCCCCTAGCCCTCAGATCATCGGCAGCCTATCGGCTAGTCGGCAAAATCGTATTCGGGATCAGTCAAATTCAACCGTTCCCTGATGCCAGGAGTGGCGTAAATCTTGTTATCCTCCGTAATAAAGAAGGCCTCCACATTATCCAGCGATTCGATGTACTTCATACCTTTTTCCAGGCCCATAAGAAACACGCCGGTCGACAAAGCGTCCGCGTCTGTGGCGTTAGGACTCATAATTGTAATGCTTTTTAGGCCGTTCTGCGCCGGAAAACCTGTGTGCGGGTCCAGAATGTGGTGATAACGGACGCCATCCTGCATGAAAAACCGTTCATACACGCCGGAAGCGTCGATCACTTCGTCGGCGATCTGAATCGTGCCAAGCTGGGTGCCGCGGCTCTTATCGGGATCCTGGAGGCCGATGTTCCACTTCACGCCGCCCGGCTTCGTTCCCAGTCCGATAATGCTGCTGCCGCCAAGGTTGATCATGGCGCTGTCGATCCCTTCGCTTTTCAGATACTCGGCGATTTTGTCCGCAGCGTACCCTTTGCCGATGCCGCCAAGGTCAAGCACCATGCCTTCCCGCTTCAGCATTACCGTCTTGTTTGCTTCGTCGATAACGATATCTTTGTAATTGGTCAGCTTCACCGCCGCGTCGATGTCCGCTTGATCCGGCACACGCTCGCCGCCTTCGCCGATCTTCCACAGGTCGACCAGCGGTCCGATGCTTGGATCGAACAGACCGTCCATGTCTTCGGCATATTTTACCGACAGCTTCACAATCTCCAGCGTATCTTCCGATACGGCGACAGCTTTTTTTCCGGCCGCCTGGTTCACCGCATACACTTCCCCGTCCGCTTCCGTCCGGCTGATCTGGCGGTCGATCGTCTCCAGAATTTGTCCAATGTGGTCCATATGCTCCTGGGCTGCTTTGTCCCCGTTCAACCGGATATTAACCACCGTATCGTAAATATAAAACGTCTGCTCCAGAGGTGGCGTTTCGCTGCTGTCCGCAGACGGAGCGCTTGCCTCCTTGCCGTCTCTAGTCAGCATAACAGCTGCAAAAACCGCGGCAGCGATAATAATGACCGCCAGGAGCAGCAGTGTTTTTTTGTTCTTAAGCATGGCTCACCATCCGTAATAATGTAGTCTTTTCTGCCCATCTCTCCTATCATAACCCAGATGGGACGGGCATGGATACATAGAATTGACAATTCGGAGAAGGGAAGGAGCAGCGAAAAGGAGGAGGAACAGGCTGGCGGCTTAAAAAAGGAGGCTTGATGCATACGGAGAGAGGAGGCCGGAGAGAGGAAAGGTGATCTGGGTGGGATGGAAAGGCACCACCGGACATCTGCCGGAGAGAAAACACAAACGCGAACAGCCGGACTGAAATTAGTCCAGCATGTATTCGCGGTATTTGTTTTTGCGGGGATTCAGAACAAAAGCAATGCCTTTTACATAACCGGAAACGGCGTTAAAGTTGCGTTTTAGCGTGGATTTTACAGTCAGATAAGATAGTGTCCACAGCAGCGCGGCGTAGTTTCTGGGGGGAGCCTTGCGCAAATTCAGCAAATAATAATGATTGACGGCGGTGGCGAGCGCCACCCGGCCGGCTTTGTCCCGCGAACTGGGGGACTCGTGGTGGGTGATCTTCATCTCGGGATTGATGACAAGCTTGCCGTACCGGCTTGCCAGGTGGCACATATAAATATCGTCCGCGACCGCATAGCTGGTCATCCACGGATAAGGCTTCATGTCCTTAAGGGCGGAGGCGCGGAACGACATATTGCATCCGTGAAAAAAATCCGTCTCAAATACGCCGGTCGTCTCGTTCCAGCGCAAGAGCGAGCCTGCAAGGCTGCTGGCCGACAGCCGTCCGGGCGAGCCGGACATCTGGCAGGTCAACATGCCGAGCAGCTTGCCGGCTCGGCTGGCCGACAGGCCTTTGGCGATGCCGCCCACGCCGACGATCCGTTCGTCGCTGCGGTAGGTGTCCAGCATCCGGCGGATATAAAGCGGATCGTCCAATTCCGCGTCGTCGTCGAAGGACAAAAGAATCTCCCCGTCGATCAGGGACAGCGCTTCGTAACGCGACAGCCAGACGCCGGGGCGTGTTTTTTTGTAGTAGCGCAGTTCTGCGCGGGGCAGCGGTGCAAGTGCGGACCGGTAGGCTTCTAGCGCACTTTCCGGCAGCTCGCCGTCATCCACGATAAGCAGCTCAAGAGAGACGTCGTCCAAGGCCGTCTGCCTGCCAATCGACGCGATGCACCGGGTCAGGTCGTCCATCCGGTTGCGGGTGGGAATGACGATGGACACATCATGCATGTAGGCGTCCTCCTTTTTGTGCCGATTTTTGTGCTAGGGGTATCCGTTTCAGTGTCAAATCGGTTTTATTGTACCCTCCGTATAGGAAGGCGTATATACCACTTTCGTTTACTTTTATTTACTCCGCCTGGGTTTATAATGAAATGAAAGAACTGACGTGTTTTCAGGAAACGGCGAAGCCGGACTTCGCACCATCCGAGAGGAGGAAACGGGATGCATATCGGCATCTTTATGCATACGAACTACTTTGAGGATTTTTTTGTAAAAGGACTTGGGCTCAGCGAGGAGGAGTACGTCCAGTCTTACCATAATGATTTCTCTTTCGATTACGCGCGCCTCCTGCGCAAATACGGCATCCAGACGACCATTTATAATTTTACCCGCGAGGGAGAACTGCGGATGTACCGGCACGGGGTAGTGGACTGTGCGGTCAAATTTATACCGGTCGGTAAAATGTACCGGGCTTACTGCGCCATCCCTTTTTCCCACCGGACGCCGGTCGGCAAATTTGTCTCCCAGTACGTCTCGACCGTCCGGCCCGGACTGGAAGAGGTGCTCCGCGTGGACGGCATCGATTTGATCTACGCGCAGGAATACGCATCCGGCCGGTTTGAGCGTCTGGCTACGGCGGCGGAGCGGCTGAACATCCCCATTGTGGCCGCCTATCACGGAGGCACGATTCCAAAGGCGATTCTGCCGATCAAAAAGCGGACGCTGCGCCGGGCCGCGGCCCTCACGACGCTGAACGAAGACGAACACCGGCACATGACAAACGAATTCCCCGATATGGCGGACCGCATCCGCCTGGTCCCGAATTTCGTCAACACGGAGGTGTTCCGCAGAGGCGGGAAGGCGGAAGCCCGCGCGGCGCTTGGGCTGGACCCGGACAGCAGATACGTAATCACCGTCGGCCGGCTGTTCGAGCATCAGAAAGGCCATTCCCTGCTGGCCGCCGCCGCGGAACAGCTGCGGGATAAACCCGAGCTGAAAATTCTGATTGCGGGCAGCGGACCGGACGAAGACAGCCTGAAAGCGCTGATCCGCGAAAAAGGGCTGGAGCAAACCGTTATCCTGCTCGGCTCGATCCGGGACAAGGCGGTGCTGGCGAATTATTATAATGCCGCCGAGTTTTTTGTGCTGCCTTCCCGGTACGAAGGCCTGCCGCTTGTCATTCTGGAAGCAAGCGCCTGCGGGCTGCCGACCGTGGCGTTTAACGTGATGGGCGTCAGAGGGCTGGTCCGTGACGGGGACAACGGCCTGCTTGCCGACGGGCTTGATCCGGTCAGGTTTGCGGCCAATATGCGCAGGCTGCTGGACGATGAAGCCCTTCGCGTGAAGCTGGGCGAGCGGGCGGAGGAGATTGTCCGGCAGCAGTATACGGAGCAAATCATCGGTGCGAAGCTGAATGAGCTGCTGCGCGACTGCGTCGCCGGACGCAGCGGCGTGGTTCCCGCGGGGAGCGCCGCGTATTAAACCATAAGCGGGCGGGGCGCACAGCTGAACAAACCCTTTGCTATCCTTCATCTGGGGGAGGGCAAAGGGTTTGTTTATTTTTGCTACATACTATATAATAGTAAGTGAATTAACAAGAGCTTAAAGGCACAGGTTGGCCTTGTGGCCTTGCAGCCTTGTGATCTATATAGACTGAACTATTGATTGACAGGAAAGAGGAGAGGACGCGGAGGCAATTTGGAGATGGAGGAGCGAACGCGATTGCCTTTATTTTCGGAGTTCTCCCGCTAAATGGCCTACCCTTCAAGAACTCTGAAAATAACAGCAACCGGAAGTCCCAAATTCGCTGCAGTGTCAGCTCCGGCCTACCTGTCCTTCTTAAGTTCAATCTATATAGAAATTACAGGCTGGCAGATGAACTTAGGTATATCCGGGAGGGTTAACAAAATGAGAATAGATATTTGGTCCGACTACGCTTGTCCGTTCTGTTATATCGGCAAACGGCGGCTGGAAAATGCGCTGCGTGAATTCCCTGAAAGGGATGAGGTGGAGGTGGTGTTCCGGAGCTTTGAGCTGGACCCGCACGCCAAGGTTCTGCAGAGCGGCGATATTCACAGCAAGCTGGCCGAGAAATACGGCATGACCCGTGAGCGGGCCAAGGAAATGAACGCGCAGCTTGGCGCGCAGGCGAAAGAAGAGGGGCTCGACTTCCAGTTCGATTCCATTGTATCGACGAACACGTTTGACGCCCACCGGCTGGGCCACTACGCCCGGGAACACGGGAAAGCGGCTGAAATGACGGAACGCCTGCTGCAGGCTTACTTCACCGATGGACGCCATTTGGGCAAAAAAGAGTCGCTCGCCGAGCTGGCTGCCGAAGTCGGGCTCGACAAGCAGGATGTCCTTTACATGCTGGCGGGTAACGCCTTTACGGAGGCAGTCCGCCAAGACGAAGAGGAAGCCCGCCGTCTCGGCATTACCGGGGTGCCGTTTTTTGTGGTGAACGGCAAATACGGCGTGTCCGGGGCTCAGCCGCTGGACGTGTTCAAGGACGTGCTGAACACGGTTTGGGCCGAAGAGCACCGTCCGCAGCAGCTGCAAAGAATCGGCAATGCGGCACCGGACGGCGACGGATGCGGCGACGGCTCCTGCAGCGTGTAATTGCCGGAGGGCTCCTTGCAGCTGCCAAGGGAAAGCGGCTGGAGCCGCGGTATGGGGAAGGCGTATGGACGCCTTTCCGGAGTTTTGCTCCAGCCAGCCGGAGCATAAGGCGCACGGCCTGAGCCGGAGTTTGCAACAAAAACACACCAGCCCTGCGGCGGACGGACTGTCCGGCAGGGCTGGTGTGTTATTTTTTTAGAGAGACGATCCGTGATCCTTCGCCGGCGTTACTGCTCTTCGTCCAGCTTGCCTCTCCGTATATTGGTGCCGTAAAAAATCTCATCCATCTCGATCCGCAGCCGTTCCTCAATCTCCCGCTGCTCGCCTGAGCTCAGCTTATCCTTCGTGTAGCCGAACAGATAGTTATTAAGATCAAATTCACGGAGTTTACATTTGGTATGAAAAATATTTTCCTGATAGACATTGACGTCGATCATGTCGTATTGGTCTTTGACCGCGCGCGGGATGTAGTTCTGGATCGAATTGATGTTGTGGTCGATGAACAGCTTGTGTCCGCTGATGTCCCTCGTGAACCCCCGGACCCGGTAATCCATAGTCATGATATCCGTGTCAAAGGAATGGATCAGGTAATTCAGCGCTTTGAGCGGCGAAATTTCGCCGCAGGTGGACACGTCGATGTCGGCGCGGAAGGTGCTGATTTCTTCGTCGGGATGGTATTCCGGATACGTGTGCACGGTAATATGGCTTTTGTCGAGCTGCATCACCACATTGTCCGGAAGCGGTCCCGGCGTCTGGTAATACGATTCGCTTGGCACCTCCACCACGGGCCCTTCGGACACAAGCAGTGTAACGCTTGCTCCTTGGGGCACATAGTCTTGTTTGGCCACGTTCAGCACATGGGCGCCGATGATTTCCGCCACCGTCCCGAGAATATGCGTAAGCCGGTCCGCATTGTATTGTTCGTCGATATATTCGATATACGCTTCCCGCTCGGCCTTGGTTTTCGTATAGCAAATATCATACATATTGAAGCTGAGCGTCTTGGTCAGGTTATTGAAGCCGTGCAGCGTGACGCGGTCCTCCGGTATGTTCGTCATCGTTACTTCCCCCCGCTGTCGGATATATCCAGCCTTTTTCCTTATTCAATCGGACTTGCTCCTTGGGCACAACCTAAGGGCTGCCCACGTAAATATCTTTATTTTACCCATTCTGTACGATCAAAAACATAAACGGAAAAAGGAGCAGGGGCTAAACAAAACCAGGAATCCGATCCGGCGGAAACCTCCGGCGTTAGCGGAAAGAGGTTACCAGCCCGGCCAGCAGTGTGCGCACATCGTATTGATGGCGGTTGATCGGCGCAATCGGACGATCGATGCCCAGCAGCTTGTATACCGCGATGCGGGCGGTGCGCACGGAATATTCTTCGGTGAACACCACGTCGTCCGGGATTTCGCTGAATTGTCCGACAAACGCCAGGTTCGTCGAGCCCTCCGGTACCACTTCCGGACGGTCGCCGGCGATGCGCGGCATAAACTGGGACGTGATGAACGGCATCATGCAGGGGATGCAATTGGCGGTCTTCATGATCTCATCACGGGAATCTTCAAAATGCAGATGCCCGATCAGCTCGGTCATGATTTCTTCGCCGGTGCAGTCAGCCATTCGTTTACCTACAAAATCGCCCGGTTTGTCGGGGAACAGGCCGTATCCCCAGAAGACCCGGACATGCTCCGGCTGGTTCCGGAAATGCGGCTGGTAGGCGAGCACGATGGACATCAGCCAGGAGGAGTCTTTGAACGTAACCAGCGCGCCGGTGCCTGCCCGGTTCCGCGAGAACTGCTCCATTTTGTCGAAGAACACGGAGTCCTGGAACGTAACGGTGAACGATTCCCATTTCGAGCCGCCAATATGGTCGGCAAAAGCGGATGGGCGTCCCAGCCCCGGCTTTTTGGCCGCGATGCGTTCCCACAGCTTCCAGGAGCTGCCTTTGTCACCGAGCTGGGGAGCGGAGGTCATGGAGCCAAGGCTGGAGCTCTCCGTCATGGAGCCATTCGTTACGATCACGAGATCCTGTTCGCGAACCTCGATCCGGTCTGGCTGGCCCGCGCGTGTCACTTCCATTCCGGTAACCGTGATCCCGTCGCCCTCTTTGAAGATCAGGTCCGTGACCGTACAGTTCAGGCTGAAGTCGACGCCGTGGCTTTTTAAATATTCCTGCAGGGGCAGGATAATCGAATCGTATTGGTTATAAGGCGTGCGGGTAACACCCTCCAGCGTATGAATCCGGGGGAACTCGTGCATAAACCGGATCATGTAGCGCTTCAGCTCCACGGCGCTGTGCCAAGGCTGGAAGGCAAACGTGGTTGCCCACATGTACCAGAAATTTGTCTCAAAAAAATGCGGCGCAAACCAATCGTTAATCCGGGCGGCGCCCATCTGCGCTTCCGGCGTAATCAGCAGCTTCATCATCGCCATCCGGTCCGCCATGTCAAAGCCCATGGACAGCACATCTTCGACCTCGCCTTTGGCATTCACCAGACGGGCATTGGAATGCGTGGGGTTGGCGGTGTCAAACTCGATAATCTCCTCCCGCACCGACCGGCCGGGCTGATCCAGCGAAGGGATCGACAGAAGCAGGTCCCATAAATTTTCATAAGTCTCGTCGTTCAGCATCCGGCCGCCGCGGATTACATAACCTTCGTTTACATCGCCCGCGCCGTCGTTGCTGCCTCCAAGCACTTTCAGTTCCTCAATCACATGAATGTTTTGTCCGGAAAATCCGCAGTCCCGCACCAGAAACGCCGCACCTGCAAGCGAAGCGAGGCCGCCTCCCACAAAGTACACCTGTCTGTTCTGTTCTTCTGCATTCATTGCTGTCGCCTCCGTACAAATGGAATGTGCCGGGCACACGGGAGTCATTGCAATCTGAATCCGGTAACGTCCGAAGCGTCCGGCATAGCTATACTCTAGTCCGATCCGGGCGGGAACAGTATCGTCAGATTTGCGGGAATGTCCAGTTTTTGGTCATTGGAACGGAATTGTCGGGTTTTCCGACAGCGCTGCTCCCGGGCTTTAAAAAAAGCAGAGGGTTAGCAGACATGTAACAGCTGCTAAAAACACAAAAAAGCCCAGCCGGGATCAACCGGCTGAGCCTGGAACAGACCTAGAATAACCTCCGTAATGCAATAACTGACGCTGCCGGCTAAACGCGTTACGACAGCTTGCGGTCCCACTTGTCCAGCGCCTGCACAAAATGCCCTTCAATCAACGCGGACAGACGGCGGATCAGCAGGGCAGGGTCCTCCCGCATTCCGTCGCGCATCCACTGAATGACAAGCCCGGTAAAGGCCAGCGTATAAAAGTTTGCGATAAATGCCTGATCTTCTTCCGCAACCGTCCGGCAGGCGCATAATTCGCCGATGACGCCCATAATCAAGTCGTTGGTTACCGAGTACAGGTAAGCGTCAAGATGGTTTCGGCCGAGCGAATCCAGCGTATTGCGGCAAAAGGCTTTGTTCTGCTCGATATAAGCAAAAATGCGCTGGAATCCGTCAGTCCATGTCTCATAGCTTCGGTAGGCGGCGATTCCCTCCAGCGCCTCCGTACGGTAGATCCATCCGAGCAGATCGAACAGATCCTGGAAGTGGTAATAAAACGTCTGCCTGTTGACCCCGCAGTGCTCGACCAGCTGGCGTACCGTGATTTTGGCGAGCGGGGTATGCTCCATCAGCTGTTTCAGCGAGCGGGCCAGCGCTTTTTTGGTGAGCAGCGCATTGGACATAAGACCATCTCCCTCCGGATTCGGTAAAAATAGCTTAGCGGGGCGGCTGCCTCCGGCGGAGCAGCCAAAGCGCGGCCTCCGCGAGCAGGCCGGCCGCGAACCCCGCAAACGCCAGCAGCAAAAAAGACAGCAGGCCGGCCAGATCGTTCCATGCGCCGGGATCGCCTGCCAGCGAGTAGCGCAGCAGCATCAACAGGCCGGCCGCGCTGCCCGCCCCGGTCAGCAGAGCAGCAAGCCGGGCGCCGAGCCAGCCGGCAGCGGCGGCTGCCGCGCCAATTGCCCCGGCCGTAAAACCGAGCCGCAGTACGATCACGGGATCCATTGAATGTCCGGGCGGCAAGTAGAAATAATGCCACAATAGGAGCGCTATCCACAAAATGCCTCCATGCAGGACAAACCAGGTCAACCAGGCCCGGCCGCTCCGGGCGTTAGGCAGCTTCACTTGAGGCTCACTCCCTTCCAAAGTCCTTACTGCGGCTGGAATGACGGACTAAAAAGAGACTTAAACCGATTCCAGTGCTTCAGCGCTCCGCAGCACATGCTCCAGCAGATCGGGCAGGTCCTCCATCTGTTCTTCTGTAATCGTCCGGCGGAAATCAAGCTCGGCCGACACCTGAAGCGTATCGCCGGCCGCCCCGAAAACGTAGGACAGACGAAGCACTGGTTGAGGTTCGTGGCCCCATACCCGGCCAAGCTCCGCGGCGATTCGGGGACACTGCGTCTCCGGTTCGGCGATGCCGAGATGAAAACGCAGCCGCAGCCGGCATCCCGGCTGCGCTTCGGGCACCTCCAGAATCTCATCCGCCAAGTCGCGGAGTCCGGCGCGGAGGATGACCTCGGAAACCACCCTATGGCTGCCGGCTGCCCGAAAGGACAAGGTGAATGTTCGTGACATCCGGGCCAGATCGAGCGTATCCGTGCGGTCCGTGATCTCAATCCGGCTATCGAGGTTGTCCAGATCGTACAGCTGGTTTTCAAGCGCAACTTTTATATTCTCAAACACGGTCGGATGGAACATCGTTCACCTGCTCGTCTCAAAGTTAAGGCATAATAAGCCGTTCGAAGTCCTTTTGTTCAGCAGACCATCCCGCTCCCGGGTCTGCTCCGGATGCCAAAGGGCCTTTGTCACGTTTACGTTGCCGCATTCTAGTATAAGAATACGACAACGGCAAGTGTGAGCACAAACAGCCCGAGCTCCACCCAGCCGAACAGCCGGGCAAATTTGCGCTCCTTTGCCATACCGCTAACCTTGTAAATCCGCCGGTCCAGCAATAGAAGCAGCGCTCCGGACACGAGTAAGCAAACCGAGATAAAACCAAACAGCCGGGGCATTCGACCGCCTCCTTACAGCGAATAGTAATGGAATAGCCAACAGAATCAGACAACCGGCGGGGGATCCCGCCGTTATTTTGCTTTCAGGCCAACGCGGCGGATAGAATAATGCACGTCGAGCTTAACTGGAAGTTCACGGTAAATGCGCGACCAGTCTTCCGGACTGTGGACGTTTGCCCGCCAATAGGCGGGATGTCTGGACCGGAAAAGTTCACCCATCCCGAAAATATCAGAGCCTTCCTGCTGGGTTGTGCGGATCAGCGCCATAATGTCTCTATGCGCAACACTGTCCAAGGCTGCCGCGATTTCCTTTAGACGGGAGGTGGAGTCTACAGGCTGATCACCCCCGTAATGTTCTTCTACCACCGCCTCGAGCCGCAGCCTGCAGGTCACGGAGGGTTTGCCTCCGGAGATGGACGTTGTTTTACTGGCATAACGTTCCGTCGTCTGCACCATCACATAGCCAAGTCCCGGCACTTTGAACAGGACGGAATATCCGCCCGGTTCCATGCCTTGAACCGCCATATACGCACCGATGTCAAGCGGAAGTGTGGTCCCGGCCATCTGCCCGTTCCTAAAGTAAGCGAGACCATTAATCAAAATATTTTCATTGCTGCGGATCGAGACATATGGGAGGAACCCGTCCTGCCCCCATTTGGACTCCGCTGACCAGAACGAGCCGAGATAATCTTGGGGGAACTTGCCGGAAGCGACCGCCTTTTCAAGCATGGCGAGCAAATACAGCGTGGGCACACGCTGCAGCGGCGGGGCGACGGTCATGAATTCGATGGCGGGGCCCTCCGCGACAAGCAGCCAGGTTGTACGCCGGATCTCCGGATTGCGGCGGAAATAATCGTTTAGCTCGTCGAACCCTTCGCGGGCGATTTCCTTGCTGATGACAATCACCCGGAGATGTACGAGATAGCGGGGGTCCGCAATTTTTTGCTGCAGATTGTTCATACAATCATCCAGTGTACGGCCTACTACACTTACGACCCAGACGGGATTTTGATTTTTACTGCCGCCTTCCGAGCCGCTGCCGGGACCAAGCGGTACACGGCCGGGCACGGCGATTTGGGCCGTAACCTTAAGCATTCGATTCGGCAAATTTTCCCTCAGATGCGTACTTTTGATCTCATGCGATTCGCTCTCCGGCGGGGCGGGATCGATGGCAAGGCCGAGCACCAGTCCGCGCTCCTCAATTTGCAGCTGGTCCCAACATCCGGACAGGAACACGGTTAGCATAAGCAGCAGTCCTGCGGCAGCCAGACGGCGGTTCATGAGGGATTCCTCCTTTGTTTCAGCATCGCGGCGATAAGGAGAACAAGCGGATACAAGGTGAGCAGCACCACGCCGGCCGCCATCAGCGAGTGGGACCACGTATAGGCTTCAAAAATATTGGGGGGCAGCATTGCGGCAATAAAAATAAGGGGCAGCAGCGCCGAACCTGTGAGCCGGTGATCCCGGAACCTTCCCAGCTCGCGAAAGGCGTAAGCCGCCAGATAAAACGTTGAATAGGCGGTAGTGAATACCGAGGCCACCCAAATGATGATGAACAAGGCGTCAAACCGCTCGAGCAGGCTGACGCCAATAGATACGGAACGGACACTCTCCAGCGTCGGATAAAACAGCAGCTTGGTCTCTTCCGCACCAAACAGGCCGATGGTGTTGGCTGAGATCAGCACATAGATTAGGCCGGCCAGCAGCACGCCCCAGGATCCCGCCCCCAAAATACGGCCCGGATGCCGCATGTACGGCACAAGCAGCACGGCCACAAACGAACTCTGGAAAAAGGCGGTTGTATGCAGCGATCCCAAAATCATTTGTCCCGCAGTGTGCAAACCCGGTTTGCCGTTCCCGGTTAAAGGAAGGAGGTTCTGCCACTCTACTTCCTGCAACGTTACCAGAATGATAATCAAGCTGAGCCCGATAATGAAAGGCAAGTAGAAATAGTGGATATACGAAAATTTGACGATTCCTCTGCGTGTGGAGAACAGGCAGAGCAGCAGCAGGGACAGGATCACCGCTTCAATCGGCGTCTGCCGGAACAGGACGATTAAAGCGACCTCGCCAAACTGCCGGGCGGTCTGTCCGGTTAACGCTACAAAAAACAGTACCACCAGCAGCGTGAAAAAGTCTGCCGCCGGCCAGCCAATCAATTTACGGGAGAACTGGAACAGGTTCTCATCGGGAAACATGCGGATGAGCAGCAGTACCGGCAGCATGGATAAATAAGCAGCGATCACGGCGATTGTTGTGACCAGCGGAGCGCCGCTTCCTCCGGCATCGGCCATATAACGGGGAAAACTCAAGATGCCGACCCCGATTATGGAGTTACAGACCACCGCGCCCGCAAGCAGCGGTGTTATAGGTTTGCTATTCATCGGTCTCGCCCCGTCCAAATATTCTGCGTTCAAAACGCCGCGAAACGGAATCCGGCAGCCGCTTCCCGTCCTGGTCTTGCAGATAGCTTGGCCGTCTCCGCAATGACCAGAGCGGCGCGCGGATCAGCGTATCTTTAAAGTCATACCATTTTCCCGAGACAAAAGGCGTCATATACGGAACCCCAAACGATTCCAGATACAGCAGGTGATTGAATATCAAAAGCGTGCCGATCATAACGCCGTACAGCCCGAATATGCCGGCCATAAGGATGAGCGGAAAGCGGAGCATCCGCAGCGCAATAGCCGCGTTATAAGCCGGGGTAGCGAAGGAACCGATTGTCGTGAGTGCGACGATCACAACCGTGACGGGGCTCGATAAGCCGGCGGAGACGGCGGCTTGGCCGATGACCAGCACGCCTACAATCGACAAGGCGCCGCCGACCATTTGCGGCAGCCGGATGGTTGCTTCCCTGAGCACTTCCATCGAGATCTCCATAATGAGCACCTCCAGAACGGCAGGGAGAGGAACGCCCGCCCGTCCACCCGATACGGCCACTGCAAACTCTGTTGGAATCAGCTCGGGGTTGAAGGAGATGACCGAAACATAAATAGAAGGGAAAAAGAGCGAAAACATCAGGGCGGCCAGCCGGATAAACCGGATCAGCCCGGCAATGATAAACCGTTCGGAATAGTCGTCAACCGTCTGGAAAAATTCATTAAACAGTCCCGGCATGATGAGACAGAAGGGAGAACCGTCGACGAGCAGCGCTACGCGGCCTTCAAGCAGCGCGGCGGCGGTTTTGTCGGGACGCTCCGTATTTTGGATTTGCGGAAAAGGAGACAGCGGCGCATCTTCGATAAACTGCTCCAGGTATCCCGAATCGATTACGCCTTCGATGTCAATGGCGGACAGCCTTCGCATCACCTCGGCCACCAGCTTCGGGTCGGCGATTTCGCTCATGTAGCAGAGCGCGACGCGGGAGCGGGTACGCTGGCCGATGGGCGCCATGATAATACGCAGCTCGGGGGATTGAATCCGCCTGCGCAGCAGAGACAGGTTCGTCTCCAGCGCTTCGATAAATCCTTCCCGTGCTCCGCGGATCACCTGTTCGGTCTGCGGCTGCTCGATCCCGCGTTTTTCAGTTTTGCGCAGGTCCAGCGTGAGGGCTTCCCGGCGGCCGTCAATCAGCAGCGCTACCAACCCCTCCGGAAGCCCGCTCTCCATTTTGGCCCCCTCCGACACTACCTGCCCTTGAGTAAGCTCGACAGCGGTGTCTAATATATGGTCGGGCAGCGGGGGAGCGTCTGAATCCGGAGCCTGTTTGCTGACTGGATCGGAGGGAAGCGAACCGGTATCAGAACCGGACATTAACGGCTGAAGCACACGTTCGTTAAGTACGTTTATGTCCGCCATTGAGGAAAAAAATACGACCGCAGCCGCATACCGGCCGCGGATCAGAAAACGGCGGGTTACCCAGTCTCCGTTATCGCCGAACCGGTCTTGGAGACGGCGCAAATTGTCATCCAGGGAGGCGGTCAGCCGGAAGGATTCCGGCTTGCCGGCCCGGTCCGGGTTCGCGGACGCACTCCCGTCCCTCCGGCTGCCGGATGGTGAATCGCCGGTTCCTTGCCCGTGCTCCTTTTGCCCTCCGTCCGGCTCCCGCCGGCCCGGCGCGCCGGTGAACGAATCGTATATTTCTTTCCAGCTCTGCATATCCGGCAGCCTCCCTGATCTTCGTTCCTATCTTTTCAGTCTTATAGTATTTGCAGGCTTTTCCTCCTTTATGTAAGGGGGGAAGCCGCTTTTCGCCGGTTGCCCAAATCCGCCCGTCCCGGTAAACTAAGAAGACACTAGAGTTTGAGGAGATAAAAAGCGATGAAGACGAGTATCAAGACGCTGGAAGAAGCGCGGGGCGAACTGCAGAAGTATTTCGGTTACCCTGACTTTCGCGCGGGCCAAACCCCCATCGTCGCCAATCTGCTGGAAGGGCGGGATACGCTCGGCATCATGCCCACCGGCGGGGGCAAATCGATCTGCTATCAGGTGCCGGCGCTGCTGCACCCGGGCATTACGCTTGTAATTTCGCCGTTGATCTCCCTGATGAAGGATCAGGTGGACGCTTTGACCGCCGCAGGCATCCCTGCGGCTTATATAAACAGCACGCTGTCCGGCAAAGAAGTAAACGAGCGCATCCGCGCCGCCCGCTCCGGCGGGCTGAAGCTGCTTTATGTCGCCCCCGAGCGCCTGGAGCTGGACTGGTTCCGCCAGGAGATGGCGGAGCTTCCGCTTGCCTGCGTCGCCGTGGACGAAGCCCACTGCGTTTCGCAGTGGGGACACGACTTCCGCACAAGTTATCTGTCGGTGGCTCCGTTCGTCGAGAGTCTGCCGGAGCGGCCGATTCTGGCCGCCTTTACGGCAACGGCCACGCCTGAAGTCATGGACGATATCGTCCGGCTGCTCCGGCTGCGTGAACCTGGCATTTACATGACGGGGCTCGCCCGGGACAACCTGGCGATGTCGGTGCTGCGGGGCGAAAACAAACGCGAGTACGTGCTGGAGTACACGGCCGGACATGAGGCGGAGCCGGGGATCATCTACGCGGCCACCCGCAAGGAGGTCGACGATCTGTACCAGCGGCTGAGAAACGCCGGTATAGCGGCCGGGCGGTATCACGCCGGGATGACCGACGAGGAGCGGGCGGAGAGCCAGGAGGCTTTTTTGTATGACGATATCCGGGTTATTGTGGCGACCAACGCTTTTGGCATGGGGATCGATAAGTCGAACGTGCGTTATGTGATCCACTACAATATGCCGAAGAACATGGAGGCATATGTTCAGGAGGCAGGCCGCGCCGGCCGGGACGGGGAACCCAGCCAGTGCATTTTGCTGTTCAGCGCCCAGGACATCATGACGCAAAAGTTCCTGATTGAGCAAAATCCGCAGGACGGCGACCGTAAAGCCAACGAATACCGGAAGCTGCAGCAGATGGTGGACTACTGTTATACGACACGCTGCCTGCGGAGCGCCATGCTCGACTACTTTGGCGAGCAGCATAACGGGCAGCCCTGCGGTATCTGCAGCTCCTGCACGGACGAGCGGGAGCTTGTGGACATCACGATTGACGCCCAAAAAATCTTCAGCTGCATCCACCGGATGCGTGAACGTTATGGCGTGGCGCTGGTTGCGTCCGTGCTGAAGGGCTCGCGCAGCCAGAAGGTGCTGCAGTACGGCTTCGACAAGCTGCCGACCCATGGTGCGATGTCCGGCCGGACCGAAAAAGAAATTGCCGAGACGATCAACGTGCTTGTCTCGGAAGGATACCTGGCCTTGTCCGAAGGCCAGTATCCCGTTGTGCGGCTTCAGGCTCCCGCCGCCGAGGTGCTGCGCGGGCGGCAGGAGGTGTTCCAGCGCGTGCCGAAGCCGTCCCGGGCTGGGGACAGCAGCAGGGGACGCAGAGGGCAAGGCCGCCTGGATCTCTCGCCGTCGGCCGTCAACGAGACGGTGTTCGAACAGCTGCGGCTGATCCGGCGGGAGCTGGCGGGGCGCGAGCATGTGCCGTCGTATATTATTTTTAACGATGCAACGCTGCGGGAGATGAGCGTGGTCTGCCCGCAGACCGAATCGGACATGATGAAGATCAAAGGGGTCGGCGAGGTTAAATACCGCAAGTACGGGCAGCCGTTTCTGGAGTTTTTTCAGAACGAGAACGCTCCCTCATTCGAATAAAAAAGAAGGTCGTGAAGCATGAAAGTCATCCTGGCGGCATTAAATGCCAAGTACATCCACACTTCGCTGGCGATCCGCCTGCTTAAAGCGTACAGCGGTCATGAATTCGACATCCGCCTGGCGGAGTACACCATAAAGGACCCTGTGATGAACATGGCGTCCGATCTGTTCCAGAAACGTCCGGATGTGATCGGCTTCTCTTGCTACATCTGGAATATCGAAGAGACGGTCAAGCTGATCGGCATCCTGAAAAAAATCATGCCTGAGGTAAAAATCATATTAGGCGGTCCCGAAGTATCGTATGAGCCCGCTTATTGGATGGGACGGGAGCCCGGGATTGATTTTGTCGTGAACGGGGACGGGGAAGAGACGTTCCATCATCTGCTGCAGGAGATCCGGGACGAGGGCAGGTACCATTATGTATTTGGTGCGGCTTACCGTAAAGGAGACGAAATTGTCGTCAACCCGCCGCGTCCCAAAAGCGATCTCAATACGCTGCCGACGCCTCACCGTTTTCCGGAGGATCTGCCGGATCTTCCAAAGCGAATCGTCTATTTTGAGACAAGCCGAGGTTGTCCGTTTAACTGCCAGTTCTGTCTGTCGAGTATCGAGGTCGGCGTCCGGTATTATGATATCGAGCGGGTGAAGTCGGATCTTTTGTATTTGATTCAAAACGGCGCAAAGGTCATCAAGTTTCTCGACCGCACTTTCAACATCAACCGCAATTATGCGATGGAAATGTTCCGTTTTCTGATCGACAACCATGGCGGCTGCGTGTTCCAGTTCGAAATTACGGCTGACATTATGCGGCCCGAGGTGCTGGAGTTTCTGGCGGAGAATGCGCCGCCGGGCATTTTCCGGTTCGAGATCGGCGTGCAGTCCACCAATGACGTAACCAATGAGCTTGTCAAACGGCGGCAAAATTTCGCCAAGCTGTCGCGGACGGTGATGACGATCAAGCGCAGCGGCCGGATCGACCAGCATCTGGATCTGATTGCGGGGCTGCCGGAGGAAGATTACGCGACCTTCCGCAAGACATTTAACGATGTGTTTGTGATGGAGCCGGAAGAACTGCAGCTCGGTTTCCTCAAAATGCTGCGCGGCACCGGGCTGAGAGCCCAGGCGGCGAAATACGATTATGTGTATATGGACCATGCGCCTTATGAAATTTTGAGCAGCCATGTGCTCTCCTACGGCGATATCGTACAGCTGAAACGGCTGGAGGATGTGCTGGAAAAATACTGGAACAGCCACCGGATGGACCATACGATGAAATATCTGATCCGGCATGTGTTCGAGTCCCCCTTCGACTTTTTTCAGGAGTTCGGGGATTATTGGGAGGAGCGGGGCTGGCAAAAAATCGGGCATCAGCTGGAGGATCTTTTTATCCGGCTGCGGGATTTTCTGACCGGACGGAATACTCCGGGAATGGAGATCGTGCTGGGTCTGATGAAGCTGGATTATTTCTTGGCCCATAAGTACAAGCCGCGCAAAATTTGGTGGGAACCAACCGCGGACAAGGCCGACGTCGCCCGGTATATGCGCGCTGCCGCTGCGCATCGGGAGCTGCTCGGTGCGGCCTGCACCGATGGCGCTGCCGGCCGGCTGGCCGCTGGAGCGGACCGCGCGGCGGTGTCTGAGCGGGAGCTGCACAAGTTCGCCGTGGCCGAGCCGCTGCCGTTTGCGCTTGCACCGGTGCTGCGCAGCATTTCCGGGCTGCGGGCGGATGAGGCAGCGGACGGCGGGCTGGCCGTTGGCGGTGCAGCGGCGGACGCTGCCAGCGCTGGTAGAGACGTTGCCAGCGCCGGTACAGACGGCGTCAGCGCTGGTGCAGTTGGTGCCAGCACAGGAACGGTGCCTGGCAGTGCGGGGGCGGCTGTCCTGGCGGCTGGCGGTGTAAAGGTGGAGGCCGCAGGTTTGGCCTCTACAGGCGGCGCCCTGGCGCTGGATGGCCCCGCGGCTGCAGCGCCAGGAGAAGCGGAGACTGCGCCGCGCTTGGAGACGGAGGCAGCCGGTCTAGGGCAGGCGGGAAGCGCACCCGCGGTTTTTGCCGCTCTCACAGGCGGCGGTTCCCTGGCAGCGGAATCGGAAGAAGAGGGTACACTGCTGATCGTGATGTACCAGCAGGATGAGACGCAGCGGCCCCGGTTCGTCGGCCTGCCGCTAGGGATCGTCTAAACTTGAGAGGGGAACGGTTGGATGGAAGCATTGAAGCTGCTCGAATACGAAGACCGGTATAAGCAGAGATTGCTGGATTTTTATCTGCCGCCAGAGCAACAGGACTTCACGGCTCTGCCAGCCCAGGCGCTGGAGCTGGCGCTGACGGACCCGGACAGGTTGCCTATGGTGATTTTAGCGGACGGTGAGGCTGCCGGATTTTTTGTGCTTCATACAGGGAAAGCCTTGGAGGAGTATGGTGCAGATTCCGCCTCCGTATTAATCAGGGCATTGTCGGTTGACTATGCCTGGCAAGGCAGGGGAATTGCGGGGGCTGCAATGCGTCTGCTGCCGGGTTTTGTCAGGGAGCGATATTCTGCTGCGGCCCGGCTTGTGCTGGCGGTCAATGAGAACAATACGGCCGCTCAAAGGCTTTATACGAAGATCGGTTTTAGAGACGGGGGACGCCGGCGTATCGGCGTTCACGGTCCGCAGTGGATTATGGAATATGATTTGGGCCGTTGACCGGCCGGACACATAAGGGACTGAAAAAAAGGCTTTTCCGGATACCGCCGAAGGCGGATCGGAAAAGCCTTTTGTGTATGCGCGAATTCAGGCGCTGCCGGAGTAACCCGGATAGAAGCCTCTTTTATTTCGTGTCTGAAGCCCCGGCTGAATTACCGTCACTTGGAGTCAGGCTGTCCCGGACCCTCCGGCCTGCGGATTCTCAGATCCTCCGGTTTGCGGATTATCCAAGCCTCCGGCCTGCGGGTCCCCCGGCCCGGATAGCGGTTCGGTATCCTGGGAGATAAAGGCTGCTGGCGCTGTCGCTTGGGTATCGGCCATGTGTGCTTCGGATATCGGCTCTACAGCATTCTGCACTTCGGCCACCTCAGCATCGGCTTCCGGCATCCCGGCCGCCGTTGTCTCAGCTGCCGCCGGCTCAGCCATCGGCTGCCCAGCTACCTGCTGCGCCTCATCCAAAGCCGCCACAGCCGTCTGCGGCTCGGACACCCGCTGCTCCACTGCCGGTGCTTCAGCCAGCAGCGGCAGTAGAACCCCAGCTTCTGCCGCCGGCGCATGCCGGGCCAGCCAATCCAGCACGTCCACGGTCACCTCATCCCGGTTGACCTCGTTCAGCATTTCATGGCGTCCGCCGCTGTACAGCCGCAGCTCCAAATCCTGCACGCCCAGCTTCCGGTACAGGGCCGCCAGCTTGCGGACTCCCTGCCCCTTCATCCCGACGGGGTCCTGATCACCCGACATCAGATAAACCGGCTTGTCTTTAACCAGACCTGACAGTGTCGAGGGCGTATGCAGCGACAGCAGCAGCCGGAAAAAGTCCCGGAAAAACCGTGTGGTACAAATCGCTCCGCAGAACGGGTCCGCTATAAAGCGGTCCACTTCCTCAGGATCGCTGCTCAGCCAGTCAAAGGTTGTACGAAGAGGCGTGAACCCCCGGTTATACGGCCCGAACACGATGGTGTTCAGCAGCACGCTGCGGTGCAGCGGCCCGCGCAGGCGCAGCTGTACCGATGCGAGCGATTCCCCTATGTGCAGAAGACCGCGCGGACCGTTCGTCCCGCTTAAAATAAAACCCGCGTATACGCCGTGATGCTCCTCGCACATCAGCCTTTGGGCGAGAAACGAACCCATGCTGTGAGCGAACAAAAAACAGGGGACGCCTTCATGGCGGCTCCGTGCGGCGCCTGCAATCTGTTCCAGATTGCGGCGCATCCAATAGAAGCCGTCTTTCCCTGCATCGCCGAGCAGGTCCACCCGTCCCGCCGTCCGGCCGTGGCCGCGGTGATCACCCGCGTACACGGCGTAGCCGCTGGCGGTGAGCGCCTCGGCGAAGCGGGAATACCGCGCGGCCGTTTCACACATGCCGTGCGATATCTGGACAATTGCACGGACAGGCGTATCCGGTTCCGGCAGCCACTGCCAGACCTTCAGAACCATCCCCGTCGGGTCCGTAACCGTTAGGCTGTATTCACGCATATCGTCAGCTCCTTGCCCGTATTTTTACGGAAGATAGGAACGAAGCACAGTGGACTGGCCTTCAATTGTATAAGCCCCCAGCGGAGCGGGCAGCAGGTAGCATTCACCGGCTTCGTAAGGCTGGCTGCCTCCATCCCAGCGCAAATGTCCGCTTCCCTCGCAGATTACGAGAATCGTGAAGCTCTCCGGTGTGGTGGACAGCGCCCAATCGCCGCTTACGACGCCTTTTTCCACAATAAAATAAGGGGAAGAAGCAATGCGAAGCCACTCGCCTGGGCGGGCGTCGTCCGTTTTCATCGAAGTGGCTCCCGCGCCTTCATAGGCGGTAACGTTCAGGGAGTCTTCAATATGCAGCTCGCGCGGTTTGCCGTCCAGTCCGGGACGGTTGTAATCGTATATGCGGTATGTAGTATCGGAATTTTGCTGGATTTCGGCCACCACGACACCCGCGCAGAGGGCGTGCACTGTACCTGCAGGAATGTAAAAAGCATCGCCGCGGGATACAGGCACTTCTCTCAATGTGTCCATAACCGTCCCGTTTTCCAGCGCTTCCCGCAAGCTTTCGCGGGTGACCCCGTCCTTCAGGCCATAAATGATTTTGGCACCCGGCTTTGCGTCCAGTACGTACCACATTTCCGTTTTGCCGAGCTCGCCTTTGGGAAGGCGTTCGTAATCGTCGGTGGGATGCACTTGGACCGACAGGTCGTCATTGCAGTCAAGCAGCTTGATCAGGAGCGGAAACCGTCCGGTTCCAGCCACGCTTCCTTTGCTTCCGAACCACGCTGCTCCAAATTGTTCGCGAATCTTGTCCAGCCCTTGTCCGGCCAGCTCCCCGTTAACTACAGTGGACGTGCCGTTCGCATGATCGGCGATCATCCAGCCTTCTCCGATATGTCCATCCGGAAGGTTTAGTCCAAAGCGCTCCAGCGCTCTGCCGCCCCAGACGCGTTCTTTGAACTCGGGCTGAAATTTCAATGGGTAAGGTTGTGTCATGTCACTCATCTTCCTCTCCAAAAAATAAGATTTAACCTCTTTTCTCTACGGCGACGAGGTAAGGGGCCGCGGGGCGCTGCAGCTGACGGTAGACGACGCTTTGTCCGGCGGCCGGGGGGAGGGAGGCGGCCCAATGCTCGACCGCCTCAGCTTCCTCACGCCCGCCTTCATGCCCCGGATACAGCACGGCGGTGATAATGCCGCCCGGCCGGAGCAGCGCCAGCGCCCCGTCCAGTGCGGCCAGCGTCGTATCCGTTCGGGTAATAACCGTCTTATCCGTCCGCTCGCCCGGCAGATAGCCGAGGTTGAACATGACCGCGGAGACGGCGCCCCGCCACTCGGCAGGCAGCGCCGCCAGCATGTTCTCATGCCCCTGCAGCAGCCAGGATACCGGAGCGTAAGCCGCTCCTTGCGTCTCGCTTGCGCGGAGCATCCGCTCCCGCGCAAGCTCCAGCGCCTCCGGCTGAATATCGAACCCGGCCACCGCACCCCGGGGGCCGGCGGCGGACGCCAGGAACAGCGTATCCGCTCCCGTTCCTACGGTGGCGTCAACGGCAAACCCGCCGGAAGCGAGCCGTTCGCCCACGAGCTTATGGGCGAAACTCAGCACGGACAGAAATCCCATGTTACCCCTGCCTCCAGTACTTACCCTGCCAAGTATCGCGGGTAATCAGCTCGTCGTCAATCGCATTCAGCACTTCCCACTTCTTCATGCTCCACATGGGCCCGATCAGCAGATCTCTTGGCGCATCGCCGGTCAGCCGGTGCACGATCATGTCCGGCGGAAGCATCTCGAGCGAATCCGCAATAAGCTTCACGTATTCGTCCTGCTCCAGGAAACGAAGCAGGCCGGCTTCGTATTGCTTGACCATCGGCGTTTTGCGCATCAAATGGAGAAGGTGAATTTTGATGCCCTGCACGTCCATCTTGGCCACCTCGGCCACCGTCTCCAGCATCATCTCATGCGTCTCCTGAGGCAGCCCGTGAATGATATGAGTGCAGACGCGGATGCCGTGCTTCCGCAGCTTGGCGACCGCTTCGAGATAGCATTCGGTATCATGAGCCCGGTTAATCAGCGTCGAAGTGGACTCATGAATGGTCTGCAGCCCCATCTCAACCCAGAGATAAGTGCGCTGATTCAGCTCCGCCAAATACTCCACGACATCATCCGGCAGGCAGTCGGGCCGGGTGGCAATGGACAAACCAACCACGCCGGGCTGCTCGAGGATAACTTCATAATATTCGCGAAGCTCCTCGACAGGGGCGTAGGTGTTGGTATAGGCCTGGAAGTAGCCGATGTATTTGGCGTTCGGCCACTTCAAGTGCTGCCGGTCCCGGATGGTGTTGAACTGGGTGACCAGGTCGTCGCGCCGGCGTCCCGCAAAATCGCCTGATCCCCGGGCGCTGCAAAAGGTGCAGCCGCCTTTGGCGATCGATCCGTCGCGGTTCGGACAGGTGAACCCGGCGTCCAGCATGACTTTGAAGACTTTTTCGTCAAATTGGCTGCGCATTTCGTAGTTCCAGGTATGAAATCGCTTATCTCCCCATAATTGGGGAGCAGTAGAAGGGTTTAGTATAGACATGTGTTGCTCCTTATATAGAAAATGGTTGGATTGACCGGTACGATTCATAAGCCAGGCAAAATTTGAAGTCCGGCCGCATACGACCGTTCCTGATGAGGGAACAGCCCCGTGCACCATTCCTATTGTATCAAAAAAAGCGGGGGAAAGGTTAACCGAATCCCGCTTACGGCGGGAAGGAAGGGGACGGCGCAATTTTTGCCGGATAGGCTCTGATAAAATTTATGGTGGATGTATACTAGAGTCTGTACGCAAACTTATTTCCGCCGCAACCTCATCGAAATCAACGCAAAAACCTTGAACATACTCTCTCGCTGTCTTGTGATAGCGGGTTGCCAAAAGCCGATAATGTTTCATTTTATTAAAAAAAGCATTCATGCTTCAGATTTCATCCCAGATTCCCGCCTTTTGTAGCCGCCAGAGAAAGTAGGGGTACAAGTGTACGGACTCAGAAGGCCCTATTTGCTGATTATTCCGTGTTTTGGCAAAGTTGCGGACTCAGAAGCAGCTATTTACGTGGAGAAGCCATAGTTTGTATGTTTTCGGTACGAATAACGGAACTGGAGTCCGTCAGGCATACCAAAAACCCAAGAATTTCAGAAATAACGGCCGCTGGGTCCGCCAAGACCTCCGTATCGCGTTCTATGGTAATCCGCTGCTCCGCTGCGGGTGTGTCACAGGAGAGGATTTGTAGATCGATCTGACAATAGATCCAGGGTTGACAGCATTTCGTAACCCATCACGGAATCGTTTGACTGACCCTTATTTCCTTAATTTATAGTTTGCGTACACACCCTAAATAAAAATGCCGCCATGTAGGCGGCTTGGCTTGCGGCTTGTATTTGCTGCAAGAAAAGGACGGAGCTGCTCAACAGCGGCTACGTTATAATGTTATCTTAAGCATGCTGTTTGCTCCCTTTTGAAATTCATAACCCACAGTGATTTCCTCGGTTGAACAACCCTGTGCGTGTAAAAAAGTGAGGATTTTATTCAATTGGCCGTATCTTTCTGCTGAAAGATCAGTTAAAGGGAAAATCCGAATTTCCTGTCTTGTAACGCGAAGCAATTCTTGAATTGTCTTTACGTGGAAATCAAAATCGAGTCTGTCTGAGTACATAAACAAAAAATGCGCAGACAATGTCATATCAAATTGTTTGTTCTCAAACGGCAGTGAAGGCAATGCCGCCTGGATATAATGATCGGGGTGTTGTTTCATATCAGTGGAACAATCGGTTAAGGCTTGGAAACGGTGATTTTTTAAATCATCAACAGATTTGAAAAAATCCCATACGTAATTCGTTTGGACACGATCCATATTGTTCATAGCATGGTCTAAGTCTTGAATGCCCTTTTTCTGTAGCTCCTCAAAGTCATGAAAATACGCAATATCTGCTGCAGTTACCTCAGCGCCAAGCTGGTTTGCTAATGCTGTGAACGAACATGCTCCAGCCGGGCAATCCAAAATGGTTCGCCCCGTCAAGTCCGCTTTTGTCAGATTGAACATGGACATGTATTCTTCGAATGTCCTGCCAATAAAAACGATGCGATTTAAATCCAATTTAACCTCTTTGCTCATCTCAGCTCACCTTTCTCTTCTCAACTCTTCCCGGTTCAATCAGCAAGCAATAAATGCTTGCCGTAAAATTACCATGACAGCATCCACCTTGTATAGCCTAGTTAGGAGATCCATCGAAAAAGAGAAGCAAAAAAAGTGGAAAAATAGGTTAAAAGTAAGCGGTTACGCTATTGCAATTGCTTACACCATGTGTTATATTTTAAATGTAAAAACCGCTTAACGGCGGGGCCTGAGCGGTTTACATCAAACCGTTTCTCATTATTCCATGTCGTCCGGTCCATACTATGATTCGTGAGGTGATGAATCAATGAGTTCGCAAACCACGTATGCCGAGGGCAAAGGATCGATTGAAGTGCAGCTGACTCCCGACGAAGCGCTTGCGCTGACCGGAGTCGAATTCAACGGAAATCCGAAGATCAAGACGGAAGCACAGCGGAAGATCCGCAATGCTTTTGAGAAGACATTTGATTTCAATACGGATTCGAAATAAGCGAGCATGCCCGGATGTCCGGGCGCAGCTATCCCAGCCATAGAGAACCCGGCCATTTGGTCAAGGGTTCTTTTTTTCTATAAAGAAGCGTTTTCTCCTTTACATTTGCCGATAAGTTCGGCACAATATTGCAGTAAGTTCCGCGCGGACGCGTTAGGCGTGCAGTTGCGTTCAACTGAAGCGGCGGACGAATTGAACTATCGGAGGACAATCAAATGCGTTTGCGGGGAAGAAAAGGAATTCGCGAAAGTCTCGAAGCCCAGAACGATCTGGTGATCTTGGAGTCGCGCGCACATAAAGGGAACTGGGCCGCCCTGTTCGGCAATGATCACCCGATCCATGTTGAATTTGGAATGGGCAAAGGCCAATTTATCAGCCAGATGAGCGTAAAGCATCCGGATATTAATTATATCGGCATCGATATGTATGACGAGCTGCTGCGCCGGGCCAGCGAGAAGGCGCGCGCCGCCTGGGCGCCGATGGAGCGGGAGACCCCGCCGAATCTGAAGCTGGCGCTGGCCAATATCGAATATGCGGAGGAAGTGTTTGCTCCGGGAGAGCTCAGCCGGATTTACCTGAACTTCAGCGATCCGTGGCCCAAAAGCAAACATGCCCGCCGCCGTCTGACCCATCCGCGTTTTTTGGAGAAGTACAGAACGCTGCTCAGTCCGGAAGGAGAAATTCATTTAAAGACCGATTCGCGGGGGCTGTTCGAGTTTTCTCTGAACGCATTTGCCGATTTTGGCCTTCAGCTGACCAATATTTCCCTGGACCTGCATGCTGGCGGGATTAACGAAGAACACGTAATGACGGAATATGAATCGAAATTTGTCAAACAAGGCATTCCTATTCACCGGTGCGAGGTCATTGTCGGCGAAGCCGCGCTGCAGCGGTATCAGGCATCCCGGCTGGACAAATACAAGCTGTAGCTTAGAGACCCGGGGGCCGGAAAAACGCTTGGGATAAGAGCTTGCCGTTGCGAACGAAGGAATAAGGGGCTGTCCTTGGGTCATCTTCAGATGACTAGCGGGACAGCCCCTTATGCTGCAGCGGAAAAATATAAAATTAGCGGATAAGATCCATAATGCACTGCGCGCTCTGCTGCGGATTGTACCGGGCGATTTGGCTCCGGTGAAGGTCCCGCAGCTGCTGGACTTCTTCATACCGGTTCAGCAGCCGGTCCATCCAGCGGTCGACGACCTCAAGCGTCGAGATCGGCTCCCCGAGTCCGGCCTGCGTGAAGTAACGGCAGTTCTCCTCCTCCTGGCCGGGAAGAGGCTGATGGAACAGCATCGGAATTCCTTTGGCCAATCCTTCGCTGCAGGTCATGCCGCCCGGCTTCGTAATAAGCAGGTCCGACACTTCCATCAGCTTGTCCACCTCGCGTGTGTAGCCGATCAAGGAAATGTTCGGGTGCCGGAACAGCGGATCACGCTGCATTTCTTCCCTGAGCCGGTCGTTGCTGCCCAGGCAGTACAAAATTTGAACACGGTTCCGCCAGCCGGCGATATAACGTTTAACCAATTCGTCGTTCATCAGCCCCCAGCCCCCGCCCATAAACATCACGGTCGGCATCTCCTTCAGGCCAAACCGCCGGCGGATTTCCTCCTTGCCGGGATGCTCCCAGAAATCCGGATGGACCGGGATTCCCGTTACCTGAATTTTGGAAGCGGAGACGCCTTGCCGGCGCAGTTTGGTCTTCACTTCCGGCGTAGAGACCAGGTAGCGGTCAACTTCCGGACTGATCCAGGAAGCGTGGGCATCGTAATCCGTAATGACGGTGCACAGCGGCGTCCGGAATGAAGGGTCCAGCCGTTTGAGCCGGGAGATGACGGCGCTGGGCAGAAAATGAGTGCACACGATGATGTCCGGACGAAGCTGCTGCACAATATTTTTGGCATGGGTATAAAATAGACGATGCAGGGCAAGCGTGGTAAAGCGGTTAAACGATTTCTGATGTTTGTATACATAGCCGACCAGCTCGGGACGGTTGGTCACCGTTTTGCGGTAGGCGGAAATGATGAGCGGCGCAACCTTGGGATTGAGGAATTTCCCCAACTCCATCACTTTGGGGCGTACGCCGGGAAACAGCTTGCGAAGGCTGCTTGAAAGGGCGTACGCCGCCTGGGTGTGACCTGCGCCAAAACTTTCGGACAACAGCAGCACTCTTTTTTTGCGCACGATGGAATTCACCTGTTCTTCAAATGATAGGTTCCGCGCGTCCGCCTGCGTCTTCAGCTCCAGAGAGCGGTGGTCAGCAAAGCGACGGTAGAGCCGATGGCTGCTCCCGCAAGCACGTCCGACGGATAATGAAGCCCCAGGTAAATCCGGGACAGTCCGACGATGAGGCAGAGCGGAAGCAGGATGAACGCCAGCGCCGGCACGGCAACCATAAACGGCATGGCCGTAGCAAAAATGGCCGTCGTATGTCCCGAAGGAAAGGAATGATCCTTCAGCGGATTCCGGAACGTGTTTGTCCCCGGAAGGGCCAGATAAGGCCGCATCCGCGGGTACAGCCGCTTGGCCAGCGCCACGGGAAGATGACTGACGGCAAGGGCTGTCAGCGCCTGGACGGCGGCTCTGTCCCAGGGAGCGGGAGCAAAGGCCCACAGAAGCAGCGTAACGGATATGGTGAAGGTTGCACCGCCAAGATGGGTCATGTAATACAGCCAGAAATTAAAGAAACGGTTGTGCATGCGCCCGTTGATCCATTGAAAAAGCCGGCGTTCCCAAGAATGTAGTTTCATGAACAACTGTCTCATATCGCGATTCCTCCCGCGGGTCCGGCGGCCGGCGTAAGGGCCGTCCAAAAGCGCCCGGATGCCGGCGGCGCTTTAATTTGAAGACGGGTCCCCTGAACCGGAAGCGGCCGGGAAGATTCCCAAGTAACCGCCGCGCCATCCGGGTGTTTAGAGCTATGTTTATCATACTTTTTTAACGGGATGCATTTCAACAAAAAGGTCGGCTGATGACGAAAAATGCGGACTTTGACTTGACGCACCCTTTACACGTACAATGATTCAAGCGGGCCGAACACGTTTATAGGTTACTGAGCAATCCGCAGATAAATAAAGACTGCCGGCAACCCACTTGCGTGATACAAATAATAATTCGATAAACCGCTGAGAATATAAATATGAATTCTTGGGTCCGGTGCATGAGATGGGTAGAGCATACAGGGTCAAGCTTATCAACCCGGCAAAAGACAAAGAGAAAGGACACCAAGAGTGGAAAAAGGGGGTTTACCACTATTATGCTGCAAATGCTGACTGACACGATTATTGTAACGATTCAGGTTCTGCTGGCGGCGATCGCGGTGTACCAGTTCGGATTTTCGCTGTTCGGACTGTACAGGAAGAGAAAGAAAACCGAGTTCGCTCCGCAAAAGACGTTCGCCGTGCTCGTGGCCGCCCACAATGAAGAAGAAGTGGTTGGAGCACTGATGGAGAACCTGAAGCATCTGGATTATCCTCGCGAAATGTATGACGTGTTTGTCATCTGCGACAACTGCACCGACGGGACTGCCCGTATTGTCAGAGAACACGGCATGAACGCCTGTGTCCGCACGAACAACAACCAGCGGGGCAAGGGGTACGCCATCGAATGGATGCTGAAAGAGTTGTGGAGCATGCCCCGCCAATACGATGCGGTCGTCATGTTTGATGCCGACAATCTGGCGCATCCGAATTTCCTGCGCGAGATGAACAACGATTTGTGTTCCGGCGCCAAGGTCATTCAAGGGTACATTGACACCAAGAACCCGGAAGACTCCTGGATCACCGCTGCTTACGGAATCTCATACTGGTATATTAACCGCCTGTGGCAGCTCTCCCGGCACAATCTCGGCATGGCCAACTTCCTTGGCGGAACCGGGATGTGCTTCGAGACGAACCTGTTGAAGGAAATCGGCTGGGGAGCGACAAGCCTTGTCGAGGACTTGGAATTCACGATGCGCAGCGCGATGAAAAATGTTTATCCGAAATTCAACTACGACGCCAAAGTATTCGACGAGAAGCCGCTGACGTTCAAGGCTTCCGCGAGACAGCGTCTGCGCTGGATGCAGGGGCATTTTACCGTCGCCCGCCGATATTTTTTCCCAATGCTGTGGAGAAGTATCAAGGAGCGGAGCCTGCCGAAGTTTGACCTGGCGCTGTACGGCCTGAACGTATACATTGTACTGTTCACGTTTCTGCTGACCGCCGTGATGTGGGTGGATATGGCGTTTTTTGACGGGCCGAACATTGCGAACCTTTACGGCTACATTCCGTTCTGGCTGAGCTATGTGGCTGTAGGTCTGAATCTCTTTACGTTCTTCCTCTCCCTTGCGCTGGAGAAAGTGAAGTTCAAGAAGGTGTACGCCTATATTCTGCTGTTCCCGATTTACATGATCTCCTGGTACCCGATCACGGTTTATGCCTTCTTCACGCAGAACAACAAGCAGTGGAGCCACACGAAGCATACACGGGTTGTGCGGCTGGAGGAAGTGCAGAGCAAGCAGGGTTAATGCCCATAGAAAACAAAAGAATATATGCTTGACATCCCTTTATCGGGTGTTGTATATTATTTGAGTGTCTGAAACATAGAGATTGCAAGAAGAAGCACCGGCTTCTCACCTGGTGGACCACAGTGTCCGCGGGTCTGATCTCAATGGTTTATGAATGTACGTGTTCATGAAACGTTGAAGCATCGGGATGTCGGTTCGCCGGCATCCCGATTTTTGTTGGTGCAGGTAACATCCAATACGTTCAATAGATCCGGAGGTGGAGAGTTATCAGTAAGGAACATATGATCAATGATGAGATTCGGGCCAAAGAGGTCCGGTTGGTTGGTGCGGAAGGAGAACAAATCGGGATTAAACCGATCCGCGAAGCGCTTCAAATGGCGATTGATCTGAACTTGGATCTCGTTAATGTGGCGCCGCAGGCGAAGCCGCCGGTATGCCGCATCATGGATTACGGCAAGTTCCGCTACGAGCAGCAGAAGAAAGATAAGGAAGCCCGCAAGAACCAGAAGATTGTGGACGTGAAGGAAGTATGGTTCCGCGCGAACATCGAGGAACATGACTACCAGACGAAATTCCGCAATGTCGTGAAGTTCCTGAATGAAGGCGACAAAGTGAAATGCTCCGTCCGTTTCCGCGGACGTGAAATCACACACGCCAACATCGGACAGAAGATTCTGGAGCGCGTTAAATCGGAAGTGGCCGAAATTTCGGTGGTGGAACGCCAGCCGAAGCTCGAAGGCCGCAGCATGATCATGATCCTGGCTCCCAAGGCTTCTTCGTAAGCCGTCAAGGGAAGCGGGACCCGCGTTAAGGGCCTATACGATTTATACTTTTAAGGAGGAAACACCATGCCTAAAATGAAAACACACAGCAGCCTGAAAGGCCGCTTCAAAATTACCGGAACGGGCAAAGTCACCCGCTACAAAGCTTACAAAAACCACCTGCTGTCCCACAAGTCCAAGCGCACAAAGCGTGTTCTGGGCACGAACCCGGAAATGGCTCCTGGTGATGTAAGACGTTTGAAACAGGGCCTGGCTAACTTGAAATAGTTTTAACACACATTTTTTGGGAGGTTTTTTGATATGGCAAGAGTTAAGGGCGGATTTGTGACTCGTCGTAAACATAAAAAAGTACTGAAACTGGCAAAAGGATACTTCGGTTCCAAACACCGCATTTTCAAAACAGCAAAAGAACAAGTAATGAAGTCGATGGTTTACGCTTACCGCGACCGTCGTCAAACCAAACGGAACTTCCGCAAGCTGTGGATCGTGCGTATCAACGCAGCGGCCCGCATGAACGGACTTTCCTACAGCAAAATGGTTCACGGCCTGAAACTGGCTGGCGTGGACATCAACCGTAAAATGCTGGCTGACTTGGCAGTGAACGACGTAAATGCGTTCAACTCCCTGGCTAGCGTAGCCAAAGAAAAAATCAACGCCTAAACCGCGTTTATGCAGTCATATAAAAAAGCACCGCTTCCCGGCATCCGGACGGCGGTGCTTTTTTGAGGGCTTGGAAGCCGGAAGGATATTCCAACACAGCTTTGCCTACAGAGCAATGCGTTCTGCCGCCAAAGACCGATTTGGCCGCCGCGGCAGGAGTATTGTGCGTGATCCGCTTATTCCCAATATTTTGTCGTGCTGAGCCGGGAAGCCAGCTTGCGGCTGGCGGCGCGGCGGTCCTTGCGCTGCTCGGCGCGTTCCTCTGCCGACTCGCTGATCAGACGTTCTTCTTCCGTCTCGGGAACTACCGCCGGAACGGGAGTCGGCGCGCCGTCTTCGCCTACGGCGACAAAAGTCAGGAACGAGGTGGCCGCAACTGCCCGTTCTCCGGTGTAGAGATGCTCGGAGATGACCTTGACGAACACCTCCATGCTGGTGCGTCCCGTCCACGACACAAAGGATTCGAAGCAGACGGAGTCGGTAGGCCGGATCGGGAGCAGGAAATCCACAGAATCGGCGGAGGCAGTTACCACGTTGGCCCGGCAGTGCCGCATGGCGGAGATGGAGGCCACCTCGTCAATTCCGCTCATCAGCTTGCCGCCGAACAGCGTTTTGTGATTGTTGACGTCGTTCGGGAAGACACGGCCTGTTTTGAACACCCGGGATTCCCGGCAGAACTTGGATGCCGGACGGTCCGGCGTTTGGGAGACTTCATTCATGGTTTTAGCTTCCTTTCGAGGCGTTATGCCGATTTATAATAATAGAAATGGTATCACTGTGCAATAATATTTATAAGCCATAGGTCGTTGGGATCAGAGGTATTTCGAGGTTTTATGACGTCGACCTCACTTACTAATGTAATATATCCGCGCAGAAAACGTTTTATTGTTGAAATTCGCCAAAAATTATTGACCGAGGGTCATTAATGCACTGGATTTTAGGTATTATAGCGGATATAATCGTAGACAATGGAATGTCCCGTCAGACACAGAAGGCTTCCAAATTACTTAAGGGGGATCACAATCGATGAAAAAGGTTTTTAAGCTGTCTCTTGTGATGCTGCTCGCGTTTACTGTCATTCTGGCAGGCTGCGGCAACAACAATGCAGGCAACTCCGGTAACGGCGGCAACAGCGGCAAGACAACGACCGGAGGCAATGCAAGCGGAGACGCGGGAGCCAAAGCGAGTGCGGCGCCGACGGAATCGACGGACAACAAAGACGTCAAAGTCGGCATGGTAACGGACGTAGGCGGCGTAAACGACAAGTCGTTTAACCAATCGGCATGGGAAGCGCTGCAAGCTCTGAAAGAAGAAAAGGGCATCAGCGTACAGTATCTGCAAAGTAAATCCAATGCGGACTACGAACCGAACCTGAACCAATTCGTTAAAGACGGCTATGGACTGACTTGGGGCATCGGCTTTGATCTTGGCGACGCCATCAAGAAGGTAGCCGGAGAGAACCCTGACGCCAAACTGGCGATCATCGACAGTGTAGTTGAAGCGGACAACGTACAGTCCGTAACGTTCTCCGAGAACGAAGGCGCGTTCCTTGTGGGCGTGGTTGCAGGAATGACGACCAAGTCGAACAAAATCGGATTTATCGGCGGCATGGAAAGCCCGGTAATCAAGCGCTTCGAAGTCGGCTTCAAAGCCGGTATCGCAGCGGTGAACCCGGACGCGAAGCTGACCGTTATGTATGCGGGCGCGTATGACAAGCCCGATGTAGGCAAGCAGCAAGCCGCTACGCTCTTTAACGACGGCGCGGACATCATCTTCCCGGCTGCCGGCGCGACTGGCAACGGCGTGTTTAACGAAGCAAAAGCCCGCAATAAGTCAGGTGGCACCAAACTGTGGGTTATCGGCGTTGACAAAGACCAATCGATCGAGTTTGGCGACGATGTAACGCTGACTTCCATGATCAAACGCGTTGACGAAGCGGTTAAGAAAGTCTCCCAAGAAGTAATCGACGGTACATTCCAAGGCGGCAAAACAACCGTTCTTGGCCTGAAAGACAACGGTGTGGGCATCGCTGACAACAAAGTCAATGTATCCGAAGAGATTCTTGCCAAAGTGGACGAGTACAAAGGAAAAATCATCAGCGGCGAAGTGACTGTACCTGCCGAATAAGCTTTGAGCTTGTGGCTGATTGAATTGAATAAGGAATCTGCAGCGAGGCCGGTTGAAAAACTGGCCTTGTTCCAGGTTTATAAGCTATACTTGACCTGATTCGAATCCGCTCGCGCCCATAAGCGGTCCCGCAAAGGACACCAAAGGCCTGCTGTTCGAGGCAATAATTCATTGATGAGGGTGATTCCATGAGTGCTGCGACTCCAGTCGTAGAGTTGAAGCAAATCACAAAACGCTTTCCCGGAATTGTCGCCAACGATTCCATCAGTCTGACCCTGCGAAAAGGGGAAATTCATGCGCTGCTCGGCGAGAATGGCGCGGGTAAATCCACCCTGATGAATATTGTGTTCGGCTTGTATCAACCGGACGAGGGCAGTATCGAAATTAATGGGAAACCGGTTACGATTGATAGTCCAAACAAAGCGATCGAGCTCGGGATCGGGATGGTGCATCAGCATTTCAAGCTGGTCGATCCGTTTACGGTCACTGAGAATATCGTGTTGGGCAAGGAACCGAAGAAAGGCCTTAAAATTGACTATAAATCCGCTTCAGAGCAGGTGAAAAAACTATCGGAGCAGTACGGACTTCAAGTGAATCCGAACGCCAAAATTCACGATATTTCCGTCGGAATGCAGCAGCGTGTAGAGATTATGAAGACGCTGTTCCGCGGAGCGGATATTCTTATATTTGACGAGCCGACGGCCGTGCTGACGCCTCAGGAAATTACCGAGCTGATGGCGATTATGAAGCGGCTGGTAGCAGAAGGCAAGTCGATCATCCTGATTACGCATAAACTGAAAGAAATCATGCAGATTTCGGACCGTGTGACCATTATCCGGCGGGGAAAGGTCATCGACACCGTTAACACGGCAGAGACCAACCCGAACGAACTGGCGGAGAAAATGGTCGGACGCGGCGTCTCCTTCAAAGTGGACAAGCAGCCGGCTCATGTCGGCCAGACCGTGCTCAAGCTGGACCAGGTCAGCAGCAAAAACAAAGAAGGCATCTCGGTCCTTAACGGCCTGAGCTTTGAAGTGAAGGCAGGCGAGATCCTGGGAATCGCCGGCGTCGACGGCAACGGCCAAAGCGAGCTGATCCAGGCGATTACCGGACTGCGCAAAATCGATTCCGGATCAATCACCGTAACAGGCAAAGAAATCGCCAACCTGCCGCCGCGCAAAATCACCGAAATGAACGTCTCCCATATTCCGGAGGACCGGCACAAACACGGATTGGTGCTGGATTTTACGATAAGCGAAAACATGGTGCTGGAGACGTATTATAAAAGTCCATACAACCGGGCAGGCTTCCTGGATAATGATGTGATCGACAAACATGCGGAGGAATTGGTCAAGCAGTTTGACGTCCGCACACCGTCCATCGACACGAAGGCGCGTTCGCTGTCGGGCGGTAACCAGCAGAAGGCGATTATTGCGCGGGAAATAGACAAAAATCCCGTTCTGCTGATTGCGGCCCAGCCGACACGCGGGCTGGATGTAGGCGCAATCGAATTTGTGCAGAAGCAGCTGATCGCCCAGCGCGACCAAGGCAAAGCCGTGCTGCTGATCTCATTCGAGCTGGATGAAATCATGAACGTCTCCGACCGGATTGCGGTCATCTATGAAGGCCAGATCGTCGGTGAAGTCAAACCGGAAGAGACCAATGACCAGGAGCTGGGTCTCATGATGGCTGGCAGCTTGAAGCGGGGAGGGAAAGCGGGTGCTTAGATTGCGCAAAATTTTTGCTACGGATGTCTATATCGTTCCGATTGTGGCGATTTTCTTGGGATTTCTTGTAGGCGCGATCGTCATGCTGATCGGCGGATACGATCCGCTGACCGCTTATAGCGCGCTCTTTACGCGGGTGTTCGGCAACATGTACAACTTCGGTGAAGCGATCCGCGAAATGACCCCGCTGATGCTGACCGGGCTTGCTGTAGCGTTTGCTTTCCGTTCAGGGATGTTTAACATCGGCGCGGACGGACAGGTCATGATCGGCATGACGGCGGCTTCGGTTGTCGGAATTAAATTCGCGGCGCTGCCGGCGTTTCTGCTGGTGCCGCTGGCGGTGATTGCCGCCGGCCTGGCAGGCGGACTGTGGGCGGGAATTGCCGGGTTCCTGAAAGCGAAACGCGGCATTAACGAAGTTATTACGACGATCATGCTGAACTGGATTGCGCTGTATTTTGCCAATTATATTGTGCGAAATTTCCTGCTGCTTGAAGGCCAAAACCGGTCCGTCGATATTCCGGCCTCCATGTCGATGAGTTTCCTGTTCAATATGTTCGACAACGCGCGGCTGCACTGGGGAACTTTGATCGCGCTGGCCGCGGCTGTATTCTTTTATGTGTACCTTTGGAAAACCAAACAGGGCTACGAAATGCGTGCGGTTGGATTTAACCCGAATGCCGCAGAATACGCCGGCATGAATGTCGGCCGCAACATCGTCAAAGCGATGTTCATCAGTGGTGTGTTCGCAGGTCTGGCCGGCGCCGGCGAGGTGCTTGGCGTGTTCCATTACCAGTCGATTTTTGCTGCGTCGCCGGGTTACGGCTTTGACGGCATTGCAGTGGCACTGCTTGGCCTGACGCATCCGTTTGGTGTTGTCCTGGCCGCAATCCTGTACGGAACGCTGACCTACGGATCGGCGGGTATGAGCTTCAGCGCGGATGTGCCGCCGGAACTGATCCGAATCGTTATCGGTTCGATTATTTTCTTCATCGCTGCACAGGGAATCGTGCGCTGGGTACTCAAACCCTTTTACTTCAAGCGCAAGAAAGAGAAGGTGTCGTAGATGGATACAGTGACGCTTCTAGGCCAACTGCTCAATACAACGCTCGTGTTCTCCACGGCGCTGATCTTTGCCGCGCTTGGCGGTATTTTCTCGGAGCGCTCAGGGGTCGTAAACATCGGGCTTGAGGGATTGATGATGTTCGGCGCGTTTGCCGCCGCAGTTGGGGCGCATTATGCCCAGGAAGCGGGGATGGACGGTACGGGGGCAGCCTGGATTGGCGTGCTCTGCGCCATGGCCGTCGGCGTCATCGGCTCATTGATTCATGCCGTTGCTTCGATTACTTTCAAGGCCGACCAGACGATCAGTGGTACGGTTATTAACTTCCTGGCGGCGGGCAGTACGCTGTACATGGTTAAGCTGCTGTTTGAAGGCGCGGGCGAAACACCGCTGATTGAAGGTTTTGCCAAATACCCGATACCTTTCTTAAGCAAAATTCCGCTGATTGGCGAAGGGATCTTTAATTCATATCCGACCACTTACGTCGCGATCATCCTGGTGTTTGTCATTGCTTACCTGCTCTTCAAGACGCCGTTTGGACTGCGCCTGCGGGCGGTCGGCGAACACCCGAGTGCGGCCGATACGCTGGGTGTAAACGTCAACCGGATGCGTTATATCGGCGTCATGATGAGCGGACTGCTTGCAGGAATGGGCGGTGCGACGATTACGCTGACGACAACGGGCACGTTCGCGCACAATACGGTTTCCGGCCAAGGTTTTATCGCAATTGCGGCGATGATCTTTGGCAAATGGAACCCGATGGGCGCTTTTGGCGCCGCTGTGTTCTTTGGCTTTTCCCAGGCGATCCGGAACTATGTGCAGCTGTTCGAATGGTCCCAGAACATTCCGCAGGAGTTCATTTACATGATTCCTTATGTTCTGACGATTATCGTTCTGGTCAGTGCGGTCGGGCGGTCTTCCGCTCCGGCAGCTCTCGGTGCGCCGTACGATCCGGGGAAACGGTAAAGCCCAATACGGCGTTTGTTTGATACTGCAAAACCCGCGGAGCCGGTTAACCGGCCCCGCGGTTTTTTTTGCATTGCAGGGAGTGAATTCAAACGGTGGGTGGGCCTCGAATTTTGTCTCTTTGCTAATCTGGTTTATGATGTTAAGCGAGTCCTGCTGAACGATCAGCCGGACCCGTCTACCCGGCCTATTCCAGCCGAATAGGGCGGGGGTCCAATCGCTGTCTGAACCAGTGGAATAGACTGGGGCAAGAGGACGTCCCCGTTCCCGAACGCCTGGCCGCCGCCGGTGCGTCCCGGGGACGTTGTCATAACCTTCCGGGAGGGATATCATGGCACAGACAGTGACAAAACAGCAGGTTAGAAAGCTGATAGGAAAACGGATTACGGCGATCAAAAAAGACGGAACGAGAGTGACCGGCAAGCTGGTTCGAATCTCCGGCAACCGCCTCATTTTTGAACGCACCGGAGGCAAAAAAGTGCAAACCAAAGCATTGATTCCGCTGGTCCTGTTCGATTTGCTGGCGGTAGGAACGGCTCCTTATGCCTATGGAGGCTACCCGGGACCAAAACAGCCCTACGGCTATGGCCCCGGTTATGGCCCCGGCTACGGACCGGGTTATGGACCGGGGTATGGCCCCGGCTACGGACCCGGTGGTTATCCGTTCTGGAATTTATAATCCGGGTGCTTCCGTTCAAAACAGCGGCTTTTCCAGCTCATAACACCGGTTTTGGGCAGCATAACGGATGACGGTATACCCTAATCGGCGGTAAAACTCCAGTCCTCCCGTGTTGCCTTCATCGACGGCGACCTTGGACCGTCGGCATCCGCGCGATAGTGCAAAACGTTCGGCCCGGCACATCAGCCGCCGTCCCCAGCGTTTGCGCTGCGCCGCGGGTGCGACGGCCAGCATGTCGATAAACAGCAGATCGCCGTGGAGCAGGCAGTGGACAAAGCCAAGCGGGGTGCTTTCAAGACGGGTGCTGGCCACCAGCGTAATGCCATGTCCAAGCCTGCGGGGCAGCTCCTTCCGGATTTGTCCGATCACGGCAGGAGGCAGATGGGACAGCGGGACAAGCTGGCTTTCGATCAGGCTGATGATAGCGGCATCATCCTGTTTGGGGCGGCGAAACCGGATCACGCAGGCTTCCTCCTTTTCACATTTAGTCGTATATCATATGTGTGGAGCGGGGGAAGGGGTTCCTCGCGCTGATCTGGTCAAACCGCAAAAGGAATGAAAATATAGTATTGACTATCGGTGTGAGGAATCATATAATGACTCTAAACATTTCGCATATACATCATCGGCGATGAAGAGGACGAAGTTTTAAGGGCTCTTTTGACCAGAGAGTGTGAGGATCAGCTGAAACCTCCACCAAAATCCCTTATATACGAGCTCACCTCGGAGCTGTTTCCCTGAAAGGCCCGTTTGCTTACTTAGACGGGATTATTAGGGGAAATCGTGTGGTTCGCGTTACGAACCTCAGGTTACAGAAATTGGGCCCTTGCCTACATCGATGGATTTTTGTATACCTGATAAGGCGCATCTTCGTGAGTTGGTGCGCAAACCTGGGTGGTACCACGGAAGATCAACCTTTCGTCCCTTTCGCAGCTAGAACTGCGTTAGGCGGCGGAAGGTTTTTTTGTTGTCATAAAGCGAAGAATAGGCGGACAGTCTTGAGAATAAGCAGTCAATTTCCGAAGGGAGGAATACTGATGAGCGCGCAAACACCGGAAGTGCGATCGACAGAACAGTTACGTGAGAAATGGATGGAGCCGGAGGTCATTACCGGATCGGAGATTCTGCTGCGCAGCCTGGTGCTGGAAGGCGTAGACTGCGTGTTCGGATATCCCGGAGGCGCGGTGCTGTACATTTACGATGCGCTGTACGGCTTTGAGGATTTCCGCCACGTATTGACCCGGCATGAGCAGGGCGCCATTCATGCGGCGGACGGTTATGCAAGAGCGAGCGGCAAACCCGGCGTATGTATCGCCACTTCGGGTCCGGGGGCAACAAACCTGGTGACCGGCATCGCCACCGCTTATATGGATTCCGTACCGTTGGTGGTTATTACGGGGAATGTCTTCTCAAGCCTGATCGGCACGGATGCATTCCAGGAAGCGGACATTACCGGCATTACAATGCCGATTACCAAGCACAGCTACCTCGTACGTGATGTCGAAGATCTGCCGCGAATTATCCATGAGGCATTTCATGTAGCCAATACAGGCCGGAAAGGTCCGGTGCTGATCGATATTCCGAAGGATGTGTCGGCGGCCAAAACGCTGTTCCGCCCGGTACAGACCGTAAACCTTCGGGGTTATAATCCGCGGGTTGTTCCCAACAAGCTTCAGCTCGACAAGCTGGTTCGGGCGATCTCGGAAGCTGAGCGGCCGATTATCATCGCTGGGGGCGGGGTGATTTACTCCGGGGCACACGAAGCGATGCATGAATTCGTGAAGCGTACGGAGATCCCGATCACGACCACACTGCTTGGCCTTGGCGCCTTCCCGAGCGGCGAAGAGCTGTGGATGGGAATGCCGGGCATGCACGGTACCTATACGGCGAACAACGCCATTCAACAGTGTGATCTGCTGATCAACATCGGCGCACGTTTTGACGACCGGGTGACCGGCAAGCTGGACGGCTTCGCCCCGCTGGCGAAAATCGTTCATATCGATATCGATCCTGCGGAGATCGGCAAAAATGTGACACCGGACATTCCGATTGTCGGCGATGCCAAAACCGTACTGGAAATGCTGAACCAAGAAGTCGGACGCGCATCCCGCGCAGATGCATGGAGAACGCGGATCGCCCAGTGGAAGCTGGATATTCCGCTCCGCTATAAGGATTCCGGCGACGTGCTGAAGCCGCAGTGGGTAATCCAGCATATCAACGATACGACCAAAGGCGAAGCGATTGTGACAACCGACGTTGGACAGCATCAGATGTGGGCGGCCCAGTATTATCAATTCAACCATCCGCGTTCCTGGATCACCTCGGGCGGACTGGGAACGATGGGCTTTGGTTTCCCTTCGGCCATCGGCGCGCAAATGGCTCAGCCGGACCGGCTGGTCGTCTCCATCAACGGCGACGGCGGGATGCAGATGTGCTCCCAGGAGCTTGCGATCTGTGCCATTCACAACATTCCGGTGAAGATCGTCATCATCAACAACCAGGTGCTTGGCATGGTGCGTCAATGGCAGAACCTGATTTATGACAAACGTTACAGCTATACCGACTTGGGCGGAAGCCCGGACTTTGTAAAGCTGGCCGAAGCATACGGCGTCAAGGGACTTCGGGCAACGACCAAAGAAGAAGCGCGCGCCGCCTGGCAGGAAGCACTGGAGACGCCGGGGCCGGTCGTGGTAGAGTTCGTCGTTTCCAAAGACGAAAATGTCTATCCGATGGTAACCCAGGGCTCAACCATTGATCAAATGCTGATGGGGGATGAGGAAGCGTGAAAAAGCATACGATTTCCGTGCTGGTGAATGACCAGCCGGGTGTCCTGCAGCGGGTGTCTGGCTTGTTCGGCCGCCGGGGATTTAACATTGAGAGCATTACTGTGGGCCAATCGGAGGAAGACGGTCTGTCGCGGATGGTCATTGTCACGCTTGGCGACGAGCATACGCTGGAGCAGATCGAAAAACAGCTCTACAAGCTGATTGACGTCATTAAAGTCGTGGATCTGGGAGCCAAACCGATGGTTGCCCGCGAGCTGGCCCTGATCAAGGTGCACGCTGATCCTTCGGAACGTCCCGAAATTATGGGCGTTGTTGAGACGTTCCGGGCTTCCGTTGTCGATATCGGTTCCACCAGCCTGCTGGTCCAGGTGGTTGGGGATACCCAAAAGATTGACGCAATGATTGAACTGATGAAGCCCTACGGCATTCGCGAACTGTCGCGGACCGGTGTAACGGCAATGATTCGCGGCAATGCTTAGTTGTTGTATTTTGCAGCTTTAATGAATTACTGCTTTTAATGATTGCAGATAAAGTCAACAACGTCCCGCCGTAAAGAGCGGGAGCTTGAGGGGAACGCGGGCAGCCGGGGTCTTCTGAAGCACCCGCTCTTTATGATGGGTCGCTAAATAAAAGGAGGATATTGACAATGGCAGTGACAACGTACTATGAACAGGATGCAGACCTTAGCGTATTGAAAGGAAAAACGATCGCGGTAATCGGCTATGGCAGCCAAGGGCATGCCCAGGCGCAGAACCTGCGGGACAGCGGTCTTCAAGTTGTCATCGGCCTGCGTGAAGGCAAATCCTTCGAAACCGCCAAAAACGACGGCTTTGAGGTTCTTCCGGTAGCCGAAGCGGTATCCCGTGCGGATGTGGTGCAAATCCTGATGCCGGACGAAACCCAGGCGGCGGTATACAAAAACGAAATCGAGCCGAATCTGAAATCCGGCGCGGCGCTGATGTTCTCCCACGGCTTCAACGTTCATTTTGGCCAAATCGTGGCTCCAAAAGATGCTGACGTGCTGCTGGTTGCTCCAAAATCCCCGGGACACATGGTACGCCGTACTTATGTGGAAGGCTTCGGCGTTCCCGGCCTGATTGCCATCGAGCAGGACGCGACTGGCCGCGCCAAAGAAATCGGCCTTGCTTATGCCAAAGGCATCGGCTGTACGCGTGCGGGCGTAATCGAAACTTCCTTCCGCGAAGAGACGGAAACCGACCTGTTCGGCGAACAAGCTGTACTTTGCGGCGGGGTTACGGCTCTGATCAAAGCCGGATTCGAAACACTGACCGAGGCTGGCTATGCGCCGGAAATGGCATACTTCGAGTGCCTGCATGAAATGAAGCTGATCGTTGACCTGATTTATGAAGGCGGCATGGCGACGATGCGTGATTCCATCAGTAATACGGCGGAATACGGCGACTATGTTACCGGCCCGCGCATTGTGACCGACGAGACGAAAAAAGCGATGAAGGCGGTTCTGGCCGACATCCAGCAGGGCAAATTCGCCCGCGACTTCATCCTTGAGAACCAATCCGGCCGTGCGTTCCTGACTGCGACACGCCGTAACGAAGCTGCTCATCCGATCGAAGTAGTCGGCGGACAGCTGCGTGAAATGATGCACTGGATCAAAAAGTAATCCCTCTATAGTAAAGGGCCCGCCGGCGGCGGCGCTGTAATTGATATGGTTTGTTCCGGATGCGGCCTTTACAGGGGCCGCATTTGGAGCTTGTAGAGAAGAAGACCAGGAGGTGCGGACACTTGCGTAAAATTTATGTATTCGATACCACGCTGCGCGACGGGGAACAATCGCCCGGCGTCAATTTGGATACACGCGAAAAGCTGGAAATCGCCCATCAGTTGGAGAAGCTGGGGATCGACCGGATGGAGGCAGGGTTCCCTGCCGCTTCGCCGGGCGACCTTGCCGCGGTGAATGCGGTGGCCCGGGCGGTCAAAGACGTAACGGTGATCGGTTTGTCCCGTTCCCGCCAGTCGGATATTGACGCGGTGAAGGAAGCGCTCAAGGGAGCGCAGGACCCCTGCATCCATGTGTTCCTCGCTACTTCGCCGATTCACCGCCAGCATAAACTGCGGATGGATAAGGCGCAGGTGCTGGAAACGGCGCAGGCCGCGCTGCGTTATGCCCGGAAGTATTTTTCAAAGATTGAGTTTTCGCTGGAGGATGCAGGCCGGACCGAACGGGATTTTATGGCAGAAGTGGTCAGCATGGCCATCCGCGAAGGTGCAAGCGTCGTAAATATTCCCGATACAGTCGGTTATTTGAACCCTTCCGAATACGGTGCGATTTTCAAGTTTCTGAAGGATAATGTGCCGGATATCGAACGCGTGCAGCTCAGCGCGCATTGTCATAACGATCTTGGCATGGCAACTGCGAATACGCTGGCTGCAATACTGAACGGCGCGGATCAGATCGAGGGCACCATCAACGGCATTGGCGAACGGGCGGGGAACACTGCCATTGAAGAAATCGCCATGGCGCTTGAAACCCGCAGCGATTATTTTGGCGCCAAAACGTCGCTGAAGCTGTCGGAGATTGCCCGCACAAGCCGTTTGGTCAGCCGGCTTACCGGGATGATTGTGCCGGGGAACAAGGCGATTGTCGGCGCCAATGCGTTTGCCCATGAATCCGGCATTCACCAGGATGGCATGCTCAAGGAAAAAACAACCTACGAAATCATGACCCCGGAAACAATCGGCCTCAAGGAAAGCAAGCTGGTCCTCGGCAAACATTCGGGACGCGCGGCATTCCGGGACAAGCTGAACGATCTCGGCTATACGCTGCCGGACGAGGAGCTGAACGAAGCGTTTGCGAAGTTCAAGGACTTGGCCGACCGCAAAAAAGAAGTGTCCGATGAAGATATCGTCGCGCTGCTGGACGAAAACTTGGCGGATACACCGGAGATTTTTGGGCTTAAGACGCTGTATGTTACATACGGCAATGAGTCGACGCCAACGGCGAAGCTGGTTATTCAGGGACCCGACGGCCAGCAGCTTGCCGTTGAAGCGGAAGGCAACGGTTCGGTTGATGCAATCTACAATGCGATCGATAAAGCTACGGCGGAAGAGGTCACGCTGGACGATTACACGATTAAGTCGGTCAGCCACGGCAAAGATGCCCAAGGCGAGGTGTATGTCGTATTGTCGCAAGGCGAGGTTGCCGCTCAGGGACGCGGCCTCAGCACGGATATTTTGGAAGCCAGTGCCCGGGCTTACCTGGATGCGCTGAACAAGCTGATTGAGAAACGGGCGACCTTTACCCGGCGCGAACATCCCAATTTGTAGGGTTGGCTCAAATACAAATAAATTTTTAGAGATAGGCTCTTTATAATGAAGAGTCTATCTTTTTTTTGCGTTTTTTTCTGAAAAGGGGCAAAAAGTTCTGTATTTGAATGGCATTGTTCAGTTTTTGTTTAGATGGGGGCAATAGAATATGACTTATGTTATAGCTAGCATATTACTGCAGTTACATAAGGGTTTTTGATGAGGGGGGAGCGGGACGAAAGAAGGATGACCGGTTTCCTGTTTGTCTGTCAGGGATGCACAGGAAGCCATGCCTGCGGCGGAGCCGCCGCCGGACAAAAAAAGATTAAGAGGAGGAACAGCAACTTTATGGTCAAGAAGAGAGTAAGCCTCTGGCTTGTCGCCGTACTGCTGGTGACCCAACTGGCTTACAGTATCGGCCTGCCTTTGAAGGCAGCCGCTGCCAGCACAGCGATTGGCGAAGAGCTGATCACAAGCGTAACGCTGGCCGTGTATACGGATGATAATTATCAAGAAACGGTTACCGGCAGTGTTTATCAACTGGATTCCTATTCGGAGCTGAATTACACATGGTCCCTTCCGAACGGGCATGGTTATGAGGCGGGATCAACGTATTCATTTGCTCTGCCCGATGCTTTTGAACTGTATAACGACCTGAACGGCGATCTGCTGTTCGACGGAGAATCCGTTGGTACATATACAGTGAATAAAGACACGAACGGGGTCGTGTTTACCTTCAACAGCTTTATTGAGAGCCACGATAATGTAGGCGGAACCTTTACTGTCCGGTCGCTGCTCAGCTCCAAAAAGATTCATGGCTCCACAAAGCAGGTGCTGACATTCCCGATTCGGGGCGGCACTCAAGAGATTGAGTTAAACTTCAAGCCAAAAAACACATCGTACGTGGAGAAAAAGGGTTCAGTACAACCTCAGTTCTACAATCCGACGAGCATTGACTGGTCGGTCGATGTGAACAAAGTGCAGGATGCCATCACGGGTGCGGCAGTCACAGACACACTTCCGCCGGGGGTTAAACTGGATCCCGCTTCTATTACGGTGCAGGAGCTGGATGTGCAGCTGGACGGTTCTGCTGTAGCGGGCCGTACGCTGAATGCCAGTGAATACCGGACAGATAAGTCGGAAGACGGGAAACTTGTACTGGAGTTCGTAAACAGCCCGATTACGAAGGCTTACCGGATCTCCTACAACACGCCGATTACCGAAGCCGGTGTGGATATGACGTCTTACAAAAACGATGTTGTCCTTACCGGAGACGGCGGATTGTCCAAGCCAGCTTCGGCCACGGTAACCGCTGGACGCGGCAAGCCGCTGGAGAAGTCGAGCACTGGTTACGACTCGGCAACACAGGTCATTAACTGGCAAATCAAGTTTAACTACAACGAAAAAACGATTCCTGCTACTCAGGCGGTTTTGACAGACACTTTTAACGCCTCGCAAGATTTGATTGCCGATTCGGTTAAGGTGTACCCGGTAACCATCGGTGCGGATGGCAATGGAACAAAAGGAGCGGCGATTCCGACCAGCGCCTATAAGGTGACGGAGAACAATATCAAGGATCAAGATGGAAAAGTTACTCATCACGGATTTATTTTAAGTTTTAACGATGAAGTGAAATCTGCTTATATCATTGAATATTCGACCCAAGACAATGGGCGTGTATTCAGTGACGGTAACATTGAGAACAAAGTTACTTATAACGGCGAGACGAAAACCGCTACACGCTGGGTAAACCAAGGCATCCTCAAGAAAGAGCGCGGAGACATCGACTATGATGCCAAAACGGTAAAATGGACGATTCGCCTCAACCAGGACAGCAAAAAGATGGATAATTTGGTGCTTACGGATGTGTTCGGCCATGCCGGACTGAAGCTGGTACCAGATTCGCTGGTTGTTACGCCGGATCAGGGTCCCGGCGGGAATGTATATGAAATTGAGTACAACGAGTCTACACCGCCTGCGGCTACGGACGGATTTGTGCTTACTTTCAAGAAGTCAATCAATGTGCCTTATACGATTACTTATACAACAAGCTTTGATTATGACGGGTTGACAGAAAACAATACCAAATTCGTAAACTCCGCGGGAATTGTCTGGCTGGAGGACGGAGAGGTCACAGAACGCACCAAAACGATCGAATCGGAATTTAATCCGCGCGACGAAGTGAAAAACAACGGCGCCAAATCCGGCAGCTACAACGCGGTAACCAAAAAGATTACCTGGAATATCGGGGCTAACTACAACCGCAAAACGCTGGCCAAAGCCGTGCTGACGGATACGATCGCTCCCGGTCAAGTTGTTAATCTGGATTCAGTTAAAGTCTACAAGTGGGATTATGGCAAAAACGGCAACCCGAGTCCTGGCGCCAGCGTTAATGCTTCGGACTACAAGGTGATCCTTGCCGACGGGAAGCTGAACGTTAATTTCACCAAGTCTATCAATTACGCATTTTATGTTACTTTTGATACGACTTTCGCCGACGATGCGATTGATTTGACTAAAGTCGACAACACCGCTGTACTGTATGATGATACAACCGCCGAATCGAAGGAATTGAAAGCTTCTGTGTCCATTCCGCAGGGCGGCGAGTATGTCAGCAAGGGCGGAAAGCAAAACGGCAACAAAATCGACTGGGAAATTTACATTAACCGCAATCAGTCGTTAGTTAAGGATGCCGTAATTACCGATACGCCAAGCGCCAACCAAATTCTGCTGTCGAATACCTTCCATCTGTTTAAGACCACAGTATCTGCTGATGGGACCGTAAAGCCAGCGGAGGAGGAACTGGTTCGGGGTACCGATTATACGCTGGAGATTCTAACCAGCGAAAGCGGGGAAGAGAGCTTCAAGCTGAGCTTCCTGAAGGAGTTCTCCGAGGCGTATGTCCTGAAATACCAATCGCTTATTACAGCGAACAACAATGACAAAGTCACCAACAAAGTTTCCATTAGCGGAAAAAACGTTAAGGAAATTACGAATGATAGCGTCAAAGAAATCACAGTCAAGCTGTCCAGCGGTTCGGGCACAGGCACTGGCATCAGAGGGCCGCTCACCGTACTGAAAGCAGATCTGGCTGATAACACGAAATTGCTGAGCGGGGCAGAATTCGACCTGTTCCGTGTGGTCGACAATGAAAAGATCTGGATTAAGAGCGGTACTACGGATGCGTCAGGTAAACTCAAATTCGATCAGCTTGTAGGCGGTAATTACATCCTGATCGAAACCAAAGCACCAGCTGGTTATGTGCTCGATCCGAGTGAGCATCCAGTCACTCTGAGCACGTCAACCGGAGTGGAAATTACCGTTAAAAACAGACCAACGGCTACACCGACGCCAACGCCAAGTCCGTCGCCAAGCCCGACGCCGACACCGTCGCCGTCGCCAAGCCCGACGCCGACACCGTCGCCAAGCCCGACGCCGTCGCCGTCGCCAAGCCCGACACCGTCGCCGTCGCCAAGTCCGACACCGACACCGTCGGCAAGTCCGACACCGACACCGTCGGCAACACCGACACCGTCGGCAAGTCCGACACCGTCGCCGTCGCCAAGTCCGACACCGTCGCCGTCGCCAAGCCCGACACCGTCGCCGTCGGCAAGTCCGACACCGTCGCCGTCGGCAAGTCCGACACCGTCGCCGTCGGCAAGTCCGACACCGACACCGTCGGCAAGTCCGACACCGACACCGTCGGCAACACCGACACCGACACCGTCGGCAACACCGACACCGACACCGTCGGCAAGTCCGACACCGACACCGTCGGCAAGTCCGACACCGACACCGTCGGAAGGTCCGACACCGACACCGACACCGTCGGAAGGTCCAACACCGACACCATCGGCACCGGCTGAGACGCCTACGGCGACACCAAGTGCAACAGTAACGCCTGACCCATGGCCATACACGCCTGGAACTCCGACGGCAACACCGCCGTCCGTACCGGGAACTGTAGTATCTCCGGGGCCGTCTGCGACCCCGTCAGTGTCTGCAACACCAATTGTGTCTGCAACTCCATCGGCTAGTTCCAGCCCGGTTGTTCCATCTGCCGAGCCAAGCCAATCGCCGGTGCCTTCGGCGCCTGTGGTGACCGCTTCGCCTGCTCCTCAGCCGAGCCAGCCGGTGACGCGCGAAACTACAGTGGAAGAAGTGCCGATTGAAGGAGAGATTCCGCTGGGAGGCGTGCCGGAAATCGGCGATCAGCCGGAGCACGGTACCGTTGTACTGACGCCTGACGGCAAATGGAGATATACACCGGATCCAGGGTTTGTAGGTAAAGATTCCTTTACGATCATTGTCACCGACGAGGATGGCAATGAAGAGGAAGTGCTGATTGAAGTAGCTGTGGAGGAAGTACCGAAGGGGACAGTAACCGAGCCGGCAAATGGCGGCGGTATTGACCCGGGTCTTCCGGCCACACTCCCCAAAACCGGGGAAGCAAGCACTCTTCCGAATTATCTTATCGGGGGCGGACTTGTTCTGCTGGGATTGTATTTCGCCCGCAGAATGAAACGCGGCGATCAAGTAGACTAATTAGCGCTGCTGCGAAGCTGCAAACGATCGGGCGGGTTTCCGCCTGACCACCCCATCCGATTTTCCCGTCAACTAAATGGACCATATAAAAAACAGCAGCACCTCCAGCCTGACGGCCCGGGGGTGCTGCTGTTTTACTCTGTTGATTGCTGGATTGGGCGGGGAAAATCTGTATTACGGCATACGAAGAGCGGAACGTTTCCATTCTGCGTACCATTTTTCCACAGCTTCGGGCGGTTCCACATGGAGTTCACGGGCCAGCATCGATTTTAACGTATGGTACTGCTCCTCTACAGCGGTACGCTCACCGATCTGCTGATAAATCTTCATCAAGCCAAGATGGCCCTGCTCATAGTATGGCTGCAGCTGGACTATCCGCTGGTATACGGTGACCGCTTGAGGCACACTGCCGCGCCTGGTATAATGTTCCGCCAGTTGAATGGCGTGATGCAGCCAGATGGTGCGCAGCCTTTGACGTTCGCTCTCCGCCCAGAGATAGTCATAATCGTCCAGATAATCGCCCGTGTACATCTCAAACAGCCGCTGATGCTCAGCCTCGTTGGCCGCAGCAATCGGGCCTGCCTGCTGGAGACCTTCCTCCCACAAGACCGTGTCAACGGAAAATCCGCTTGATTCGAGTGTATAGCCTTCGCCGCCGCTAACATTGCTGATCTGCAGCTGAATATCGGCATGCTTTAGCGACTGTCTTAGCTGGTAGATCGTTGTATAGAGATGGGTTGATGCCCGTTTAAAGTCAAAATCCGGCCAAAACAACTCAATCAAACTGTCTTTACTGACAAACCGGTCCCGGTTATGCAGCATGTAAGCGAACATTTCCTGGGCTTTGGACGTTCTCCAGCGGAAGGAGCTGAGCAGTTCGCCGCCGCGTTCAAACCCGAGCGACTGAAAAGCGCGGATCATCAGATCGGGAGCCGCCGCACTTGCTTTGGGAAGCAGGGCGATGCGTTCCTCCAGCCGTTTAACCGTCTTCAGCAATCTGTCGCTGCGGACCGGCTTTAGCACATAATCCAGGGCATTCAGTTCAAATGCTTCAAGAGCATGGTTATTGTATGCCGTTACAAATACGATTTCGCTGCGGGGACACTGCTTCTGAAGCCGTTCCGCCGCCTGCATCCCGTTCATTTCGGGCATGTCGATATCAAGGAAAATCACATCGGCATTCCAATTTTCGGCATCCTGTATCGCCTGGACCGGATCGGTAAAAGAGGCGATCACCGTTACCGTATTCAATTCCGTCAGCATGATTTCAAGCTTCTTAACGGCAAGCCGTTCATCATCAATCAATACAGCCCGAATCATAGTTTTCACCACTCACGCCTCAATTTTTGAATAATTATGGCCTTAATGAATTTATATTCGTTTACCTAATGGTTTTCTGGCCTTGTTTGCCTGTTGACCGTCTGACCGTCTGACCGTTTGACCAACTAGGCTTCTGACCAACTAGCGCTCTGACCTACTACCCCTCTGACCAACTAGCCTCCTGGCCTCCTGGCCTCCTGGCCTCCTGGCCTTAGGGCGTTTACAGGCCAAGATGATAAAGATTCGACATTTCCTTCGGATTTTCCTTCAACAATGACAGGGCCTATAGTAGGATTATTAAGGTGCCGAAAGACATGGGGCCGTTTATAAAAAAATATATTTATTTCTGCAGGGGACCGCAGGTCACCGGCGTCTAACGTTATAGAGTGGAGGAGGGGAGCAAACTGGAAGAGACGGAATGGATAAACGCCGTGCTGGCCGGCCGCCGTGAAGCCTTTACGCATTTGGTGACACGGTATCAAGGCATGGTGTATCGCGTATGCGTCAAAATCACGGGGGAATCTGAATCCGCCAAAGATTTGGCGCAGGAAGTTTTTATCAAGGCATATAAAGCGCTCCCCTCCTTCCGGGGGCAATCCGCCTTCTCCACCTGGCTGTACCGGATCGCTTACCGGACTTGTCTGGATTGGAAAAGAAGCAACGATAGAGAATGGAAGCATCGCAGCTCGGCGGCTTACACGGAAAATGACTGGGTAACCTCTACAACGCCTGAAGAGGAAGCGCTCCAGAAAGAAACGGCTGCTGAGCTTGACCGGAGTGTGAACAGCCTGTCCGAGCCTTACCGCTCTGTCGTACAGATGTATTATTTCAAACGACGGTCTTATCAGGAGATTGCGGAACAGACCGGGGTGTCCATTAAAACCGTGGAGTCCCAGCTGTACCGGGCCAGACAAATGATGCGCAGGAAGGGAGAGGAATGGCGGTGAATTGCCACTACATTAAGGAATGGATTCCGCATTATATAGAAGGTTTGCTGCCCGACGATATGGAGAGGCTGGTTGCACTTCATATTCGGACCTGTCCCGAGTGCGCGATGTGGCTGGAGGAAGCCAAAGAAATGGCCCGGATCTGGGCTGAAGGCGGCGCAGCGTCCCCGGAGGAGGAGATTCCGGACCTTACCGGTTCCGTAATGGCCGCGATTGAGGAGTTGGAGCAGGAACGGCAGAAGGAGGAACCGGTTCGTCCGGCTGCCCGCCGCCAGCCCGTTCGCCGCGTGTCTTGGGTGCATTACGGCGTTGCCGCGTGCCTTACCGTTTTGCTTGCCCAGTTTGGCGTGTTTGAGCAACTAGGATACGGCATTACCGAAATGAATGGACATATGTCGAGCTCGGTGGCTTCGTTTTTCCAGCGCTAGGAAATAAAACAATAGATATAAGATTGTAACGGGAGGTTACTTAATGATTATCAAAAAAAGACGCTGGCTGACGTTCATGCTGGCTATTATTCCAGGTGTCGGCCATCTCTATTTGGGCTATAAAAGACAGGGCCTGCAGTTTATGCTGGGCGCGTGCGCATGCATTATTTTTATCCCGGCTGTTCCCATGGTGTTTCCGTTTGCGCTTGCCGCCCTCTGGTTCTACCAGATGTTCGATGCCCTGCAAAAGGCCACGTGGCTGCGCATGACGGCGCTGGAACATGAACGGCAGATGATGCATCCGGACGGATTTGGCGCACCTTGGAACTATGACCCTTATATGATGCCGGGTGTGCCGAGGGATGAAGTTAAACCGGCTTGGGTTGGCGGCGCTTGTGTGCTTGCCGGCGTTCTGGTGCTGGTGACCACGCTGTTCCCGGATCTCTGGGAGTTTCTGATGGAAGAAAACGTCGGCACCGCGCTGCTGGCAATTGGCCTGATTGGCTATGGGCTGCATCTGCTGCGGCGAAACGGCAAACATACGGGATTTTGAAGAAGCTGACGAAGCGGGGTTAAAGGATGAACAGGTGGAAAATAGGAAGTTTGACGGCTGCGCTTGGCTGCGTGGCGCTTGGAGTAATACTGGTGGCGGCGCAGTTTGGTTCAATCGGTTATGGAGCGCTGGCTTACTTATGGCCGATTCTCATTATTTTGTTTGGAGTGGAGATGCTGGCGCGGGTGATTTTCCGCTCCGAAGGCAAAACCCGGATCAGCTTCTGGTCGATCCTGCTGATTGTACTGCTTGCTGCCGGGAGCGGTGTACAGACGCTGTTCAGCGGGGTGTCGATAGGCGGCTGGTCGGTTACAGGCTGGAATACACTGGCTGGCTCGATTAGCGGCAGCGTTGATGTAGGCGCAGATATCAAAAAGGTGGAAATCCATGTGACCGATGCCAAAGTCACAGCGGAAGGGACAGACGGGGGCAAAGTGAATTATGACGGCCGTCTGAGAGCGCCGGGGGCCTCTACCCAAGAGGAAGCAGACCGGATTACCCAGGAGAACTGGAAAGTTACGACGGAGCAGGATACGGTCATTCTGAGTCAAAATGATGTAAAAGAAGGTTGGCTGTCGGACTGGTCGATCGGTTGGAGTGAGGACACCTATCTGAAAGTGACGCTGCCCAAGCAGGTGGAAGTGGAGGTCTACACAAGCAACGGAGCGGTTGAAGTCTTTAATGTGGACCAGTCGGTTGTGGCAGACACCTCAAACGGAAAGCTCAACCTCCGCGATATCGGCGGCAGCGTGACGGCAGAATCCAACAACGGATCGATTCGGCTTGAAAATATCGGCGGAGAAGCGAAGGTTGGCAGCAGTAACGGGTCGCTGACGCTCACAAATATTGGCGGGGCCCTGCAGGCTAAGAGCAGTAACGGTAAAATTATCGCAGATTCCGCTGTAGGCGGGAACTGGAACCTGCGCACCAGCAACGGCAAGGTGGAAATGATGCTGCGGGATAACCCTGACGTTAAGCTCACGGCCGAGACCAGCAATGGTTCCATTAAAGGCAACGTGAACTGGACGCTCGATGGGGAAGATGACGGCACCGCACAGCTTGGCAGCGGCAAGTATACCATTGAGGTGCATACAACGAACGGCAGCGTCACCGCAAATCAATAAACAATTAAGGCCTGATTATCCAAGTAACCTCTAACCCAACATAATGCTATATAACAAAAGGCCGCTTTATTCCGTATGAACGGGATAAAGCGGCCTTTTTGAAGTGCGCTTTGATGTACGCTTTGATGTATCCTTGATTGCTTATGAAGTGCTCATGGGAGCCTTGATATAACGCCCTGTAATGTTCTTAATGATATGTCCTAGTTATGCCGTTGCCGCCCCTATTCCTGCGCGGCTGGGCAATAGTAAGGGGGGGTTACCAGGCGTATGCTTTGGGTGCCGCGCCTCCTGGGCCAGGGAAAATTTCGTCCAGACGGGCCAGAACCGCATCGTCCAGCGTAACCTCAAGGCTGCGCAGCGAGCTCTCAAACTGCTCCAGCGTACGGGGCCCGATGATCGGTGCCGTAACGGCAGGGTTAGCAAGCAGCCAGGCAAGCGCTACATTATCCTGCGGTTCGCCAAGCTCCTGGCACAGTGCGGCAAACGCTTCCAGCTGCTGGCGGTGCTGTTCGACCCGCTCGGTGTTACCGCCGCTCCGGCTGCCTTCAATTTTCTTCAGCGCATTCCGTCCAAGCAGGCCGCCGTCCAGCGGACTCCACGGGATAATGCCAAGGCCCAAATTCTGAGCGGCAGGAAGCACTTCGAGCTCCGGCAGCCGGCAGTTCAGGCTGTATTTATGCTGCTCCGAGACCAGGCCGAAGAACCCCCGGGCTTTGGCTTCGCCTTGGGCGACGGCAATATCCCATCCGGCAAAATTACTGGACCCGACGTACCCGATTTTGCCCTGAGCGGCAGCCAGCTCAAAGGCGGCCCACAGCTCGTCCCACGAGACGCCGCGGTCGATATGGTGCATCTGGTACAGCTCGATGTGGTCGGTCTGCAGCCGCTGCAGCGAAGCGTCCAGATGACGCCGGATTTTGTAGGCGGACAAGCCGCGTTCGTCGTTCGGATCTTTTTCATCCTTCATGGTGCCGTACACCTTGGTTGCCAAAACCACTCTTTCCCGGCGGCCCCCGCCCTGCTTGAACCAGCGGCCGATGATGCTTTCGGTAAGACCGGGCTGATCCCAGCCGTAAACGTTTGCAGTATCAAAAAAATTAACTCCGGCGTCAAGCGCCGCGTCCATAATCCGGAAGGCTTCCTGCTCATCCGTCAGCGGACCAAAATTCATTGTACCCAGACACAGACGGCTGACCTTCATTCCCGATTTGCCCAGCTTTGCGTATTGCACTAGCATCACTCCTCGAATAGTATGGCATGCCGTTACGACAATATTGTAGCGGACAAGGGGGCAAACGGCAAATGCCGGCAGGATCATAGGCGAAACCTATTAAGCCCATAGAATCTATATCTTTGTCGAATCTCAGCTTGATATGTTACAACAGTATAGAGAAGATTTTTGTGCGTACGAAGTCTGCTTAGCAGGCATAAAGCCGAAGGAGTGAGAGACAATGAGTGAAACAAAAAAAATCGCGGTCATTGCCGGGGACGGAATCGGACCTGAAGTAGTAGCCGAAGCAGAAAAGGTAATGTTCGCCGCAGGCGAGCTGTTTGGATATACGTTTGAAACGGAGCATGCGCTTTTTGGCGGCATTGCCATCGATGAAAAAGGAACCCCGCTGCCTGAAGATACACTGGAGATCTGCCGCAGCGCCGACGCTGTGCTGCTTGGGGCCGTAGGCGGTCCCCAGTGGGACAACAACCCCAAAGAGCTGCGGCCGGAAACGGGGCTGCTCGGCATCCGCAAAGCGCTGGGGTTGTTCTCCAACCTGCGTCCTGCGGTTGTATTTGATTGCCTGAAGGAAGCGTCGACCCTGAAGCCGGAAGTGCTGGAGGGAACCGACCTGATGGTGGTGCGCGAGCTTACGGGCGGCATCTATTTCGGCGATAAGCTCCGGCGTCAAACGGAGCAGGGTGAAGAAGCGGTAGATACCTGCGTTTACAATACGGCTGAGGTGGAGCGGATTGTCCGGCAGGCGTTTGAAATTGCCGGCAAACGCCGCAAAAAGCTGGCCTCCGTGGACAAGGCAAACGTGCTGGAAACGTCGCGGCTCTGGCGGGAAGTCGTTAACCGTCTGGCTCCGGAGTATCCGGATGTCGAACTGGAGCATGTGCTGGTCGATAACTGCGCTATGCAGCTGCTTCGCCGTCCTTCGAGTTTCGACGTCATCGTGACGGAAAATATGTTCGGCGATATTTTGAGCGATGAAGCAGCTATGCTGACCGGGTCGATCGGCATGCTGGCCTCCGCGTCGCTCGGTGAAGGCAGCTACGGTCTCTTCGAGCCGGTACACGGTTCGGCGCCGGATATCGCCGGCCAAGGCCTTGCTAATCCGATCGCAACGATCCTGTCGGTGGCATTGATGTTCCGCCTGACGTTCGGATACGAAGCAGCGGCATCTGCAATCGAAGCCGCTGTGGCGGACGTGCTGAATGCCGGCCATCGGACGGCAGACATTGCCGTAGATCGAAGCACGGCCATCAGCACGTCCGAAATGGGCGATCTGATCGTAGCTGCGCTCCGCAAAGCGTAACCGGAAGGCAAACGCCACAGCATACATTCCAAAAGCAACGTTCGGGCCGCAGAAGCCCGGCAATAACAAATTTGCAATTCCAAATAAGGAGGCCAACCCCGATCCGCTGCAGCGCCGGGACGGCCTCCTTTATGTTACTTCCCGAGCTGAGGCATCCGGGGAGGTCGGTGCTTTTTTCCAAAAGTGGAAGGAAAATTTCCGGCGGCGGTTTAAACCGGCTTCAAACAGGTTGATATATGGCATACAACCAGGAATCACCGGGGTCCAGGCCGAATACACTAATGCAAATGAGCTTGTTAAAGTCGGATCCATATGATAAGGTGAGCATCTGCGATGTAAAATACACACATAACGAATCGGTATCTACCAAGGAGGGTGAGCAGCCATGAGCTTTTGCTGTGGAGCGAGCATGATTGGAACGAAGGGAACCCTTAAGCATTACCGTACGCAGGTTCATAACGTTCCGCTGCTGTTTTGCCCGGTATGCCACCGGGTGGAGGTTCATTACAAAGTGGAGAGCGAATATGAAATCCTGGCCGAGTATGCGCATGGGGACGGGGTGACGGACGTCGATTTTCAGGATTATGTGATGGAAGACGAAGCAACCGTATTCGAAAATGTCATCAATGTGGAGACGGAAGATCCGCTGGATATTATCCGAAGCCAGATTGATATGGCACTGGACCTGCTGGCGGTGGCCAAGCAGATAGAGGATACGAAGTGGGAGCGTGAGCTCAAGAAGCGTCTGGCTGTGATGAGCCAGCGGCGGAAACGGCTGCAGCAGCAGACGTGAGCCTGGCTAGGTTTCCCGCAGTTTGGTTCGGGGTATCGATGTCGGCGGCGCTTAAAAGACAGTACAGAACGTAACCATTACAGCTAACACTTGACAGACAACATAGGGTGAGGCCGGAGAACCGGTCTCATCTTTTTTGCGTAAAGCTGAAAAACCATTCCCGCCGCCTATTGTGCAAACGGTTTGCCCGGATTTGGAACATGTGTTCCTTGTAAACCGACTGGAACTAAAGGATTATTTCTATAAATTTTTTCCATTCGACAGATTCTCCGATTGCGCTAGTTTGTCCGGTTCGATATGATTGAAATAGAGCATTTTGCTAGGGCGTATACATCAGGTGCATCCGAATGTTCCGGTATTTTCGTCATATACTTCAATACATAGTAATTTGATGTCGTAAGTCTGCTCGCCGATTTTATTTAGTGAAGGGGGAACTTCGCATCGTGTTACATGACTATCAAGAAACGCTGCTGGCCACGGCAGGATCGTTTCAATCCGCGTATGAAGACGGTATTTATGAAAGTATCTTGGAACAATTCGATTGCGGCGTAATGTTATTCAGCGAGGAGAATGGGCTGCAGTTCGTGAACTCGATGATGTGCTCCATTCTGGAAGCGCCTCGGCATACGCTGACGGGACAAAGTTTGACGGAACTGCTATTCCATCACCGCTTAAGCCGGCATAAGAAGAAAGTTATGTTGAGAATCTGCCGGGACTTTTTGCACAAGAAGAAAATCTATCACGAATTTGCCGACGAATACGGGCGTTACTGGCAGGTGAAGGCGGTTGGGAGAGACGGCCTGGATCGGCACTGCCTATTTATCGTGAAAGAAATTTCCGACTACAAACGGATTGAACAAACCGCGTACCATAACGACAATCTGGCTACCCTTGGCCGGCTATCGGCTTCTATTGCTCATGAAATCCGCAACCCTCTAACAGCGATCCGCGGATTCATTCAATTGCTGCGTCCTCATTTATTGCAGCTGGGCAAGGATGAATATGCCAAAATCATCCTGGCTGAAATTGACCGGGCCAATGACATTATCCACGAGTTTTTGTCTTCCTCCAAACCTTCCACACCCCAAGTCAGCACGACCCGTGTGTCTGTGCTGCTCAAAGAAGTTATTCTGCTGACGGAAAGCGAAGCCCTGATGAAAGGCTGCCAAATCCATTTACATGTTCCCGCTCCCGATATCCAGGTAACCATTGATGTAAAACAAATGAAACAAGTGCTCATTAATATGATCCGAAATGCAATGGAAGCGATTACGGCGAATGGGGACGAGCAGGAGGGGCGGATTGAAATCGGAGCGAAGGCAGAGGGCGCGGAGGTCCGAATTACCATTTCCGACAACGGCAAGGGGATGGACCGGTGCACGCTTGACCGGCTGTTTAATCCATTTTTTACTACCAAGGAGAATGGAACGGGTCTCGGTCTTTCTGTTAGCGACAAAATTATAAAAAATCACGGAGGACGCGTTTCGGTCAGCAGTCAGCCGAATCAAGGCACGCAGTTTGTCATTACACTGCCGCTTCGTCAATAGCTCAGCAGCACATACAGAAACAGCGGGACCCTACAGAATTACTCTGTAGAGTCCCGCTGTTTGTCTTTTAAGGGCTGGCCCCATTAGCAACCGCTCCGTACGCGTCCGCTGCGTGAACTACATGGCCCCGCTGCCGGATCTCTTTTGCTTCACTTGCGAAGTAAAGCTCGAGATTCCATTCATAATCTTATCGCGTGTCCCTTTATTTTTCAGCAAATAAGCAGCACCCAGAGCGACGGTCGTCAGCAGTGTTTTTTTCGTATTCATGATGATTCCCTCCTCGGTAGGTTCATGTAGTAATTGCTTATACAATACATACCCGGTACCGTGGGAATTAAACAACGGATCTAGGCCTGCTTCCCTCCGTCGCCTTTGATCAGGGCGGAAAGGGCATCCGGACTGGCGCTGCAGGAAAAAGGGGAATCTGCCGATGCGCCGGCACAAGTCTTGCTTTTGTCACAGCCTCCGCAGGCACCCTGCTTGCCCTTTTGAACATGGCGGTACAGTACCCATGCGGCATACCCGAAGATCAGTCCGACAATCAAAAAATTTATCATGGCAACCTCCCGATAGGTTAGACCTGATGCGGATTAGGTCCGATGCGGATGATCACCGGAACCAGAACCTCCCGCAGAACGAATAACACTTTATATTTTTCACGAAAAAACTGCAGACGCCATATTTACTACGACCATCCCAGCAGACGGCCGCCTTGATAAATCACCAGCGCAACCAAATAACCTAAAAGCAGGGAGTATCCGATTGAGAAAAACGTCCACTTCCAGGAAGCGGTCTCCTTCTTAATAACGCCTACAGTAGCCAGACAAGGAACGTACAGCAGGATAAAAGCCATGAAGCTGATGGAGCCAAGCGGCGTAAAAACACCGGCAAGCTGTGCTTCCAGCCCGGCCGTATCAGGAGCATGATAAATGATATTCATCGTGGAGACAATGACCTCTTTGGCCAAAAAACCTGGAACAAGCGTCGATCCGGCCTGCCATGTTCCGAAGCCAAGCGGTTCCAGCAGAGGGGCGATCAGACCGCCGAATTTGGCGAGATAACTCGCCTCCATGTCGACATCCAGCCCGCCGGGCCCCGCATAAGTCATCAGCCAGATGAGCACCGAGCCCGCAAGAATAATCGTGCCTGCTTTACGCAAAAAGCCTTTGCCTTTTTCCCAGGTGCTGCGGGACAGCGATTTCAGCTGCGGCAGACGATAGGGCGGAAGCTCAATGATAAACACCGAAGATTCATTGCGGAACAAATATTTTGAAAACAGCTTGCACAGCGCCAGCGCCAGCGCCACGCCTAGCACATACATCGACATTACGGCGGCAGCCTGCTGCTCCGGAAAAAACACGGCGGCGAACAGCAGATATACCGGCAGCCGCGCAGAGCAGGACATCAAGGGCAGCAGCATCGTTGTAATCATCCGGTCTTTGGGCTGTTCAATGCTGCGGGCAGCCATGATCGCGGGAACGTTGCAGCCAAATCCGATAATAAACGGTATGAAGGCTTTGCCGTTCAGTCCCATGCGTTCCATCAGACTATCCATCAGCAGACAAACACGGGCCATATATCCCGAATCTTCAATAAACGAAATAATCAGGAACAAGATGAAAATCTGCGGGATAAACACGATTACTCCGCCCACGCCGGCAATAATGCCGTCGACGATCAGCGCATGAGTGAAAGAAGAAGCCCCCCAACTGGTCAGCAAGGTTGCTGTCCACTCGCTCAGAGGCCCTGAAATGAACCCGTCCAGCAGGTCGGATAATGGGCCGCCAATCCAGTCGAAGGTCGATTTAAACATCGCGTACATAAACACGATAAAAAGCGGCAGACCGAGCACCCGGTGCGTCAAAATTGCATCCAGCCGTTCGGTCAGGGTATGCGGTTTACGGGCTGTTGTATCCACGGCATCGCGAAGGACCGATAAAATATAATCACGGCGAACGGAGCGGATCCATTGCGGAAGCGTAAGCGCCAGTTTTTTGATTTGGAGCTCCGACTGGCAGGCGCTGAAAATCGGCTGGATGCGCGACATATCCATTCGCCCGTTAAGATATTCCGTTACGACGGGGTTTTGTTCAAGCAGCTGCAGCGCCAGCCACCGCCGGTTAGGCAGGCCTTCTGTATGCTGAAGCTCAGCTTCAATGGCGGTTATGCTGCGTTCGACAATTTCACCGTAGTCCAGCCGGAATGAGGCGGAGGGAATGCGTGAGGCATCCTGCAGTACGCTGAGAACCTGGGAAGTGCCTTTGCCGCTGCGGGCGACCATGGGGATGACGGGCAGGCCAAGGCGTTGTTCCAGAATGTCCGGACTGACACGGATTCCCCGGCTTTCCGCAACATCTGTCATATTTAAGCCGAGTATGGCCGGGCGTCCGTATTCAAGCAGCTGCACGGTCAGCAGCAGGTTGCGTTCCAGCTGGGAAGCATCCACGATGTTAATCATCGCTTCCGGCGCTTCCTCAACGAGGTAGCGGGCTGCCACGCCTTCGTCTTTGGAGAGCGGATGGAGCGAATAAATTCCCGGCAGATCGATCAGCAGGCGTCCGCCGCCTTTGCGGAGCGTACCGACTTTTTTTTCGACCGTGACGCCGGACCAATTGCCGACATATTCATACGAAGAAGTCAGCGTATTGAACAGCGAGGTTTTGCCTGTATTGGGGTTGCCGAACAGGGCAATGGAATTCATTGGAGTTTCACCTCAATACGCGCCGCCTCTTTCCGGCGGATGGCGAACAGTTGGCCGTTGCATTCCAAGGTAATGGGGCCGAGAAGAGGACCTTTCTGCTTAAGTCCGACGGTTACGCCCTCGTCAACGCCTAAATCCGCCAGCCGGCGGCGCAGGATCGGAGACATCCCTTGAATGGAAAGAATACGGCCGGCCGAGCCGGGCTTTAACTGCAGCAGCGGGCAGGATAAGGCAGCCATTTCTAATCTCCTCCAAAAGAGATTGAGAATCAATCTCATTGATTTTGTCCGTAATATAGCATGGAAGTTCCGACAGTGTATGTGATATAAATCATAGACAAATCGAGAGGGGAGTGAATGAAGGCTCTGCGTTCATAAAGCTGGATAGCTTGAAATTGTGCAAGACAGCGGCACAAGCAACGAGTTAAGGGAATTTTAGTTCAGTAGAATAACGTTTAAACCAAAGCAACATTATTAAGGAAGAAACATATTCCGGATAAGCGGAGTAAAGGATGAAAAAACAGCCCCGGACATAAGGATAAGAGCTATTTACACGAAGTAGGATGCGTATAGGCGAAGATAATAACAGGAGCTCTTCGGTTACGTTATGACGATACCTGACAAATGTCGAATCGGCGCTGTAACTTTACAGGCCTATCCAGCCGATATTTAAAGTTAGGACCTTTTTCTGGGAGACAGGCGAGTGCGTTCGACCATAAAGGGGACTTAAGGATGAAGCAGGTATTACGTTTGCATGCGCCCTGGGAACAGAGGCGGATAAGCGCCCGGGCTTCAAACTATGTATAGACGCGAGGGACGAACCCTATGGAACAAGAAGGAAAAAAAACATTTCAGGCTGCGACCTGGGGAGCGCTGGTCTTTTTGTTTATCCAGCTGGCGCACGCTCCGCTCAACCGTTGGTACGGGGAATGGCTGTCGCCCGTCTATTTGTTTTGCGGCATTGTGATTGTAGCGATGGGTTTTGCGATTTTTGCTCAAGGCATGCTGTTGTTCTCCGACCGGCTCTCCCGGCAAAGGCTGTATATCTCCGCGCTTTTTCTCGGCATCTGCATTTTTGACTTTGTGCATATCATTGGATATCTTGGCCTTCCGGTTGGAAATCCGCTGATTACCCGGGATGAATCGTTATGGATTCTCGGCCTGTCGCGGCTGGTTGGTTCAATCGGGATTTTACTGATCTTTAGAAAACGGGACGAGCCGGTACCTGTGGAGTTTAAAAATACCACGTTTACCGTGTTTGGCATCGTGACCGTACTGCTTGTCGTGGCTTTTGCCATTAACCGCCCGATGCTGCCGCGTTTGACGGATGCCGGTATCCTGAGCATTCTCTCCAAATCCGTATCGGTTCTTACGCTGCTCATCTACTTGGTTGGGATTTATGTTGTGGCCCGGCCTGATGCGAAAAACGGTTCATGCTCCAGATTAATTATTGTCCGTTCGCTGGTATGCTTTGCGCTTGGAGAAGCCTGCTACATCGGCGCCAGCAGCCTGAACGAGATGGACTATTTGCTGGGCACGGTTTTTGGATGCGTGGCCTACGCGCTGCTTCTCGCGGGCGTATTCCGGCTGACGGTAGAGGAGCCTTTTCACAAAGAGGTAATGTCCGAGTCGCGAATGAACGACCTTGCTTATTATGACGACCTGACGGGTCTGCCCAACCGGCGGCGTTTGACGCAGCGGGTGGAGGAAAGCATCAAGGAAAGCGACAAGGACCGAAGCAAAGGGTTTTCCGCGCTGGTGATCATGAATATTAACCATTTCAAGAACATCAACGACTCGCTTGGACATCTTGCCGGAGACCGGCTGATCCAGAAGGTGGCGGAGCGCATCAGTGCAGGCCGGAGACGCAACGAAGAACTGTTCAGTATGGGAGCGGACGAATTTGCTTATTTAATGACAGAGCGCTCCAGTCTGGAGGGCTGTCTTCTCCGGGGAAAAGAACTGCTCCGCCTGTTCGAGGAGCCGATTGAGCTAGACTCGGGGGAATATCACATTTCGTTCAGCCTCGGGCTCAGCATTTATCCTGGTGATGGAGAATCGGCGGAAGAGCTGATCCAAAGCGCAGATATGGCGGTCCATAACGCAAAAGAGCAGGGCGTGGAGATTCGGCGCTTCAAGCCGTCGATGCAGATGAAAGCCAAAGAGCGGCTTAAAATCGAAAACGATTTGCGCAAAGCGCTGGAACGCGGAGAGTTCTATCTGGAATATCAGCCTCAGGTCCAACTGGAGACGAGCGAGGTGATCGGGATGGAGGCGCTGCTGCGGTGGAATCATCCAAAGCAGGGACTGATTTCGCCTGCGGTGTTCATCCCGGTGGCCGAAGAAAGCGGCCTGATCGTTCCGATCGGCGAGTGGGTGCTCCGGACGGCTTGCGAGCAGAACAAGGCTTGGCAGGAGGCCGGTTACCGGCCGTTGTGCATATCGGTCAATCTGTCGCTCCGGCAATTTTTGCAGCCGAACCTGGCGGGGAAAATCGGTGCAATCCTGGACAATATCGGCCTGGATCCGAAATACGTGGACCTGGAAATCACGGAGAGTATGACGCTGGACAAGGAAGTTGCTTTTGACCAACTCCAGCGGTTGAAACAGCTGGGCGTGTGCATTAGTATCGATGATTTTGGCACAGGCTACAGTTCCCTGCATTATCTAAAAGACATGCCGATCGACCGCCTGAAGATCGACCGTTCCTTTATTCAGGAGGTGCTGGAAGACAGCAACAATGCTGCGATTGTCTCCACCATTACTTCCATGGCCCACCATCTGAAGCTGAAGGTTACGGCTGAAGGGGTGGAGAGTCTAGAGCAGTTGAACTTTTTGCGGCAGCAGCGGTGCCATGAAGGTCAAGGCTATCTGTTCAGTAAACCGATCAAGGCTAATGAATTCGAGCGTGTATTTCTCAAAAATCCGCTGCTGTGGTTATCGTCTTAGGCTTGTGTCCGGCGGCAGCACGCGGGTGGGTCAGAGCAAGCTGGTGCGCAGGTAAGCAGGCGCAGACGGCTGGCAGGATAGGCAGCACGCGAGCATGCTGCTGGGCAGGGTGCAAGGGAAGGCAGGTCAAGTAGCAGGCGGTAAGGCAGCTGGCAGCCCTCCTGTGGGGCCCGGGGATTGCGCGCAGCTTCCATGTATGCTATAGTAATTATTGTCATTGCGGGTGTAGTTCAATGGTAGAACTTCAGCCTTCCAAGCTGATAGCGTGGGTTCGATTCCCATCACCCGCTCCAATTACAAAGTCAACGCAAACCCTTGGGCCGCAAGGGTTTTTTCTTTGCCCTTTTTTGGGGAGGGGGAGTCTAGTTCAGCGCGTTGGGGCAGATTTTGGGGCAAAATTCGAGCTTTTGGGATTGAGGGCTTCAAGCTTGTCCACTACCTCCCGGTTGATAATATCGGATTCGTGCGTATATTCGGCCGACATATCAATTTTGGAATGCCGTAAACGTTCTTGAATTGTTTTAATATCTGCGCCCGATTCACGCAGCAGCATGCCCGCCGTGTGCCGAAGACCGTGAAGCTTCACATGCGGTAAATCGTGTTTCTTTAAAAAACGGCTCCACGTTAGGGTAGGAGTGTTCGGATAATACGGCTGCCCATTTCCCCGATGAAAAAGATACTGCTTATCTCCGCCTTCCCACTTTTTACATTGGAGCTTTTCTTTGCGCCATTCCTTTTCATACTTCCGTAGTTCCTCCATGTACCAGCCGGGCATACCCACCCAGCCTTCGCTCGATTCGGTTTTGACCTCCCCTTCGACAATAGCCCCTTTTTCGTTGAGAGTGATCTGCTTCTCGATCCAGATGGCCTGGCGCTCCTGTGAGATATCCGGCCATTCTACCGCCATCAGCTCTCCTCGGCGGAAGCCGCCAAGCATACAGCCCGTAAAGTATAGACGCCAGCGGGTAGGCAGATCATAGAGAGCAGTTAACAGCTTTTCGACTTCGGCCCAAGAAAAGTGCTTTTTTCGGCTGCGGATCTGCTTGCGTTCCTTTTTACTTTGGCTGGGCCGCTTTACACCTTCCATAGGATTCTGCTTAATAACCCCCCACTTAGCAGCTGCGCTGAAAATGGAGTCTGCTGCCTTGTAAATGTTCAGCTTGCTGTTTGTAGCCAGCTCCTCGCCCGTTTTGGAATGCTTGAGTTCGGAAAAGAAGTTAACAAGGTGAAGCGTGGTGATTTTGTCCATACGGACGTCACCAAATGCCCTCATCAGTCTTCCTTGGACAATCGGCATCGTCTTATAGAGCGTGTATTCCCCCAGCTCCTGCTTTGCGTAGCCTTTAACCCATAGAGGGACGAAAGCTCGAAAAGTGGTTTTATTCGGGGCCACCACGTCCCCAGCAATTACCGAGTCTTCAAACTTCTGCGCTTCCACTGCAAGCCACACCAGTTTTTTCTTTTCGTTCTTGGCGATCTCTGACGGTACCTCGACCTTTGTGGATACTTTGGGGTTCCCGAGTTTGTTAGGGTCCCGGGTGCGCAAGCGATAATTATTCCCGCTTATGTGCTCCCACCAATTGGACATTTTTCTCACTCTCCAAACGTATGTTCTGTTTTTGGGCATATATAAACGGCCTTGCAGCCGGAAAGCGCAATGTTAGAGGAAGAGTTTATGTAACTCCGGCGGTATCGAACATCGGAGCAGGAACTGCTCCTGAGTTTCTCCGATTTCTGGTTCGGCATTTGCAGTCAATAATTTAACAGCGAAGTAATTGGCCTGCCGTTCATATTTCCCTGCGTTGAAAAATGAATGATCGTCGAGAAAAAACTGACTGATCCCTGGATGTAGACGATCATGGGCTAATTCGTGTGCACATACAAATTTTCTCCAAGGCTCACTCAGTCCCGAATGGATCGCAATAAATCGCCTGCGGATTTTGCGATAGTACATTCCCCGGGTATTTCTCCCCAGGTCACAAAACCAGACTTCAATATTTAATCTCTCCGCAAGCTCAAACGGGCAAGAAGTATTAAATCTTCGGGTGAGCGCTCGCACTTTTTCATCCATGAGAACTCCCGCCTTTTATTTCTTTTTCCGCCCGTATGTTTTTTTGTTTTTCTCCTTCGCGTCCCAAAACATAGCTTCCATTACGCGCTTGATTTTTTCCCTGTCTTCGTCGTCGATCGGAACGCCGTCAAACATAACGGGGGCATCTTCTTCAAGCATCTTTTTGAAGTCACGTTTGTCTTTTGCAGTGGCCCAGTCAGGTGCATCAGGCCCACGATCATTTTCCTCTGTCCGACCTAAGAGGTAATCAACCGTTACTCCGAAAATATCAGCAATGTTGGAAGCCATTTCTGAACCTAACCTCTTTTTTTCCAATTCAAGCTCATACAGATACGTAGGAGTTATATTTAACTGTTCTGCCAACTTCGGTCCGCTTATTCCCTTCTCTTTCCGAATGTCCCTGATTCTATTTGGCATTTTTCATCCTCTTTCAACTATTTGCTCTAATATTATCAGCCAATAGCTTAAAACACAAATAGCTAATAGCTCTAAAAAAGAGCAAAATGGAGAATAATACAGCAAATAGCTATTTAAGTGCTTAATACAATCCCTGAAACAGCTATTTGCTATATAATTGGCGTTGTTTAAATATAGCTATTAGCTTAATATTATCGCCAGGAGGTGGTAATGGTGGATTTTTCTAAAAGCATAAACAAAGCGCTAAATCAGAATGGGTTAACTCCATCAGACCTTGCAAGAATGACAGGATACTCCCCGCAATATGTAATTGACGTTCTAAAGGGTAACCGTCGATGGAATGAGACAACTCTTAATAAGGCCTGCAACGCTCTTGGTCTAGAAATTAAGGTTGTTCCAACGAAAGGAAGCAGGACTGGAGTTGATTTGAAATGACCACTGCTGATCTAATCGAAGCTTTGCGCAAAGATATTCGCCAAGGGTTGCGGGAAGAGCTGTTGTCCGAACTTCAACCTGAAATTGATAGACGGCTGTACGGAAACATCTTTGATGTAAAAGAGCTTTGCAATTACTTGAAAGTATCTGACCGTACTATACGCCGGATGGTGAAAGAGGACAGGCTTCCGCATTTTTGGCAGCGGGGACAAATTTACTTCCGCCAGACTTCTGTTGATCGGTGGATTTCTCAGCGTGAACAGAATGTCGGTATTGAAGTGTCAGAGATTTGAGAAAGGGGGATCAGGACTTGAAAAAGGCGGCGTCAAAAGAAACTGGGATTCTATCAACTCTACAAAGCTGTCATGATGCCGGGGCAGAACTATCGCTGATTAAAGGCATCATTGCAATGTATCGACGGTTTTACGCCGACCAGGTTAAGTTACAACGTTTCATTGATGATATGGAAGTCAGATTTATTTCATCACTGGAGGGATCGCAAGAATGAGCCAATCAATTCAAATTCATGTACGGCAACAGGTGAAAGAGTTGACCGTCCGAGAAATCGAAGGTAATCGGGTCGTAACTTTCAAGGATATCGACGAACTTCATTGCCGACCAGAAGGCACGGCAAGTCGGAATTTCCGGGAGAACCGGGACCGCTTCATCCCTGGCGTAGATTATTACGACATCACGCCGGACAAGTTTCAATCCGACGAAATTCGTCGCTTTGGAATTTCAAGTCCCAGGGGCGGAATCGCTGTTACTGAATCCGGATATCTCATGCTCGTAAAGTCCTTTAATGACGATCTTGCTTGGAAGGTACAACGGCAGTTGGTTAACAGCTATTTCCGTGGACAGGCAGTCCACCGAGATTCGATCCAGTCACTTTTGGCAGCAACCCATAACCTGCTGGCAAGTCAAGGACTCCTTGTTGAGCGAATGGATGAAGTGGAAACGAAACTCAATTCCCAGATTACTTTAGACAGCGGCCAGCAACGCCGGGTACAACGAGCGATTAACGAGAGGGTTTGCAGTATTGAGCAGATCAAGGAAGCGCGGGGAGAATGGTTCCGTCAGCTGCACCGTGAGATTAAAAACCGTTGGAACGTCAGCAGTTACAAGGATGTGCTGCGGCATGACCTCCAGGAAGTTCTAAACTACATTGCGGCCTGGGTGCCAATCAGGCGAGAAGGGTAGGAGGGGAATGATGAACAGGAAATTGAGGGTCCGTGTATGCGGGAATTTGCAGCAGCTGATAGAGACAGCACCGACTGAAACGCTCCGGGAGCACTACCGGCGCCAGTACGTCCGCACCGCTGCGAGGATCGACCAATGCTCTTGATTGCTGCGGTCAAAGATGAAACCGCCAGGCTGCCTGATGAAACACTCCATTGGCTGGCTGATCGGTTCCAGGCGGAGGGTGGGGTCAAGGCAAAGGGCATCACCTTTGAAATCTACGTACACATTTGGCTTTCCGACCGAAAGGACGTGTGGACAAGATGGGGATAACATCCACAAACGAAAAACAGCCCACCGGGGTAGGAGCCGGGGAGCTGTCAGAACTTAAACAAAAAATATTACGGCCATCATACCACCAATCGGAGGAGATCGCAATGCAGAACACCAATTCACAGCCGACTGCTGACGAAGAAAATTTGGAGATCGTCGGAAACTGTGCAAACCCGAAGTGCCGGAAAGTAATTATCGCCGGTCAGACTGCGATTAAGCACGGAAAGGCCCTGTGCTGTAATTATGCCTGCCTGAATCACTATATGTTCGGTGGTCGGCATGGGGTTTAAGATCGGCACTTTTGAGTTCCGGCCCTGTCCAAAACCGGATTTCAAGCGCAAAAAACCCACAGCCAAGCAGCGCGGAGCGATCAGCAAGGCGGTTTATTCCGCTGCGCTGGCCCGCTCCGGCGGCCGCTGTGAGCGTGCGGATGCGTTGGGGAGTTGCAGTGCGCGCATCTTATCCGGCGCCGGAAAATCCAAGGCAAAACCACAGTCAATGACGTTGCTATGCTCTGCGGCCCGTCCGTCAATTCAGGAACATGCCATCATTGGGTTGATTATACGAAGGCTGGCCGAGAGTGGGGCGAGCAAAAGCGTTTGGAATTTTACGAAACGAGTGGGTGACATATGAAAGAGGCTTATTACTTTTCCCATGACAGCAACGCTCGGCATGATCCTAAGATACTCGGGATGCGGGGCGTGTATGGTTCGGAGGGTTACGGCTGGTATTGGATCCTCGTCGAAATGATGCGGGATGCTGACAGCTACAAACTGGATATGCAGGCTAAGTACTCTTTCAATGCATATGCAAAACAAATGGATACCGATTGCACTACAGCAAAGGGGTTCATTGACGACTGTATTCATGAATTCGGCTTGTTTGAAACGGATGGAGTGAGCTTTTGGAGCGTGTCGCTCCTCCGCCGTATGGACAAGAGGGAGAAGGTTAATGCAGCCAAGAAAAAAGCCGCTGAAGCTAGATGGGGCAAGGGAAAGTCATCGGCGGGCAACTCTCCTGATAATGCGGAAAGTATGCATATGCATAGCGAATGCAGTACTGACGGAATGCAAGGAAAGGAAAGTAAAGGAAAGGAAAGTAAAGAAAATAAAAATATAAAACCATTATGTGATGTTCCGCCTTCGGCCGAACCCACTGCTGGCAATTATGACCCTGATTTTGAACGGTTTTGGAAAGTGTTCCCGGCAACACGGAAAAAGGACAAGTCCAAGTCATACGGAATCTGGAAAAAGAAAATTCAGCCTAGCGAGCGTGAAGCGCTTATCCGCTGCACCGTCCTTTACGCTAATGACTTAAAGACCATTGGACTTCATTCCGAATTTGCAAAAATGCCGGCCACATACCTGAACGCCGGAACCTATAAAGACTACCTGCAAGGAGGGGAAGACATTGGACATCAAGGAGTTGAATCTTCCGGAAGAGGACAAGCATCTTTTGCGGAATACGATGACTACGGTCCGCCGCCGCCCGAGCAGCCCAATTACTACGGAACCTATTACGAGCATGCTGGAGCAAATGGAGCGGTCGGCAGCGGCGGAGTTCGCGAAGAAGCCCCTTCGGATGACGACCTCTTTGTTCGCAGATAGCGAGTACGAAGGAACATACAGCTGCGTCGGCTGCCGGCAGACAATCGGCAGAACCTACATCCCGATCAACAAGAAATGGGGACTGAAGCCAGCCTGCCCCTGCGTGGTAGCGGAGCGGGAGCGGGAAGAGAAGGAGCAAGAACGGAAAATCCGCCGGGCCAAGATGGAGCGGATATATGCTCGGTCGATCATGAATGAAGCGTTGAAACAAGCGACTTTTTACAACTTCACCCAACGGTCCGGGACGGAACGTGTCTGTAAGGCGGCGGGCGATTTTGTCCGGAGATTCGAGGGGCGGAAGACCGGCCTTCTGTTCCACGGCAAGCCCGGCAACGGGAAAAGCCACTTGGCGGCAGCCATTAGCCATGAACTGGATCGACGGGGCTGGGTTTGTCTCTTCCTGGATGTCCCGCAGTTATTCAACCTTGCCAAAGACAGCAACCGGTCAGGGTCAAAAGTGAGCCTTACAGACATTATCAACGGCGCCATAGCGGCCGACCTTCTCACGCTGGACGAGCTGGGCAGCGGCTACCTAACGGAATATGAGTTTAACGACATCTTGTTCCCAATCCTCAACGGCCGCCAGGGTAAGCCGACAAACTTCACAACAAATCTAGACCTTCGCCGGCTGCAGCGTTGGTTTGAAAAAGACAAGGAAGGGCGCCCCCTGGATGAAGATGGTCGCATATATGATCGCATCCTCGGCAGCACGGACATTTACGAGAATCAAGCATCCTCCAAGCGTCGCGAAGACGCCATGCTCCGAATGAACGGAGGCAGGTAATGGCTATCACACCAGAACAACGCAACCGGTACATGCTCCGGGAGCTGGAAGACATATTTGAATCCCTGGAATATCGACTTTACGAGAAGTTGGAGGCCGCTGACCACATTGTCGCTCAGATCAGCAGCGAGGCCAGCACCTGCAACATTCCGGCCGCGTTCAGCCAAGCCTTTATCAGGGAAAAGCTAATCGACATGATCGACCAGATAGCGGAGCGGCGGGAACATGAGAGGGGGAAGATGGTTGCGAGCAAACGCGTGGTTAAACCAGCCGCAGGTTAAAGCGTCCGGTAAGCCTGTATTTGTCCCTAAGCCGGAGCAAATCAATGGGGAGTGGGTCAATGGCGGCAAATGGTCTATGGAGCGTCCAGCAGGTGAATGGCTGGGGCTGGAGCGGGAATGCGAGCGAGTTGGCGCGCCGGTCCGGCCGGACGAAGAGCCTGCCGGTTATATTTACATCGCAAAGGCAAAGAGCCAATTCCGTTACGCCCCGCTTTATGCTCGGATGGCCGAGGAGTTAGACCCGGACAAGCTCACAGACTTGGATCATAACGCCATAGCCGCCCGGCGGCGGTGCCGGTAAGGATAAGGAGTGATCTTATGGATTTTAAAGCAGCCACAGATCAGGAACTGCAGGTCGTCCTACAGGACCTAAAGGCTACTCCATGGGACATCATTGCAGTCGAGGAAGAAATCAAACGCCGCAAACCTCACAAATGGGGTCGGGTACAAATCAAGATCAAGGAGGTGCCACGGAGGGCATGACTGATAGTTTTTATCGAGGATCACCTCACGCGGTTAAAGCCAGCAAACCGGAAATGCTCGAGCATGCTGAAGAGCTCAGGAGGATCATCGCCGCAACTGGCAACGAAGTCGAACTGATAGCTGTAAACGAGCTCTACAAGCGGAGTTTTGTCGGACGCGCCCTTTCAGGGTATGGATCAGGCCAGCTCCATTGCTACACCGTTATACCATACCACTCGGGCACGCAGGTCCGGCGAGAATATGAGTTCCGGGGAATCGGCGGCGACATCTGGGAGCAAGCCCCAAACTATGTGCAGTTAAAGGATCTGGAGCTCGGCCAAATGGAGTTATTTTAGGAGGCGATGACTTTGGAGACATGGGACGTCTTTAAGTGCGATTGTGGTCGCAAATACGCCATCTTACAGATCGAAGGGGACGAGCTGGAGGAACCAGCCTGCCCGGAGTGTGGGGAAACATACAGCAGTCTGATCGAGGATGAACAATGAAGCCTGCTGCCGAGCAAATGACGCTGTTTGATTTTCCGGAAGTTATTCAGTCTCCAGAAATAACGAAAACTCCGGCCCTCGAGCGAAAGACGTTGATCAAATGCGAATCCCGACCTCTCGATTTTGACAGTATTAAGATCGGATTGGTATGTGAAATTATCGCGGAAGATCCGCGCAAGGAAATGCTGCCGCGCTTGTATACCGAATCACAGTTAGGCAGGCGTGTTATTGTCACCGAACTATGCGAGTCCGAAGGCACTCGGTGGGTATGGGCATACGTGGCGAAGCCACACCGGTATCGTACAAACAGGAATGGGTCCAGGGTGTGCGAATACGATCCGAGCTGCATGACCAGTCCATATAAGGTCGAGTGGCTGCAGCTCCTTGATAACGAAACATCAAAATTGACGATGGAGTTGATTAAGTAAATTCGCTCCGCCCCAATTAAAGGAGGGATACAGGATGACACCAGAACGGAAAGAAACAACCAAGCTCAAAAAAGGCGACCGGGTAGTAATGCACACCTGCATAGAGGCAGAAACGCATAACGGCCGGATCTGGACGTGCAGCAGCGACCAATTTACGCGGGGGACTGGGGCGCTTGCTCAGGATTCTGTGTTTTTGGAGGGATTTAGCGGATTATTTGCGTCGGAGTATTTGCAGAAGGTAATACTGCCGACCGAAGACGAACGTTTGCTGGCTGCTCTGGAAGATGCAGAGCAACAGAAAACGGAGCTTTGGGAATGTGAAGACTGCGGCTTCAGTTTCAACGCAATTCACACGGACATGATTGATGGGAAAGACACAGGGGAACATAGTTGCCCGTTATGTGCTGAAGAACGCTTAGAAAAGGCGCTGACCGAGGCACAGCAGACCATAGCCCGACTAACCAAAGCGCTGGAAGAAGTAAAGAGCCTCATTCCTTTGATGCAGGAAGATTTGGAGTCGCCCAGCTTACGACACAATACCGGGAACATGATCATTATCAAGATAAACGCCGCCCTTGGGGAAGGAGCTAAGGAAGGGGAGAAGACGGAATGAACAAACCACCAATTGGATTACGACCACGGTATATCTGGGAAGACCTCCGTATCAAGGAAATTGAAGAGGCTATGCAGCGCTACGGTGAGGCAGGGTATGTGATACCACGAGAATGGCTGGAAGAACGATATGAACTCCACAAACGCCGGGAAGCGCGGGAAGGAGCTAAGGGAGCATGACACAGACACAGGGGGCGAATATCGATGCTCACTCTTCAACCGGTCAGCTTTGAGGAATCCTGCGCTTTCGTCCGGCAGCACCATCGGCACCATATCCCTCCGCAGGGCCACAAGTACAGCATCGCTGTTAGTGACGACAACAAGGTAGTCGGCGTGATGATGGTCGGCAGGCCAGTCGCTCGGCATTTAGATAATGACCGGACCTTAGAGGTTACACGCTGCTGCACGGACGGCACCAAGAATGCGGCATCCATGCTATACGGCGCAGCGTGGAGAGCAGCCAAGGCCCTCGGGTACCGCCGAATCATCACATACACGCTAAAGAATGAACCGGGGACAAGCCTCCGCGCAGCTGGATGGCGTTCACTTTACGAGAAACAGGGCGGAAGTTGGAACTGTCCGACACGTCCCAGGGTAGACAAGCATCCAACAGGGCAGAAGACGATAGGGGAGCAGATTTTAGAGGCGAAAGAATGTAACCGACCGAAGGCCACCAACCGACTATATAAGCCTGACTGAAGAGAGGCGGCATAGAGGAGGGCGAGAAGAGCAATAGACTTAAAAGAAGAAAGGGTGATTCTCCAGAGGACCACCCCATAGGTTTATTCTTACTTAATACCAGCCCATGCTGCAAGTCCAGGGAACAATTCTCTCATTGTAGAATCGCAACCTCCGCCGTTACCAATAGTGTTTTCATAATTGAGGATCCCAGCAGCGATAAAATTCAGCTGTGCTTTAGTGTAACTTTCTGCGGAATTAGGAACTTGAAATTTGCATGTACTAGTCATTCCGGATGCTTGAACTAGAATCATATCAGCCGCTTGTTTCATAACACCATTAGTTTTTAACATTTTTTCGCCTCCAATTATTTAACTTACGTCAATAGTATATCAAATGCGATTTTGGCGTTTTGTAGGCTCTGGAGACCGGCGAGAGGGCTCACGGGAAGGTATCTAGTAACAAAAGTGATGTCAAGTCTTTTTTTGTAAGTGAGAGTTGCTTGTTGTTAATTATAAAAATAAGCAAAGGGAGGGGAAGTAATGATAATTAAAACCACCCAAAACATCGATGTACCCACCGGCAGCATCGTATCCGGTGTTGGCTTTAGAGCTAAACAGGAGCGGGACGGCTATCGGGTAACTTTTGGGGAGCATAAAGGGGCTTATATCCCAGCCACGGCTGCAATGGTGATGGATATGTCTGGCGACAAGCGCCATAGGGGCAAGCGATGAAACTGAAGGCAATCAAAGCAGCCTTAGCAGCAGGCCACCGCCATTTTATCTACTACGGCGCCAGCAGGACGGCCAAGCCCGTATACGTCGAAGCTTACGGCGCTACATGGGTCAGAGTCCGGGCAAGCTACGGGCGGCCAATCTCCACTAATATGCGGACGTTTTCCGACGCGGTTAAATGCGTTTATATAGAAAAAAGCCCTGACGCAGCAGGGCAAGAATGATCAGTCCTCACAACCAATTATATCATGCAAAGGGGAATGAGGATGAGTATAGCACAGAGCGACCCTGTAACGTCGTATAAGGATCTCGGCCCGGCGGACATCCTGAATTACAAAATCTCCCTCAGAAAGGCCGAGAGGGCATACAGGCAAGCGCATAAGCGGGACGATGCAGATGATAAGAAGGTCATATCAGGCATGATATCCGATCTGGGATATACAATCGAATGGCTAAGCACGGGGCGGCAGCCGGGAAATAAGCGAGGGATTGAGCGGCGCGCCGGATACGAGCGGGAGATACTGTTGGATCCACTCAAGATGCAAGCGTTCGCCAGCCGCTCCACCGCCGGCAGCCCGAGTAATTTGACCGACGACCAGCGAGATAAGATCGAAGAGGCGCTGCGGTATCTCAGCCCGCGGCAACGGGAATGTTACATGCTGGCTCACGGTGAATGCTTTAGTCATGGACAGATTGCTAATTTACTGGGGATTACTTCCTCGTCTGTCCAAGGATACATTGAGGAGGCGCAGCGTCGAGTGAGCGAAGAACTGAAAAGAAATCTTTTCTTGTGGTTTTGACCCGTGTAAAAGCCCGCTATTAATAGGAAATAATTATAAGTCGGGCATTAATTATAGGTTTTGGATTTAGAGCTTCCGAAAGGAGGCTCTTTTTATAAATATTTTGAAAGATGCTGTACTATCTCGAAGGGGTATAACAACAAGTCTAAAGCATTAATATTCGTTGACTTAAGAATTGTTGAAGCTATAATAAGGGTTATTGAATCAATATTTTGGAAATAATGAAGGGGAAATATTATAATGCCTCAAGATTTCTTGGAAAACGGAAATCTATACCCCGGGATTCATCAATACAACATCGAAGAATTTGAACAACAATTTGTGCGTGATTTTACCGGGTCAACTCAAAGACCAATAATATATGAAAATTTTAAATACTGGCTAGGTCAACTTCTGCAAATCAAAGTGCCACGTTATATTTGGTTAGATGGCAGCTTTCTCACTCGTAAGCTTGACCCAAACGATATTGACCTTGTTGTCTTTTATGGGCCCGAGGATATCGAAAGCGAAGAGGAAGCTGAAAAGATTTTATATATAATTAGCAACCTTTCAAGGGAATTTCGATGTGACGCTTACTTTTGTCTCACGTTTAAACATTGGGATGAAGCAGAACAGCAAAGAGTTGATCCCAATCAAGCAACGAGAGAAACGTATTGGATGGGACAATTTGCGTTTGATAGATCTCGAGAGCCAAAGGGCATGGTCGAAATTATGAAGGACGAATTGTTATCCAAGATGATGATTGGGGGGATAGCTTCATGAACATCTTCGATAGCCTCGATAAACAGATAGCTAGTAGTTCTGATTATATCGCGGAAATACAAAGGATGAATCAAGCATTAGGCATACCCGATTTTCTGACAAAGTTAGAAATTAACTCTGTAGAAATGCGAATAACTGATCTTGAGAGGGTCAGGGAAGAAGAATGTATAAATAATGAATTCGAGGAATTAGAGGTAACTCTTTATCCTGAAGACTTACCTTCAGGAGAAGTGTCTGTTAGATCATTAGTGGCTGTTCTTGGAGGAGTTCAATCGCTCACTGACAATGTGGCAAATACCTTGTTTAATCAACGAAGTAACAGAGGTCCCATTCCACAAGAAATTATAGACAGAAATACATGGGTTCTTAAAGCCGTAAAAGCAGGCTCTTTTATTGCAGTTATTGAATTGGAGAACAATAAACAATTAACTTTTGAGGAACCACCCCAAAGACAAATAATCAACGAGTTGTTTAATCTCCTTTATGCATCAGATGAAGAAGAGTCTTTGCTTGAAGCCGCTTCGTATTTAGGGAAAAGAACATTGAGTCATTATACAGATTGGGCAAAGAGTATCAAAGAGCTTGGAATTCCGATTAATCTTAATTGGACTACCAGTGGGAGTCCAAAAAAAGCAACTGTTCAATTGGATCCGGAAAAAGCAGAGAGAATTTTTACAATACTTACAGATAAGCTGGAGAGTTCTGAAGAGGAAATAACCACGACAGGTAAGCTTACCGCAGTTAATGTAAGAACGGGGTCTTTCGAGTTTATGCCATATGAGGGAGAGATTTTTACCGGGAGAATTCCTAAGTTTCTGATACCTAAGGCTGCGAAGCATTTAGACAATCAATGTACTTTAGAAGTGTTAAAGGTAACTGCTAGAAGCACGGCAGGAAAGGAAAGTGTATCCTGGACACTTAAAGAGATTATGGAAAGTTAAAATACTAGAGCACTCAAAAGGTGCTCTTTTTTGCTGAGAAATCAGCCCAGCTTATTCGCTGGGCTGATCATCTTTAGGTTTGCGGTTATAGGAACTGACGGATTCCTGCAACTTTAACACATCAGAGCGAAGGAATAGACGTTCCCGGCCCACCGTCTTTATAGGAACCAGCCGGCCTTTCTGTACAAAATGATGGAGATTTTGCCGCGTGCAGTTCATGACCTCCATGGCTTCCGAGGTAAACAGGATGTTCTCTTCAACCCACTTACTCATTGCTTCCTGATTTTCAAATGGCGTCATTACCACTTCACCACCAGGATAATCAGGTTGATGATGCTTATGACCAGTGTGGCATAGGTTACCAGTTCTGTACTCTTGCGAGTCATGTTTTATCACTCCTGTCAGTATGTTATACTGGAAGAAAGACAGCCCTTGTTATTCACCCCCTACCGCCTGGCCCCTTTCGGGGCCGAGGTTTCGGGTTTACTACTTGAGCAGTAGCTTGATGAGGGTGAGGATTTGGACAATCAAGCCGATGATGCCAGTCGCCGACTTGATTTTGTTGTCCCTATCCTCTTTCTGTCTTTCTTTCCTTGTCTTCAATATTATCACCTCCTTATATATACATTATAGCATTTTGTTTTACGATTGTCAAACAAAATATACGCCATAAGTCCAATCTTTTTTTGATTGGGCTTTTTTATTTTCCGTTGAAAGGGGTGGGGAAAATCAATCCAGATAAGCTTATTTATTTGGGTCCGTCGCTAATCAATCATGGATTAATGACGGGCAGTGTATTTGTCGGTGATATACCTGAGACCCTCCGTCCGCTCCTGCAAGTCCCTGAGGTCAATATGCTGGTTGTGGACATTGGCCAGGTTGTAGAAACTACAAAGGCAATTAACCTTCATGGATCTGAACAGCAGAAGGCATACGCCTTCTTAACAAACATTGCAAAGGGGATGGGAAGCTTGAGTATCAAATATGAATCGTATCTAGGTAAGGTGTTGTTTATAGAAAACACTGAAGGGGAACTTGTAGCCGTTGGCCCTAATAATCCGTTGCCGATGTCTGGCGGTGGAAGTGGTGGCGGACCCGCTACTGTGACGGCGGACGACATCACAGACGCAACTGAATTGGGTAAGGCGATTCTCAAGGTAACAGACCCTGCAGCTGCTCGCACCGCAATCGGGGCAGGGACTTCCAATCTGGCTTTAGGTACAGGAGCCAACAATGCAAAGCCCGGCAACTATGCACCGAAGGTTGAGGAAATCAGCGATGCTTCGACCATTGGAAAGACGATCTTGAAAGGTACAGACGCTGCCGCAGTACGTACCGCCATTGGTGCAGGTACATCTAACCTTACGATTGGAACCACAGGAACAACAGCCAAGGCTGGGGATTACAAACCTGCTGCTGTTGACATCTCTGACGCTTCGGCAGTAGGGCGGCAAGTCCTGACTGCCACGGATGCAACTGCTGCCCGTACAGCAATTGGCGCGGGCACATCAAACCTTGTGATCGGCACAGGTGCGAACCAAGCGATGGCCGGAAATACTCCGATCCCAGCAGCACCGCCGCAAGGGACTGCAGCAGAACTCGAGGCAGGCACATCGACCACGCCGAAGCTATATTCGGCCAAGATGATTCATGACGAGATCGCCCGGCAGGTTGCGGCAGCACTCGGAACAACTGGATAATAAACGGGTGTTGGTGCAGGTGTTGATGTAAGTACATCAAATAGTATTGGTATTAGATCGTCTGACTCCAATGCATGGAAGACTGAAGGGGTGATATGGTTGGAAAGCGTGAATGTGAGCTGGGCGGGTTACATTAAAGAGGTGTGTGACCTCCTGCGACAAAATGAGTCCGCCATTGTGCAACACCAAAAGCTTATCGAAGAACGCGGATTGGATTTCTATGAAGCCGTATACGTCACTGGCGAAGCCCTTCGTCGCGTTTACGGGGAAGGGGCTCCTGACTATTTGACTACAGAAAGCAAACATGCTGATTTACCCAAGCATCGACAGCCAAAGAACATTGAAGAAAAGGCGTGGGAATTGTACCGCCAAATCCAGCACGAAGAACGGGAGACCGTGCTGGAAATTGGACAGTACCTTCAGGACCTGGCTTGCAACCTGAACTCCCGCTATTAATGAACTTTAACGCCGGTGAACAATTCTTCAAAAGTAGTAGAGACGACGACGGTGAGAAGCCCCTCTGCTTCTAATTGGCGAAGACTTGCTTTGAGTGCTTTAGTGTCGTCAGCTCCTCTAAGGCGACAGGCCGTGATAATGTCGGAGAATTTGACGAGCGGACCGTGATCTTTGTAATTGGACACTGGCAAGCTTCTGACCAGCGCATATAACTCTTCATTGTTCATAGTTACACCCCTTTACCCGTTGATAAAGTAAGACTGACAACTTGTTTTATTCGACGGGCGGAGGCGAATTCCCCTTGCTTTCCAGCCACGGGTCCTTCCGCGGGAGGCGAAGGGGTGCGGGTGCGCGTGAGCCCGAAATCTGGCTAGATACAAATTCAAAATGATCGCTTCGTTTCGGTATGCAGTAAAGTGTATAAAAAACCGTATATAATGTATAGAACGTAAACCCTTGTCCTGCAAGGGTTTTTTCGCATTTCGGGTTCACTTTTTTGGGAAAGGAGGGAAATGATTTGGCGAAATCAGGGGAACAGCAAAGCGAAATGACACTCACGGCGGTTCAACTGTCTGAACTGCTTGGATTGACACCGAGACGCGTACAGCAATTAGCCGAGGAAGGGATCATTGTCCGGAGCGGACGAGGAAAATACAATGCTGTCGGAAGTGTGCAGAACTACATGCGGTTTCAACGGGAGAATGGCAGTACCACATCCGAGGTGGATTATTTCGATGAACGTGCCCTGCATGAACGGGCAAAGCGGAAAAAGGCGGAGCTGGAGCTTGCGGTGATGCAAGGGGACCTACACCGATCGGGTGACGTGGAACTGGTCATGAACGACATGATTGCTGCTTTTCGTTCCCGGATTCTCGCCATGCCCTCCAAGCTTGCGCCTCAATTGGTGGGGAAAGACGAACTTCCGGTCATTTTGGAAATGCTGACTCGCGAAGTACACGAAGCGCTGACAGAGCTTTCGGAATACGACCCGCAGAAATTCTACGCCGCAAGCTCGGAATTCGTGGAGTTGAGCAACGATGATACCAGCTAAATTATCCAAGCTATTCCGCGGTGTCGCTAAGCTAGCCGCACCGCCTCCTGATTTAACCGTGTCCCAATGGGCCGATGCTTATCGCCGGCTTTCTGCGGAGGCATCCGCCGAACCAGGGCAATGGAGGACAAGCCGCGCCCCATTCCAGCGGGGAGTAATGGACGCCATTAACGACCCGCGCGTTCAGACCATTGTGATGATGTTCTCGGCACAGGTCGGCAAAACGGAAGTTCTGCTGAATACGATTGGCTACTTTGTCGACCATGACCCGGCGCCTATCATGATGGTTCAGCCAACCGAGCAAATGGGCGAGGCTTTTTCCAAGGATCGTCTGGCTCCCATGATCCGGGATACACCGACCCTTGGAAAGAAAATCCGCGATGTGAAGAGCCGGAGCGCTGGGAACACACTTATGCATAAAAAGTTTCCCGGCGGACACATCACCATCGCCGGGTCCAATGCTCCTGCTTCGCTTGCGTCTCGGCCGATCCGCGTTCTACTTCTTGATGAGGTGGATCGTTATCCGGCATCAGCGGGCACCGAGGGGGATCCGGTCAACCTGGCGACGAAGCGGACGACCACCTTCTGGAATCGAAAACGGATCATGGTCAGCACGCCGACAACCAAAGGCACCTCGCGGATTGAATTTGCTTACGAGGAAAGCAGCATGGAACAGTGGTGCTTGCCATGTCCGAGCTGCGGTGAAAAGCAGCCGCTGGAATGGGGACAAATCATTTACGACTACGATGAGGAGTCAAAGACAACCCGAACGGTGGACCATGCCTGCCGTACCTGCGGCGCTCTCCATGGGGAACATGATTGGAAAGCCGGAGAAGGCGAATGGATCGCACGGAAAGACAATGCCAAAACCCGCGGTTTCCATCTTAACGAGTTGGCAAGTTCCTTCGTGAGTTGGAAAGAGATTGTGCATAACTTCCGAGAAGCCTACAGAGGCGGTCCGGAAATGCTTAAGACCTGGACCAATACTTCACTGGCTCAAACTTGGGAAGAGACCGGCGACAAGCTGGATCACGAAGAACTGTATAAGCGGCGGGAGGACTATGGACCAGAAACCGATGTGCCGGAGGATGTGGTTTTACTGACCGCCGGCGTCGATACGCAAGACGATCGGTTAGAAGTGGAGGTTGTCGGATGGGGTTCGGGAAAAGAAAGCTGGGGCATTCAATATCATATCATCCACGGGAAGCCGGACCATCCGGAAACCTGGCAGCAGCTGGATGCTTATCTGGAAAGACCCTGGCTTCGGGCAGATGGAACACCGATGGTCGTGACCGCAGCATGCATTGACTCAGGCGGGCATCACACTACAGAGGTTTACAGATACTGCGCTAGCAGGGAACATCGCCGGATTTATGCCATAAAGGGCGAAGGTGGACCTGGAAAACCAATCATTATCGGATCCAGCCGGCGGAACCGGCAGAAATGTCTGCTGATTCGGGTTGGCGTCGATGCCGGTAAAGAACGGATCATGTCCAATCTGAAGCTGGAGGAAACCGGTCCCGGGTATTGCCACTTCCCAGCCGCCGCAGACAAAGGGTATTCCGCCCAATATTTCCGAGGGCTAACGTCGGAACGAAAGGTATTGCGCTTTGTGCGAGGGAAACCGCATTACGAGTTTGTCAAAACGACTGCCCGAAATGAGCCGTTTGACTTGCGGAACTATGCACTTACGGCCCTAGAGATTGTGCAGCCCATTTTCGAACAGTTGCTGCAGGCGGTCGGCGCACCGGCTCCGCAACCACACAAAAAGAAAACGGCCTCGAATGGTAAGAAACGGTTTGTCAAAAAACAAAACATTTGGTAGGTGGTTTAATGAATCAGCGGGTGCGGGAGCGCAGTAGACAGCGATTAGAATCGGTCATACGTCGCCTGGACGCATACTATGCAGCTGAAGAAGCAATCCTGGGGGGCGCTCAAGAATACAGCGTCGGGACTCGGAGGCTCCGCCGCGGCGATTTAAACGCGGTGCGCGAGGAGATCGAGAAGCTGGAGCAGCAGCGAGACGATCTGGAATGTGCAGTCGAACTAGGGAATGGAGGGCGAAAATCATATCGGGTCATTTACCGGGACTTGTAATAAGGTCAGGCGCAGCTGACAAATTGAACTATCACTAGGCGTGAACTGACCCGGTTTTGAAAGGAGGGATAAACTTGTGAATATTGTGGATAAAGCGGTTGCTTGGCTTTCTCCAGCTCGGGGATTAAAACGGGCGTCTGCGAGAGTGCACATGGCTGTGTTGCAGCAGTTCACAAATAGCGGGTATTCGCATTCGGGTGCCAGCAGACGCAAAAAGTCTATGCAGGGTTGGGAGAGCGACAGCCGCAGCCCGCAGGAGGACATCGGCAGCAACCTTCGGCTGTTGCGGGAACGCTCGCGGGACCTCTATATGAGCGGCGGGCTCGCGGCCGGAGCGATCAACAAGAATAAAAGTAACATCTTGGGCTCTGGCTTATCGCTGAAGTGCCAGCTCAATTACCGAATGCTGGGGTTAACGCCGGAGCAGGCGAAGGAATGGGAGGACAAAACTGAATTCGAGTTCGGCCTGTGGGCATCGTCGAAGATTGACCACACGGGCCTGAATGATTTTTATGACGCCCAGCGTATTGCGCTAACGGGGTGGCTACTAAATGGAGATGCCCTATCCATAGTCAAATATGCAGATCGGCCAGACCTGCTTAACCCATACCGGCTGCGCCTTCACTTGGTCGAAGCAGACCGGCTGAACAATCCCAGTCAGTTTAACGGCCTGCCAGCTTTTCCTTTAAGCGGGATTGAACCCGGTACCTTTACAGAACTGGAGGGCGGAGGCGCCATTCAAAACGGCGTCGAGACGGATGCCAGCGGGAAAGTCGTCGCCTATTGGATCAGCAATAAACATCCGAATTCCCTGCTGCCCACTCGTGGCGCTCTTTCTTGGGCACGCGTGGAGGCGATTAATACGGTGACGGGTCTGCCGAACTGTTTATTTATCGTGGATCCAGAGCGGCCGGACCAATATCGCGGGGTCCCCTATCTCGCACCGGTCATCGAACAGATTAAGCAGATGAACCGGTACGCTGATGCTGAGATTGCTGCGGCCATCGTTAACAGCTTTTTCGCTGCTTTTATCAAGGTGGAGAGCGGGGAGAAGGGGGATATTCCTTTTTCCAACTCGATTTCTGCTGAGGATCAGATTGATATGTCGCCAGAAGATCGACTCGCCAGCTATGAGCTGGGCCCGGGCACTATCAACGTCTTAGGAAAAGGTGAGGACGTAACATTCGGCGACCCTAAACACCCTACGGCCGGCTTTGATGCCTTTACAACAATGATGGCGAAGCTCGCCGGGTCTGCGCTGGACATGCCGTTCGAAGTGCTTCTTGGCGTGTTTAACAGTAGTTATTCAGCCAGCCGGGCCGCCCTGCTTCAAGCCTGGAGGACGTTCCGGGATCGGCGGGACTGGTTCGCAGCGGACTTTTGTCAGCCTCTATATGAAACGTGGCTCTTCGAAGCCGTATCCACCGGGCGCATTCAAGCACCCGGATTTTTTGCGGACCCTGCTCGCCGAAAGCTTTGGAGTTCCGCCCTATGGATCGGGCCAAGCCCTGGACAAATTGACCCAATCAAAGAGGTAACAGCGTCGGCTATGCGGATTAATTACGGATTTTCCACGTTCGAGAAAGAGACTAGCGAGCTGACCGGCATGGACTGGGATTCAAATATTGATGTGCTCCGCCGGGAATGGGAGACGCGCGCCGGGTTGCCAAATATCAATAATCCAAGTATGGGACCTGAAGAAGGAGGTGAAAAAGAAGATGCCAATGCCTAAGCTGAAATTTTGGAACATTGTCAACAGCGGCGAGGATGATGCTGAACTGTACATTTACGGCACCATTACCAACGGAGACGGCTGGATCTATGAGTCATTTGGCATGGAGGCGACCGACCAGGTAGAGTTTATCCGCGAGCTGAATGCACTCGGTGAGAAGAAAAACCTTGCGGTCTACATTAATAGCGACGGCGGTGACGTGTATGCAGCCCATACCATTCACAATGTTCTGAGACGCAACAAAGCACATGTAACGGTATATGTGGATGGTATAGCCGCTTCCGCAGCAAGCGTAATTGCTATGGCTGCCGACAAGCTAATAATGCCCGTCAACGCTACACTGATGATTCATGATCCACTGATCGGCATCAACGGCTATTTTAATGCCTCAGACCTTGCCGGTATGAAAGAACTGCTTGACCAAATCAAAGGCTCAATCGTTGCTGCGTATGCGGCAAAGGCCAACCTTTCCGAGAAGGAAATCTCCAAGCTGATGACAGCCGAAACTTATCTTACCGGAAAACAGGCCTATGAAATGGGCTTTGCCGACGAGGTGCTGTATGACAAAACCGTGGAAGTCGTCAATGCCGGACAATATGTCATTGTAAATTCACTGGCCGTTAAAGGTCATCCATTTTCGAAATTAAAAGGAGAGGATCCCATGCAAGGAACAGGAACTAATCAACCAACCAGCTCCATTAATACACCATCGCCACAGGCTGCGGCAACGCCGTCTGCTATTTCATCTAACCTATCACCGGTTGCAGCCCCGCAAAACGTCGCTCCTCAGGTCGCGGCAGCTGGAAATGGAGCTGCAGAAGCAGCCGCCCAAGAACGGGAACGTTTGAAAGCCATCGACGCCATTGCAGGTAACATTGATCCTCAATTAGTGAACGATGCCAAGTATGTCAATCCAATCAGTGCGGAACAGCTTGCCTTTAAGGCGATGAACGAAGGGAAGATGCTGAACGCCGGCTTATTCACTCAGGCGGTCGCTGCCAACCAAGCAGCCGGTACGGGCGAAGTTCAGGCCCAGCCGCTGGCCCAGGTTCAAGAGAAAGAGTATGACCTAAACAACCTGCAGGACATCAACACCATTTTTAATACGTTTGCCGCGGCCGCTCAGGTTGAACGTCCGCAAAATATTAGAAGGGGGTAATAACATTGCCTATCATTGAACGTTTTGACAATGCTGCGTTGCAGCACTTTTTTGCCGGGACCGAGGTTTCCGCCCTGACTACATCCGTTACGCTGGCGCCTGATCAAGGTGTTTTGCTCAAGGGCTCGGTTCTCGGTACCTTGGCAACGGGCGGTCAGGCGAAGCTAGTGAATAAGACAGCAACAGACGGGAGTCAGGTTGCGCGCTATGTTTTGGCAGAGACCGTGGATACGGCTGGAGAAGCCGTCGAAGTGGTCGTATTTAAATCTGGCGTCTTTAACGGTGATGTTTTGACCGTAGCCAAAGGTGATACCGTACAGGCCCACGCAGAAGAACTGCGGCAAGGGAATATTCATTTCCGGTTTGACTATTAAAAGGGGGAATACAGATCATGAAATTGAAACAGAGCAGCATTATCAATCGTCTGCAGCGTGGCGTTGCCCGGCCGCAGAATGCCGCTTTTGACGGCAGCATCAGCATTAACGAACCGCAAACGATGGGGCGGATGACTTCCCGCCGTCTCCCGGTAACCACGTTTTTGCGTGATAACTATTTCCCTTCCTTCTCTACGTTTCCAACCAAACATGTGATGTTGGACTTTGTGAAAAATAAACAGCGTATTGCTCCCTTTATCGCGGAAGGATCACGCCCAATTAACATACGGCGTGACGGGTACCGGACGGAGATTTACACCGCGCCGTTCATTAACATCTCTCGGCCGTATGACACCGATCTGCTGCAAGGCCGCCTCCCGGGCGAAAGTGTATTTGGCGGTATGACTCCGGAAGAGCGGGCGCTAGTTCTGATGCAGAACGACTATAACGAACTGGATGATATGATTGTACGCCGTGAAGAAGTGATGATTGCCCAATTGATGCAGACGGGCAGAGTGACGGTCAGCGGCTATGTTGATGACACGGCGACGAAGGTCCGAGAGGACACGGTCGATTATCAATTCGACAATGTTATCAATTTGGTCGGCGCAGCACAGTGGAGCCAAGGAACGTCGAACAAATATAACGATTTGGCTGAAGCGGTAACGTTGGTACGGCAAGCCGGATACAACCCGGAAAGAGTGCTGCTCGGTGAAAATGCCGCTCGGAACATCTTGGCTGACGATGTGTTTTTAAAACGTCATATGGATCTCCGGTATGCACAGTTTGGGACGTTCAACCCGCAGCTCAACATTCAAAACGGCAACGGCTATGCTTATCTTGGCCGCTTGACAGAGCTTGGTGTTGATCTTTTTGTATATCATGCCTGGTACTTCGACGATGCAACCGGAAAGCTGAAGCCGTATATCGAGCCTGATAAAGTCATTGTCGGCAGCATGGATCTGGGCGAAATGCTGTACGGAGCGAACACAGTAATTCCTGAAGGCGATATCAACTTTAGAACGATTGAAGCCCCGCGGGTGTCCAAAGTGGTGGTTAATCGGAACGATGACACTAAGTCGCTGATCTTGAAATCTCGCCCGCTGCCAAAGCCGTTTGATATTGATTCCTGGGCCGTCATCAACACGGTTGCACAATAAGGGAGGTAATGAATTTGAAATATCAGGTGAATAGAGGCTTTGTAAAGCATGAAGGAGTCCTGTATCCGCGGGGTTCCTTTTTTAATGCGGATCCTGAAGAGGTACACTACCTTATCGATGGTAAATTCATTGCTACCGCCGCGGCTGGTGGAGTGGAAGAACCTCCTGCCCTTCCTCCTGAGGAAGAGGAACTTCCCACACCGGAGGAGTTTGGGAAACTGAAATCGACCGAGCAGAAGGAGTTACTGCTTGAATTGGGAATCGACCCGGAATCCGGCGCCGAAGGTCGACAGAAGCAATATGCCGAGTATTATGAGCAGGCGGAATGAAGACGTTCAAGGAATATCTGGCCAATGACCGGTCGGTATTTTTGAATCCGGCTGAATTTGGCGATCTTTTTATAATTAATGGCCGCGAAATGGCTGCGGTGCTCGACCAGTCGGCCGACTCTGAACATCCATGGGCGGGAGAAGACGGCGTATCAGTCATTACCCATACGCTGTATCTAAGCCTGGAGGACTTCGGCGAGGAGCCTGAGCAGAATGAAAGGGTTGTTGTTAACGGGAAGCGATTCCGCATCGAACGCGTGGAAGCCAATATGGGCATGCTGGCTCTTGGATTGGAGGCCAATGTCACATGATTGATCTCAGAGGGGAAACCCGCGGCGTCCGTGACGCGCTGCGCCGAGTGGGCGCACTGGATAGCGATGTACGAAAGGCCGTCTATTCCGCCTTAAATCGGGTTTCCCAACGGGTCAAAACGGAGTCGGGGCGGAAGGTTCGGGAAACATACGTCACCAAGGCCAAAACGGTGACAGAACAGGTCGTTATGCGTCGCGGTAGCGTCTCAAGCCTGTCCAGTGAGCTGCGCTGGAAAGGCGGAAACATCCCACTCCTCCAGTTCCGCACAAATCCAAAGGCACCGACGCCAGGCCGTCCAGCCCGACCAGTGCGTGCTGCGGTCAAGCGGGCCGGCGGAAACAAAAAGGTGGACGGAGCATTCTTGGCCCGGATGGGTAGCGGTCATGTCGGCGTTTTTCGGCGGAGTGGCCGCCGCAGGTTGCCCGTTGAGGAGCTGTATGGTCCAGCCGTACCGGTCATGCTTAATAATGAGGAGATTGTCGAGCATCTGGAACGTTTCGCGGCTGATGAAATGGACAAGCGGTTGGAACATGAACTGAACCGCCGTTTGGGAGGAGGAACATCATGACGCCCGTTTTGTTGATGATGGCACTGCAGAAATTCTTGCGGGAGGCCTTATCAGACGACGTGCTGATCGGGGATGCAGTACGCCCCCCGGCCGTACACCTTGGCGCATTGCCGAGCAAGACGGCCGATAACCGTGACGATCCCGTATATCCTCTGATCATCATTCGCCCAATTGAAGGTGACAGCGATAAGGAGACGTCCACCGTACAGATTAAACTGATCTTTGGCACACAATCCGACGACGATTCCGGGTTCATTGATGTGCTGAACCTGATGGAACGAGTCCGCATTCTTCTGATGCGGCAGCGAATCATTGATAAGAAATACCGGATTGAGCCGAGTTGGAAATGGGAATTTCTCGAAGACCAACCGGAACCGCAGTGGATCTGCCGGGCGACTACGACCTGGCAGCTGCCGCAAATTAGACAGGAGGGACTCAATATATGAGCCGGAACACAAGAACGAAAGAAGAACAGCGGGAAGAAGGGGTATCGCAGCTGGATGCAGTCATCCTGCCGGAAGATACGGCAACTAAAACGACAGAAGGTTCCCCTGATTTCGACAGCAAAATCACAGGATTTACCCCACAGGAATTGCCAGTGGCCGATTCTCCGGTGGCTGAACCAACGGGACAGCTGATTTATCTGGGGCCAAATCTGCCGGGAGGCCGGTTGCTGCAGTCTACTGTTTTTCGCGGGGGAATTCCAGCGTATCTGCTGCCGCTGATGGAGGAACAAAATGAGGTACGCACGCTGGTCGTTCCACTGAATGAAATGAGCGATGTCCAGGCCCGGATTCTGAAAACCGGGACGGCCGAGTATATCGCCTATCAAACGCTGCTCAAGAGGGGGCAATAACGATGGCATTTAAGCACGGTGTAACAATTATTGAACAGCCGACATCGGTCCTGGCGCCGGTCACAGCAACAAGCGGCATCCCGTTTGTTGTCGGTACGGCACCAGTCAACCTTGCGTCGGTTCCGGCTGTGAATACTCCTGTTCTGGCTCATACGTATGCAGAGGCCGTGGCAGCTCTCGGATATTCAGAAGACTGGGCTTCGTATACGCTCAGTGAATTTTTGAACTCGCATTTTTCACTGTACCAGATGGCGCCGGTTATCCTGGTTAATGTACTCGATCCAGCAGTGCATAAAAAGGCTGTAGCCGCATCAACTGTTCCTGTTCTAAGCCGGATTGCTACGGTGCATGATGTGGGCGTTCTGCTTTCGTCGCTGGTGGTTAAATCTGCCGACGGAACGACGACCTATGCGGCAGGTACGGATTATATTGCAGCGTTCGATGAAGACGGCCATGTGCTGATCACTACACTTGCAGCTGGTACGATCCCGGCGAACGCTCCGGAACTTTCCGTCGCTTATGACAAGCTCGATCCGAAAGCCGTGGGTGCGGCCGACATTATCGGTGGGGTGAATGTTAGCGGTACGTATACCGGATTTGAACTGATTAACCAGGCATTCCCGCGTTTTGGCGTGCTGCCTGATTTGCTGCTGGCCCCGGGATGGTCGCATTTTTCTGAAGTGGCTGCCGTCATGAAGGCGAAAGCCGGAAATATTAATGGCAATTTTAAGGCTATGGCGCTGACCGACTTGGATGCTGCGCAACCTTATACGGATGCTGGTGCATGGAAGTCGGACAACAATTATACCGGTACGCTGCAAATCGCTACGTATCCGAAGCTGACGCTTGGAGAGAAGCAGTATCACTACTCCACACAGCTTGCCGGATTGATTGCAAGGACAGACTCGGAAAACGGCGGAATCCCTTTCGTCTCCCCTTCGAATAAGTCTTTGCAAGCGGACGGCACGGTGCTAGCCGATGGTACTCCGCTGCATCTGGGCATAGACCAAGCGGGGTACCTTAACAGTCAAGGCATTATGACAGCAGTTAATCTCGGAGCCAGCGGCTGGCGGAGCTGGGGAAACAATACCGGAGCGTATCCTGGAAACACAGACCCCAAGGACAGCTTCATCCCGGTACGGCGCATGTTTAACTGGATCGGCAATAGCTTGATCCTTACCTACATGCAAAAAGTTGATTCCCCGATGAACATACGCCTGATTGAGGCTGTGACGGATTCGATCAATATTTGGCTGAACGGACTAACCTCAACTGGAGCGCTGCTTGGCGGCCGGGTGGAATTTTTGGCGAGTGAAAATCCGACTACTGATCTTATGGCCGGGAAAATTACATTCCACCTCTTTATCACCCCACCTGGACCAGCCCAAGAAATCAATTTTGTGCTCGAATACGACGCATCTTATTTGGCTGCCCTGGCAGCGTAAAGGAGGACATAACTTATGGTTGTAAGATCAGAACGAATAACTGAGTTTTCGGTGTTTAAAGATGGAACGGAATATCTCGGGGTAGCCACAGCAGATCTGCCCGAGATCACCTTCCTTTCCGACACGATTAAAGGAGCGGGTATTGCTGGCCAGCTTGAGGCCCCTTCACGCGGGTTGGTCGACTCATTAACCCTGACACTTAACTGGCGCACAATAGAAGAAGGGTCGCTAAAGCTCCTTGCTCCCATCGTACACTCTATTGATTTGCGGGGGAGTATCGAGCGATTCAATACAGCAACGGATGCGTACGAAGAAGTTCCCATCAAAGTAACAACGCGCGGCCGGCCGCTTTCCGGCGGGCTTGGCGGGCTTGAAGCAGCTGCAACGATGGACTCCTCTAATTCGTTTTCGCTGTCCTATCTGAAAGTGTCGATTGACAACAAGGAGTACATCGAGATCGACAAACTGAATTATATTTACAAGGTTTTCGGCAATGACTATCTGGCGCAGATGCGGAAAAATCTGGCGCTGTAAAGGAGCGGAAATAAAGTGGCAGATCAAGAAAAGGATATAGCAGTAGAGGAGGTGGCAGAGAAGGTATACACCTTCTCCCGCCCCGTTTTGTTTGACGAGGAAGAGCACACGACTCTGAACTTGGACTTTGAAAAGCTGACAGGTACAGATGTAGAAGTATGCTTGCGTCAATATCGCGCAGAGCAAAAGGGAAGTATCGGCCTTACACCAGAAACGGACAAGGCCTACCAAGCACATATCGTTGCCAAAGCGGCCGGCGTGCATGTCGGTTTGATCCGGGCAGCCAGCGCCAAAGATTATACTCGCCTGACACTGAGGGCTCAAAATTTTTTGCTTCTGTAGGTGTGGGCAGCGGGCTGCGGCAAAATATTATGGCACTTGCTCGCCTGACCTACACGCCAATTCCGTTTTATCTCTCCCTACCACTGGGCGAGCTGATGGAGTATATGGACGAGGCGGTGGCGATGATGCAGCAAAAGGCGGATCGCCCGCTGCCGCAGCCGGCCAAGCGACCGGTCCGGAAAGCAAGGAGGAGGTAGTACATGGCAGGCAGAAGCCGCGAATATGACATAGCTTTTCGCTTGGAAGGAATCATGGATCCCTCCATCCGGCGGTCCATCGGGGACTCAGAACGGCACATCCAGGAGCTCGAGCGGGCGATCCGTGAGTTGTCCAGTTCCGGTGGGTTTGACTCTCTCCGGCAGGATGCGGGCCAGGCGGAAACTGCAGTTGATAGTCTGCAGAACCAAGCGAAAATCTTCGGGGATACACTTAACCAGGTAGCGGAATTTACAGGGATAAAGTCGTTAATCGACGCTGCAACAGGATCATTTCAAAACATTATCGGTACGATTAGTGATCAGTCAGAGGCTATGGCACAGCTGCAAGCATCCACCGGAATGACGGCGGATGAGATGGCAGAAATGAATAAGGTTGCGAAGGACTTGTACAAGCAAAACTTTGGCGAGGGCTTTGATGATCTGGGAAAAGCAATGGCAGTGGTCAAGCAGACTACCGGCCAAACAGGCGAGCAGTTAGAACAGACCACAAAAAATGCATTGGCATTTCGAGATGTATTTGAAGCGGATGTCCCGGAATCGCTGAAAGTTGTGGATACGATGATGCGCAAGTTTGGTATCAGCTCTGACCAAGCATTTAACCTTCTCGCCCAAGCGCAGCAAAAAGGACTCAATAAATCTGGCGATCTACTGGATACAATTAATGATTATTCCGTCTATTTTGATACAATGGGGTACTCGGCAAATGAAATGTTTGATACTTTGGCAGCAGGGATGGCAAATGGCGCATTTAATTTGGATAAACCAGCGGATGCCGTTAAGGAATTCGGTGTTAAGATCAAAGACGGCAGCAAGACAACTCTTGCAGCATTAACTACCTTATTCGCGCCTAAAGGGGTTGAGAAATTTGCTGAGGAACTGCGGAAAGGTTCGACCAAGTCGGCTGCATACCTCGAAGTTGTAAAGCGCACGTCGAAAACTACGGCGGATTCACTGGTCAATGATCTCAATAAGGGTGGGAAAAAATCCGAAGAAGCAGTCACAAAGATTGAATCCATGTTGGGTGGCGGTAACAAGATTGTAGATGACCTAGGAAAGGGTGTTATAAAGGGACGAGATGCCATTGAGATGGTCATCAGTAAGTTGAAAGAGATCAAGGACCCAGTTAAACAAAACCAGCTCGCGGTCGCAGTGTTTGGAACCCAGTTTGAAGACCTGGAAGCTGATGCTATTCTTGCAATGGGTTCTGCCCGGAGTCAGTTTGATATGACTAAGGAGACGATGGAAGAAGTCGCAGCGGTTAAATACGACACCCTGATGAATCAGTTCAAGGAAATTGGCCGGGGACTCATGGTCGATGTGGTTATACCGATCGGAGAGGACCTTATGCCGACGCTGCAAAGTGTGGCTGACTGGATGGCGGATAATAAGGAGCTGCTTAAGGTCATCGCTTTGGGCGTTCCTGCAGCTATGCTCGTAAGAAACACCGTGAAAATCGTTAATAGCCTTACGTCGATTGGGTCAGCAGCGAGCGGGACAACAGGGACGGTTGGAGGGTTTACAAGAATCCTAGGAGCTTTGAGCAATCCTGTAGGACTTGCGACCACCGCGATCGGTTTACTGGCAGGTGGCGTGATCGCTTATAAGCAGCATCAGGAAGAGGCTCGGCAAGAGCTAATCCACTTCGGGGATCAACTTCAAGAGGCAAGCGATCAATTCCAAGAGACTAAGGACAAGGCTAAGCTTACGAACGACCTGATATGGCAGTATGAGGACCTTGGCAAAAAGATCGCAGTTACTGCTACTGGTGCGGGTAACTTGGCTGGGAATTCAGAAAAGCTGACAACACAGCAGGCTCTACAAAAGGAAATAGTCAAGAAACTTCAAGAGTTGCACCCTCAAACGTTAAGTAATTATGACGTTGAAAACGGTAAGATCGGAGAAAAACTTGGTCTTCTAAAACAAGCTTCAGATGCAGAAGTGGAACTTTCAAGGCTTTCCTTGGAGCGCACGGTCGCTGAAGGAGAGCAAAATCTGGATAAAACGGAAGCTGAGATTTCAAAGCTTCAGCAGCAGACCGAAACAATAGAGGCACGAAAAGATGCCCTTGATGCTGCGATACCAGCTTTTCAAGATATTGCAGCTGAGTTTGAGCGGCTTTCGAATCTTGATCCATCAGATGCGGTTGACAAAAAATATTCTGCTTTGGTTGAGAAAGCAAATGAAGTAGGTTCGACGGTTGGCTTATCCTACAATGGAGTTTATCAGTTGGATGAATTAAGGAGTGACATTGATGACTTAAGCCAACAACGAATCGACTCCATTGACAGCTTAGTCACGAAGCTGGATGAACTGAACACGGCCAAACAAAGCTATGAGGATTTGTATAAAGCCCAACAACAAATCATCGAACTCGACCTTGGCGGAACCGTCGACGAATCTGCGGCAAAGTTCAAGGATATGTCGCATGATCAGCGTGTTGAGTTCCTCGAAGCCTTGGACTCGGTTCAAAAACTGAATGGTGAGATGGACCTGATTCCTAAGGAGAAAAGAATCAACGTCGATATTATTTACAAGGAAATTGGCCGACCTAATCCCATGAAACCTAAAGATCCGCCGGTAACTGATATTGTGAACAACATGTTTAAACGAGCGCGGGCGAGGTTCAAGCAGTACGCTGACGGCGGTTTTTCTGATCGCCCGGCGATCTTTGGCGAAGCTGGTCTGGAGGCTGCAATTCCGATAAACGATAAGCCGCGTTCACACGCCATCCTTGACGCTGTAAACCAAATGATGGGCCATGACAATGTTCCGCCGGCTGAGGCCAGCGAGCAGTGGCGGAATCTGCACAAGATGCAGGCGGTTTCGGTGGCTTCCGCAGCAGCACAGTCTGACCTGCCTGTTGTCCAGGTGCCCCAGCTGCCTGATATGCAGGTGGATGCCCCGTTGATCCCTGAAATCAATCTTCCTGAAATGGCCTTTTCGCAGTTTGACCGGCCGGCACCGATACAGCAGGCGGCCCAGCGGAACGAATTACTGACCGCAGCCGCCGCACCGCAGATGCAGCAGGATAACTCAGTCAAAATCGAGTATGCGCCACAGGTTTTGATTCAGGGTGGAGCCGATCCGGCGACAGAGGAACGATTCAGAGCCATACTACAGGAACACACAAATGAGCTAATGAGAGTGCTGCAGGGACAGAATCGACATCAAAGGCGGGTGAACATGATTGTCGACAACGTATAGAACAGTACAAGGCGATACCTGGGATGGTATCGCCTTTCGTCTTTACGGGGACGCGAGTTACATGACCGCGCTCATGAATGCAAACCTGGAGCACGCGGAGACGGCGGTATTTACCGGCAATGTCGTACTGGTAGTCCCTGAAAAGCCTATCGACGCAGCCGACACCCTGCCGCCTTGGCGTAGGGAGGAATAACCTTGGAGAAAATGCAAGACGCCCGCCGCGCGGTGCTGGTTTTGGTGTACAACGGCAAGGACATATCGACGGAACTATCTGAGTATCTGACGGATTTTTCATACAATGATGCGCCGTCCGGTCAGCTTGACGACATCTCGATAACGCTAGAGGATCGGGCGCGGAATTGGCAAGGGCCATGGTCGCCGGAAGATGGGGACCGGATTAACGCAACGATCCGCACCGTCAACTGGGAAAAGCCTGGGGAAATCAAAAAGCTACCGCTCGGCTCATTTGAGGTGGACAGCTTGGAGTTTTCCGGCCCGCCAGACGTGGTGTCGATCAAAGCCGTATCGCTCCCGGTTAGTTCTTCGATCCGACAGGAAAAACGATCCCGGAGTTGGGAAAAGGTCACGCTTAAGACGGTCGCCGAGCAGGTAGCCAAGCGGTCCGGCCTGAAGCTGATGTACCAGGCGCCGGACAACCCGTCGTATGACCGGTTGGACCAGACGGAGATGTCCGACCTGGGCTTTCTGCTGGAGACAGCGACGAAGGAAGGGATCGCGGTCAAGGTTTCGGCTGGCAAACTGGTCCTGTTTGACGAGTCATCATTTGAGCAAAAGCCGGCCGTACTTACTCTGACCCGGGGCAAGGATAACATCATTGACTATCACTTTACGCTGTTGGCAGCGAGCGCTGCATACCGGGCGTGCAAAGTCACCTATACCCCGCCAAAGGCAAAAAAGCCGATCACGGTGACGTATACTCCGCCCAAAGCACCCAAGACGGGTCCGGTGCTCAAAATCAATGAGCAGGTCGATTCCCAGTCCGCAGCCCTCCGAGTAGCCCGCAAACGGCTGCGGGAGAAGAACAAGGAGTACGGTAAGGGATCGCTTACGCTCATGGGGGACATTCGGATGGCGGCAGGCATCACGATCAATCTGAAAGGCTGGCAGCGGTTTGACGGTAAGTATATTGTTGAGAGCGCAAACCATTCGCTCGGAAGCAGCGGTTACCGGACTACGATTGACATCAGAAAGGTATTGGGGTGGTAACGTGATTGTAATTGGACAGGTCTCAACGGCCGACACAAAGACGGGGAGCGTGCGGGTCACCTTCTCGGACCGGGATGATCTTGTATCCGGTGAACTGCCGGTCATCACCCCGGGAGGTTGGGCCCGAGGCGTAGCCGTACCAGATGTCGGGGAAAGCGTCTTATGCGTTTTTCTGGATAATGGCCGCTCGGTCGGATTCTGCCTTGGAACTTACTATGGAGACGATGATAAGCTGCCCGGCACTGCAGATCAGCGGGGCGTGTGGTTTGAAGACGGTAGCCATGCCTTTTACGACCGTAAGACCCATTCGCTCAACATTAAGGCGGCCAGCGGAGTACGCATTGAGGGGAATGTGAACATATCGGGCAGCTTAACCGCCGACTCCATTACAGACAGGAGCGGATCCGCATGAACAAAATCGGTAATATGGGCCCGGTAGTCTTTGTGGTATCAGAAGGGGCAATACGAACAATTGACAATTTTACCCGCTCTGCTGCCGGACGTTATGCGCAGCATGACATAATCGGCAAAAAGCCAAAAAAGGAGTGGCTGGGCCCGGGGGTTGACTCGGTGTCGTTCGAGGTTATTTTTGATGCGCGGTACGGACTCAATCCCCGGAAAGAGGTGGATAAGCTGACCGCGCTGGAACGTGCTGGAAAGGCAATGCCTCTTGTCATCGGCCGAAAGAGTGTCGGCGTAAGCTTGTGGGTAATCACTGACCTGTCGATTGACTGGACGGTGCTGGACAGCATAGGGAACGTGGTGAACGCTGTCGCTAGAATTACACTGGAGGAATACATCAAATGATCTATACCGTAGACACGCAGATCCAGACGCCGGTGATGTTTAATCCACCGACACTAGCGGACGAGGTTGCCCAGAACATCCGGACGATTTTGAGTACGCCGATCGGCACCGCAGCACTTGCCCGGAGTATTGGGCTGAATTACGAGGCGATTGACGAACCGCAGCAGATTTCAGAAGCGTTGTTGACGGCCGAGGTGTACACGGCTATCGCTGAGCAGGAGCCGCGCGCTCGGGTGGTGGATGTCTCTTTCGGGGGAACTATGAAAGACGCCGTCACAGGCCGCCTGTTGGCTGTGGTGAGATATACGCTCGAAGGAGAGGAGGAATAGCGTGGCCGATTTTGTGGATTTACCCGACATTACTTTTTCAGAAGAAAATGCGGCCAAGGTACTCGGTAACATCGTCGCCATTTACGAAGGCCTTACTAAACGATCTTTGCAGCCCGCCGATCCGGTGAGGCTTTTTTTGTCGTCCTTGGCGACCATCATCGTGCAGCAGCGCGTGCTGATTAATCGTACCGCCAAGAGCAATTATTTAAGGTATGCGAAAGGCACTGCGCTCGACCACATGGGAGCTTTTCAGGGCTCGCAGCGCCTGGCGCCTTCCCGGGCCATCACGACGATGGAGTTCCGGCTGTCTATGCCGCTGCCGTCCGCAACTTCGATACCGGCGGGCACCCGGGTCAGCCCCGACGGCGGGGACGGCTCCATTTACTTTTCCACGACGGAGTACATTGAGATTCCCGTCGGCGCCACAGCGGCGGTCGTCGTCGCTGAGTGCTCGGTACCGGGGATCGTTGGTAACGGGTATCTCCCGGGTCAAATCACTGCACTGATGGACCCGCTACCCTTTGTGCAGGGCGCCCGGAACACTTCGGAAAGTAGCGGGGGAGCTGCAGAGGAGTCGGATGACGTCTACCGGGAGCGGATCCGGACAGCATCGGACAGCTTCAGCACAGCGGGCCCGCGCGGGGCCTATGAGTTCTGGGCCCGGTCTGCTTCGGCGGTTATCTCGGACGTGCACGCTTATTCGCCGTCTGAGGGCAAGGTCGTCATTGTACCGCTCATGACTGGCGGGCAGCTCCCGACGCAAAACGTCCTGGAGGCAGTATCCGAAACGCTGGAGGACCGTGGCATCCGCCCGCTGACAGACCAGGTCACGGTCTCGCCGCCGGCGCCGGTCTCCTACAAAACAAAGATGATCTATTACATTAGCCGCGACCGTGCCGCCGACGCGACGAGCATACAAGCGGCGGTTGCTGCGGCGGTGGACTCATATCATCAATGGCAGCGGGCCAAGCTGGGCCGGGATATTAACCCATCAGAGCTGATCGCTCGGGTCATGGCAGCCGGAGCGCTGCGGGTTGTGGTTACCTCGCCAGCATATGCCGAGATCGCCGCAACGCAGGTTGCCCAGGAGATGCCTGCCGAGATCACTTACGGAGGTCTTGTCGATGATTGATTACCAAACTGTCAGCATGTTGGACCTGCTACCGCCGAATCTCCGTTCTGATCCGGTTTTAGCTGCGGCAGCGGCGGCTATTGATGCCGAGGCGCAGGCGACGGCAGCCGAGATCCGAGAGCTCGACATCTACGGCCGCACAGAGGAATGGATCAGCGAGGAAACGGATGAACTGGCCTGGCAGTACCGGCCACCGTACTATGATTCGGCGCTGCCGCTGGAACAGCGCAGAGAGTTGGTCAAGAACGCAATCCCCTTTCATCGAACCAAAGGCACCCCGGCTGCCGTGGAGCAGCTGATCGCGCTGCTGTTTGGAGAGGGCGACGTCGAAGAGTGGTGGCAATACGGTGGGGACCCGTACCATTTCCGGGTCATTACCAACAATGCAGACGTGACTACAAGCCGCGCCCGGGAATTTATACAGGCGGTCGAAGCAGTGAAACGGCTGTCTACAACGATGGACAGCGTGACGATCGCACAAACGGAACTGCTCGATCTTTACTTTGCCGGCTTCATCCATTCCGGCGAGACCATCAGTTTTTAAAGGAGGGTAATCATGGCTGTATTTGGCGGCATGACATTAACACAAAAGGGCATTGTGCTGCAGAGTAAGACGCAGACGGGCACCCAGATAAAATATACCCGAATGGCAGCCGGTGACGGCTCTCTTACGGGCCAATCTATTCCGGCGCTTAATGGCCTGATTTCACCGAAGATGAACCTGCCGATCCAGAGCGTCCGGCTGCAGCCACCCAATAAGGCGGTTGTCGGGGTCAAATTCTCTAATCAAGATGTGACGGCCGGTTTTTTTCATCGGGAAATGGGGCTCTTTGCGGAAGATCCAGACGTCGGTGAAATCTTGTATGCCTATGCCAATTCCGGTGTAACAGCCGACTATATTCCGGCGGGCGGCGATGGTGGCGACATCATTGAAAAGGTCTTTAACGTTGCGGTTGCGGTGGGGACAACGGCCAATATTACGGCTGTGATCGATGATTCGCTGGTGTTCGTCCAACAAAAGAAGTTTGACGTTCATAAGCACACCGGCGGAGCAGGCGATGCTCCGAAGATCGGCAGCGATGGCCTGGCAGCGGGGGCGGTTAATGATGCAGCTATCGGGGATCGAACAATAAGCGATACGACAGCACCAACGGGCAATGTTGGCAAACTTGGAAGCCTGCTCGGCTGGATTGCTAACCGTATCAAAGCAATAACCGGTAAGGCCAAGTGGACCGATGCTCCGGCGATCAATCTTGAGACGGTGGCCAGTAGATTAGATCAGGATGTTCGGACAACAGCCAGCCCGAAATTTCAAAAGGTGACAGCAGGCGCCTCTGGCATGACTGTGAATCTCCCGACAGATGCGGGCTCAGGTAGTAGCTGGGCGAGAGGTTACGAGCTGTGGAACTCTGCGGGGTCTACCCGTCTGGGAGGGTTCGGTGCCCTAGGAGGCAGTGACGCCGTTAGCGTACTCTTTTTCGGACATGGTCAAAACCCTTGGAGTGACGGGAACGGTATTTATATCAAAACAAATGGTTACGTGGGCGTAAAAACGACGAATCCAGCGAACGAACTGGACGTCAACGGCTGGGTGAAGGCAAAACGGTACATTTCCGATATTGCCACTGGCACAGCGCCGTTCCAGATCGCTTCGACGACACAGGTCGATAACCTGAACGTGCATTACCTCCAGGGGATGCAGCCCCGGGCGGACAACGTGAACAGTACGATTGTTTCTCGGAACAGCACCGGTCAATCCGCGTTCAGCTTTATCTACTTGAACAATGCCACTGGTACCGCGCCGTTTTCGGTATCCCCGGGGTCTACGAAGGTCGCTGACCTGATTGCGGACGCCGTGGACGGGTATCACCTGGACCAGGGTGTTCAGACGACGGACACCCCGACATTTAAGGGGGTTGTCGCCAGCAACGCAGCAAACGCTGCAGCTAACATCCGTCTGGACTTCCAGAACAACACGACCTCCCGCCTACGGATCGGCGGAACAGGAGACGGAAGCGCGGCGAATTTCGAGGTTCAAGGCATAGCAGACAAAATGCTGATGAACATCAGCCAAGCCGGGAACCTCACGGTCCCAGGCCGTTTTATATCGACCCAGGCGACAGGCACCGCGCCATTGGAAGTCAATTCAACTACGACCGTAAGGAACCTAAGCGCGGACCTGCTGGATGGAAAGCAAGGTAACGACTACGCTCAAACGGCGTCCGTGGCCGGAGTCACGTCCCTTGCTGCGGTCACACAAGCAGGAATGTACAGGCTGGGAGGTCCTACTCAACATACGGACATGCCGGCGACACACTACGCCTATGCAAGCATGATCGTAGCACGAGGAGGCGGAGCAGATACCGCCGCCCAGATCATCCTGCCGTATAACTCAAATGACATTGTATGGCGACGCGGAAATCCAACAGAGGTAGGCGGGTCAGGAACATACTCCGGCTGGATGAAAATCTGGAACGAGGGGAACGACGGCGCGGGAAGCGGATTGGATGCCGACATGTTGGATAACCTGCACGCTTCGGACTTCCAGCGGAGCTTGCTGGTAGATAACTACAAAACAGCTGCGGATCTGCCGAGCACGTACCCAAAGGGGATCACGACGTTCTTTGCAAATAACGCGGCGAACGGCTGGCCGTCGAACGAGAAATACGGCACGGTAATGACGATCAAGGGGTACGCGACGTCTCCAGCTGGGATTCAGTATTTCTATCCGTACCTGACGGACCAGCCGATCAAGTACCGGATGGCGACCCACGGAACGGACGCCTGGACGGAATGGCGGGTTATCCTGGATTCGAGCCAGAAATGGCCGACATTTGACACGGTAAACACCACTTCGGCGAACATCTTGCACAATACGCGGCCAGGAATGAAAACTCTCATAATGCACCGGGCGGATGATGGGACTCTGCATATTGCCCGTTCAGCTACGAACGGGGGGACGGACTGGAATTGGAACGCTGACGTTTACTTTGCGGAAAACGGAATGGTATCCGCTCCGACATTCTCCAGCCGGGTAGCAACAGGCACTGCGCCGTTTACAGTCGCAAGTACAACGCGAGTATCTAACTTGAATGCGCATTACGTGGGTGGCGTAGATATCGGGAACATATTGCACGCGAACCAGACCCAGCTGCAATTTGACGCCACGACGGCCGAGAAGTCGCTGCAATGGCTGTATGCCACGGGTAAGGCGTTCGGGATTGCGGCCAACAAGGACGCTCTCAGCCTGTGGGATTGGGGCAACGCCCGTAGCATCCTGCAATATTACCCGGCTGCTAACCTGCTCCAGTCCAAGGTAAACACGACACGGATAGGGTCGGGATTGGAACTGCTTGGACAAGACCAGGGAAGTGCCTATCTTGACTTTAACAGTAAAAACAACGGGGCGGACTTCGACGCTCGGATTATTGCGACAGGTGGTAATGCCACCAATGTCGCTGGTGGCGGAGAGTTAGAAGTCTTCGCTAAACAAATGGTCGTCAATGGATATTTGTGGCTGGGCCGTAACGGGGCTGGAACGCCTAATTGCACATTGACCCTTGGGGACAGTGACACTGGCATTAATTGGACAGGAGACGGGCGGTACCAGCTCCGGGCAAATAACCAAGTGGCCGCCAGCATTGACGCTTCCGGTGTCTCGGTTCCAGCTACCACATCCTACGGGTCTAGCTACGTCCGTAACACGATCATATCCACAGCTGCCCCTAGCGCGGGGGCCGGCGTAGACGGCGACATCTGGGTGCAGTATGTGTAAGGGGGGGTAACGGATGCCGTGGATTCTAATAGCATCAGCAACGGCCGTGGACGAAGCAACAGAGAGAAGCGCGGCGGCCGCTTCCGTTCAAGGAAGGAAATACCGTTTTGTCTTTTCTTGCAACATGCGGGGCGGCACGTCGGCGCAGGGTTGGGTTAGCTCAATCACCGGACAAACTTTGGTCCAGGACTCCTGGTACACCGGCGGGGGCAGTCAGTACGAAGATATATCACGCGCACAGGAGTTTTACGCCAATTCGACATCGTTTATAGCAAGGGTTAAAATGGCGCCTGAGGCAGGTACGCAATCAAGGCCGGACGGCATGGCAAGCGTAACGGTTGAGGAATGGCGGGATTCCGTCAGCTGGGTCAAGGTTTCCAGCGAATGGAAACCGATTGTTGGCCGCTGGGTCAAAGTAAACGGTCAATGGCGGCAGGTTGTCGGACAATGGATCAAAGTAAACGGTCAATGGCGGCAGGCATGAGGTAGGATTGAAAGCATTAGCCCAGATAGCATAAGATAAATGTTTGCTCTCGGAGCCGATCCGGGGGGGGGGTGCCTTTTTAGAGAGAGAGGAAGGGAGCGGGGGTATGAATGGGGGCGAGCAACATTGATACGCTGGAAAGGGTGCTGCCGCTGATTGAAAAATATGGACTTGCGGTTATTGTGGCTGTGGTCTTTGGGGTGGTGCTGTTCGGCGTTTTCCGAGCGCTCCGAACGGGAGAACTGGTACCCCGTGAAACTCTCACCAAGGTGGAAGCGGAACGCGATGAAGCTCAGGAACAGGTACGGGAACTCACCAAGATCATGAACCAGGAACGTGAAAAATTCATGGAGCCGCTTCTGGGGATGGTTAATAATCTGAAGAAGGACTCAAACTCTGAGGACCGGGGAGGATGACGGCATGCTAATGCGGTTTATAAAGCGGCTGCTCCCGGAGCAAAAAACAGAGACAAAAGACGAGCTTCGCGAGACGTCCCGCAGGGCGAAAATAGCAGTCGAACGATATGTGGATGTTTCCTCGGCCATTAAAGAGGAGATCGAGCGCAATCATTTTTTTAAGTATTTGGTCTACGATCACAAAGGGGGAAAAGGAGCATGAATACCACACTCCTACTTGTGCTATACGGCTTGTCGATCAGCTTTTCGGTGTGGATCATATTCGCCCACCGGAAGTACTTCAAAAATCGTTTTAAAGCGGGTGTTGTCAGCGCGTTTATGCTGGCGATGCTCTTTTTTTTGGTCGCATACACGGTTAAGATGTCGGTCGCATTCTGGATTCGCTTGACAGATGTCCCGGGCGTCGGCAGCAACCCGAGCCTTGAAGCAATGCAAAACTGGTTTTGGACCGGCGCGCAGTGCCTGACCACGCTGGGACTTGGCATCCTGGCTTATTTGACGTTCCGGAAGCGGTACGACCTGTTCATCTATCTACGGCGGGCAGACAAGAAGGCGGAGGCACGGAAAGAGGGGGACAGCGGTGCAAAGGAGCAATAACTTTCTGGTTATGGCGCGGGAGGAGTTCCGACCGTGGCTGCAGCAGCAAAAGATTACCCGGACCATTACCCGCCTGCAGGTACATCACACCTGGCGGCCTGCTTATGAGCATTTCAAGGACGGCCGGGAAATGGACCGGCTGGAAGCGATGCGGAACAGCCACATGCAAACAAACGGGTGGCGGGAGATTGGCCAGAACATCACGACGTTTCCAAACGGCAAGATCGGAATCTCTCTCGGTCGGACTCTGAACGATACACCGGCGGGAATTGCGGAGGCCAACACAGGGGCCTTATGCATCGAACACCTGGGAAACTTTGATCGAGGCGGTGACGCCTTGTCTCCTGAACAAAGGGAGACCATTATCCACGTTTATGCCACGCTGGCCGAAAGGCTGGGGCTGCCGATTGACCCCGCCCACATTGTTTACCACGCTTGGTACACGCCGGACGGGCGATGGCTGGGAGACTACAAGCCGGGCCAGTCCTCAAAAACCTGCCCGGGAACGAATTTCTTCGGCGGGAACACAGCGGGCGCAGCGCGCCGGAACTTTTTGCCTCTTGTGCAGGCGGAATATAACAGGCTCACTGGAGCCGAGAAGGAGGCTGACGAATTGTCCTTAGCAGAGAAGCTGGAGCTGGCCGAACTGCGGTCGGAGGTCAAGAAACTGCGCGAAGTGGTCAGCGGTTTGATCAACAGCAAGGACGTGCTTAAGGATCACGGCCTCGAGCAGGCAGAGAGCCTGCAGACCGTCTCGGAGCGGGTGCAGAAGCTGGAGGACTTGGCATCCATGTCTACGGTGCCGAAATGGGCGGTGCCTGCTGTCAATGACGCCGTGGCTGCCGGTCTGATCGACACGCAGGGCGGCGGCAGCTATGACTTCTACCGGATACTCACCGTGCTGCAGCGCGGCGGGATGCTTATCACCAGAATGGAGGACAAATAGTATGAAAAAGTGGAAAAATTACGGCTTGTGGGTATCCCTGACGGCAGCGGTGCTGCTGGCCGTGCAGACAATCGGGGCAATCTTCGGTTTCCAACTTGCCCCGGAGAAATATGACGAGGTTACAGCGGCGGTGAATGCAGTCTTGGGTATACTGGTGGTCTTAGGGATTGTGAGCAACCCGGAAGCCGGCAAGGGATATGCGGATAAAGAGTAAACTTTCAAAAAAAGCAGTCCCCTCGTTAAAGAATGAACGAGGGGACTGCTTTTTTAAAATTGTCTGGCAGAAATATTGAAGTCATTCACTATTCCAGTACTGTTGTATACGTAGATTTTACGGTTATGACCCTTGGTACCGTAAAATTCAGTCGTCTTTTGTTCACCGGGAGCAAACGAAACTTCAAATTGATATACATCATCAGTGTATACCTTCATATAAATAGTTCCTGAACCGGTATTTTGTAACCATAGATTAGCGGTCAATCCGTTTCTCGGGTCCATATAAAAGGTGTTTTCATACGCATTTACAGACGAGTAATGAAAAGGTGAAATAAGTTTTACATCCAATGGGGTGATAATAGGGTCGTCCTGAGCTTTAGCCTCATTACTTACACTGATATCATTACTTACACTAATAGATGATGCCTGGGCAGGATCTTTTACTGTAATTGCGTCTGCGTAAGATATTGGGGTTGAAGCTAAGAACATTGCGGTGACAACACCGAGTTCAAGTATCTTTTTCAATTTTTTTCCTCCTATTATTGTATTTAATCCCCAATAAAATTGTACCATTGTATTATATAAATGTATATATGTGGATAGTCCTAGGGGATTATACTTCTATATTTGAAAAAAATGTAGAATCATAGAATTAATACGGTTACTGTTTATTGATAGTATAGTGTACTTTATTAGTTATATTGAGTGTTTGGGATTATGCCCACTGGCTTCGGCTGGTGGGCTTTTTTTATTTCTATAAGTTCAGTGCCGTGGTAAAATTTAGGGAAAAATTATACGAGGTGCTGAATGCGATTTAAGAGCTTGATAGTATTGCTTTTCGTGTTGCTGGTTGGTTGCGGATCTGGTTCGAAAGACGGGATATCGGCTGATGATCTGGCAATAGTCAAAGTTGATGACGAAAGCCAGGTCGTGAAGTATGGGATGAGTCGGGCTGAAGCAGAAAAGGTTTTGGGAAAGGGAGAGAAAGTAAAGAACCTCAAGAATTATTTTAAGTATAATTCTGATGTCATGATTATGTACCGAAATGAAAAAGTAGTAGGGATCTCTATAGGAGAAGAAACGGCCGATTCTTATCAAACAAGTAATGGTTTGAAGATTGGGATGCTGAAGGATGAAATTAAAGAAATCTACGGAAGTCAACACTTAGGTGATAATGAGAGCAATTTAGATTACGCATATGATTCCGTTAACAAGAAGTTTTTGGACGGATCCTCTTACCCGGACACATTAGAAGAAAACCAGAAAATATATATGATTTCAGCCATGTTCGACGAAGACGGTTATGCGTATACAATTATGCTCTTGGATCGTCAGATGGCGATGCAAGGGAAGTAACACCGTTGATTTATGTTTTCAGGACATTCAATATAAAGGCCAGCCCAGCCGGGTCGACTCGTAGTGGGTTTCCGCGACCGCAGCGCCATCACGGCGGGCGGTTTCGGCCGGTTCCCATCCGGCCATCATCAGGCGGGTTACTGTCTTCTGTCCATCCCGAGCGCGTCTTTCAGGCCGCTCTGAAGGATTTGAGAAAAGTTCAGCCCAGCTTCATCGGCCGCGTCTCGCAGCCATTTCGGAAGTGTGCAATTCTTCGTCACTGCTTTATTTTCCGCCACATCACGAAAAGGAGGCATATATACCTCCACAAAGACAATTCGGTCGGAAGGGTCCTCTAATTCAATTTCGTCAGGCTCGGACGGCCGGGGGAGCTGCTGGCCTGCTTCTTCTAACTCCAACGCTCTAAATGCAAGTAATTCCTTCGCACGTGACAATCCTTCTGTTAGCTCAATGGCCGTAACTGCTGTACCGGAGAAGTCCGGGAAGTACATGCTTAAATTACTTTCGGCTCGCTCAACGACAACGGGATATATATACCGGATCTTCAAGTTTACCTAACCTCCTTGGTTTTCATTTATTAATCGGCTTACCTTCTCTTTTGTGGGAGGGGATAGGGAGGAGCCCCGGGGTTAAAATTCAACCCAGGAAGTCCGTTCTATGCTTTTCAGAGTGCCTTTAGCAAGTACATCGCCTGAGCCGTGATTGCTTATATCAGCATATCGGGTAGGATCATTTTTGTGAATCCACCGTTCATGGCTTGTTCGGTTACCGTGATTCGGTGATTTTACAAACCCGGCTTCTTTTAAGGCTTTTAGTACTTGCCTGACTGTCCGTTGCTTACCCATTATTTCCCCTTCTTCTGATACAATTATCACGCGCGTGATTTATGCATGTCAATAATGCTATGCGTATTTTTTATGCGTTTTAAAAATACTGAATTGAATGGTATTGCAAAAAAAAGGGGGGGGCAAAAACGGGGAAAGGATATACGAATAGAAAGTAAATTCCCAAACGTTTGAGATTTTGTCCACTGGCTTCGGCTGGTTGGCTTTTTTTATTTCTATAAATACAGTAGCGTGGTAAAATTTAGGGAAAAATTATTTGAGGTGCTGAATGCGATTTAAGAGCTTGATAGTATTGCTATTGGTGGTGTTGGTCGGTTGCGGGTCTGGTGCGAAAGACGGGATATCGGTGGATGATCTGGCAATAGTCAAAGTTGATGACGAAAACCAGGTCGTGAAGTATGGGATGAGTCGTGAAGAGGTGGAGAGTATTCTGGGACAACCCGAAGAGGAACATTCATCGAAATACCCTTCTGGGATAGATGTAAAGTATCGCGATGACAACGCAGTTCTCTTCTCACTGAGACAAGAGGCTGGAGGCTCGTATAAATCCGTAGTAGGTGCAAAGATTGGAATGACAAAAGATGATATCATGAAAATCTTTGGCGAAGATAACGTAAGCGAACGCGAATCTTCTGGAAGCGAAGTTTTATCTGTTTCTTATGATCTGAAAAATAAGAAATACTTGGATGAAAAATTGATTGAAGAGTACCCGGCTGAAGAATATAAGTATATCCTCATGATATCAATATATTTAGACGCTAACGGCAAAGCAACCGATATTTCTACCGGCGACGCTTGGGCATTAATTGTTGGTGGCTGAAAAGTTATATCGTATAAGAGTTCCCGCGACCGCAGCGCCATCACGGCGGGCGGTTTCGGCCGGTTCCCATCCGGCCATCGTCAGGCGGGGATTACCACTTAATCACCAGGATAATCGTGTTAGCGATGCTGATTAACAAGGTGACATAAGTGATCCACATGGTGGTTTTTTCCTTCATATTCATAGTTCATCGCTCCTTGTGGTATTATAGAAGAGAAAGACGACCCTTTGTATTTCATCCCCTACGCCTTGGCCCCTTTCGGGGCCGAGGTTTCGGGTTTTCCTACTTGGCTAGCAGGAGAATGAAGGTGAGCAGTTGGTTAATCAAGGCGATGATTGCAGTCACCATCTTGATTGTTTCTTGCCGCTGCTCTAGTCGTCTTTCTTTTCTTGGCTTCATTATTATCACCTCCTTATATCTCTATTATATACTAGCGTGAGTATATTTGCAAGTGTTTTTTATACTTGCGCTAGTATATTTTTAATGGTATTCTGGATATACGGAGGTGATCATTATGAGCGAGAAGACAGGAACAGCGGCAACACGCGCTAAGAATAAATACAATGCCGCCAATTATGATCGGTTGTATCCTTATGTACCGAAGGGGAGAAAGGCTGTTTACGAAGCCGCCGCCGCCGCCGCTGGAATGAGTCTTAATGATTTTGTAGTGACCGCGATTGAAGAAAAATTGCAGCGTGATGGGCGAGAGGGATAAAAGTCACTTTACCGTGCCCGTATGCGCGTTATGATATTTGCAAATCCGAAAGTATCGGCGATTAAAGTCTCTGCCATGTGCAGGGGCTTTTTTATTGCAACATGGAAGATATCGCCAAATGCGATTATATGTTGTACAATGAAGCCGAGCAGGTCTTATTCTCTTGGGATTGGTGGATTATATAAAAAATGAACAAAGATAATAGCATGGCATATTTGTTCTTGGCAGAGGACATGGCTAGAACGGCGGAAGAACGAACTTTGTTAATTGATCCGATTGTTAGAAAAGAAATGAAGATTCCGGGAGAATTTTCATTTTGCATTTGTTCTGGATTCACTATCTCTAACGATGATTTAGAAACACTCGTAATTCAGATGCTAACTCCCGAAGATGAGGTACTTCTTGAAGTAGATATTAAAGAAATGTACTTCGAGGGAGAGGGGAATTATACTGAAGATGGAAAACGGAAAGATAAGTTAGTCGCAACGGAAGTTGGTCTTACAAGTTCACGGGATGAGAGAGTTTGGATTGAATCATCAGGATTATACTCCCTCCGACTTTTAAAGAATGGATCGATGTTAGGGGAGTCATTTTTTAGTATCGGAGTAGAGAGCGATGGCGAGTAATTCACTCAAACGGTTCAAACCTGTCAAGGTCAATTCTACTATCGTTTCAATGGACGAGTTTAAAACGACCAAGGACAGCGGGCAACGAACCAACAATCATCATTTCGGAACGGCTGCAACAGAGTCTGCTGTCGCATCGGAATTTTCTCATAGTGGTGGAGGGGGTGGTGGAATGGATGAAATTCTGAAAAGACTAGCGCAAGTTGAATCGGACTTGTCGAACAAGGTCTCGAAGGAGGATTTGAGAGAGCTTGGGCACCAACTGAGAAGCGAGATTAAGGATCAGACCTATGAGATCAAGGATACGATCCAAAAGTCTATGGAGAAGGTTCCATCAGAAGACTCAATTAAGAATATCATTGGTGATAAAAGCAAGAACTTGGGCCTAGCAACAGAGACATTCGTTCAATCCGAAATTAGCAAAGAAACTATTAAAATGGTATTATGGATGGTCGGTATTTCAATTACAGTAGCAACTGCAGCATCTACCATTTTGTTTAATATCCTTAAACTCGTTATCAAGTAAACGTCACTTTCGAACGTCGGAAGTGACGTTTTTTTTACATTGATTCAGGAACGTACGTTCGGTTATAATACAAACAAACGTTCCTATTAGGAGGCGATCTGCAATGAAAATGGAAGCTGGTAAAGTCATCGAGATCGTTTATATGGACAATGCGGGAAAATTGTCGCAGCGAAACATCGACGTGCGGTCTGTCCGGGACGGACTGATTCAGGCGACTGATTTGCAAACGCGGCAGCCGAGGGCTTTTAAAGCCGGGAATATACTTGCATGGCAGCCTGCCCGTCGGAAGGGCGTGACAGCATGAATCCACTGACCCCAAGATAGCGCCAGGCGCTACACGCAATCATTAAATTATACCGGCATAAAGGGTACTCCCCGACAGTCCGAGAGGTTATGACGGAGCTGGGATTATCCTCAAGCTCTACGGCCAAGGGCCTCATTGACCAACTTGATAAAAAGGGGTACATCAAACGCAAGGTAAGATCAGCCCGATCACTCCAGGTGATCCGTAATGCTGAATGATACACCGCGCAAGCTGCTGATGATCCTGACTCATTTTTCGGGACACTACCGCCGCATGCCGCAACTGCATGAATTGGAGCGTCTGAGTGGTAGGGCGCCGGGCAAAATCTACGAAGGGCTGCGGGAGCTGGCGGCCGATCATTACATTGAGTGGACACCGGGCCGCCCGGTTGAGTCAGCCATTATCCTGGAGGGCTGGCCCCGGCCCGATCCGGCCGTAGAGCGTTTGCGCCGCCGGCGGCCGCCGTCCCCGTGGGATAACAGCGGCAGCAATATAGATTATTGGACCAGCTATTAGGGAGGCGGACATCATGAAGAAACTTGAAGGCGGTCTGCGGCAAAGCAGCTTTATACTGCCGGAGCATCGGCGCCGCGTCCAGGACGATCAGCGAGAACAGGAAAGACGCGGCAAACCAGAAGTGGATGAACAAGAATGGGAACTGATCTTACGGGCGCTTGGGGAGTCGTTTCAGGAGGGATGCTGCGTCACGATCAGGACGTTTGATCCATTTGAGGACAGGGAGTATGCCGGGGTGGTGCAGGTTGTGGATCAGCAGCTGCAGCGGATCAAGCTGGAGACCGGCGAAGACGACTATGAATGGATCTGGATTAAAGAGATGCTTAGAGTATGTACATAAGGAACGCCCCGCTACCATCATAGGTAAGCGAGGCGTTTTCATATGCTGTATAACTCCATCCGAAAGTGGCGGGTTCGATGACGACCAGCTCCCGACCGCACGGTTAGATAATACGTTTCACAGGTCCTTCCTTTGAAAGGTATGATTATTGGGGCAAAACTGGGGCAAAAAGAACAAACTAGGATGTCATGCCTGGGCTAATCAGGTCTAAGGATAAATACGAAAACCCTTATTTATCAAGGCTTTTTCCGTTTTGGACAAACTGAGTTCAGGCCCCGCACCAGCCTTCCAAGCTGATAGCGTGGGTTCGATTCCCATCACCCGCTCCAACTACACAATCAACGCAAACCCTTGTGGCCCAAGGTTTTTTTCTTTGCCTTTTTTTTGGGGGGAAGGGCAGGTAAGTTAGGGGCTTCAGGCGAGGGTTACCACTTAATCACTAGGATAATCAGGTTGGCAATGCTGATTAACAAAGTGATATAGGTGATCCATGTAGTGGTTTTTTCCTTCATATTCATGGTTCATCGCTCCTTGGTTATGATCGAGAGAAGAAAGACGACCCCTTATACTTCATCCCTACGCCTCAGCCCCTTTCAGAGCCAAGGTTTCAGGTTAACTTGCTTTTGAGCAGCGGTTGGATGGGGTGAGCAGTTCGTTATTTATGCCGATAATGACGGCCGCCACAAGCGGGACTTTTATTACCATGCGGAAAAGCTGGATTGGTACTTCACTCGCTCGTTTTCGTAATATTGAACCGGATAATCTCGTCTCACCGTTTGTAAATAGGCGGCGACCGAAAAAGAAGCGACAAGTCCTCCGATAATTCCTACAGTTAGTGTCAATACAGATAACCCTATTACGGCTACGATACACAAAGTAGACAATGCAACCAGACTTAATGTAAGCCACTTCATGGTTAAACGCTCCTTTTCATTAAAATTTTTGGTGCATGTGCGTCTACCTGATGTGTTGTGTACTCATACGTGGAGATTGCCTAAAAGTTCCACATGCCTTAAATGCCCCAAACACCCCAAACACCCCAAACGCCCCAAACGCCCCTTGAGAGTGGAGACTTTATAGAAATCGGATCAATGAACGAAGGATATGCGCTTATATATAAACGGACAAGTTAGTACAGGCGTATTCACAAGACAGCTAGTATCAGTCATGACCCTACTGCTTGATGGGAATCTTGAAGGCTTCCTGCTTTACCAGAAAAATATACAATTTAGAATCCCTGCGATGAACAAGATAGCGCCAAACAAGAGCATGATCCAGCCGGAGAATTTAACGGCCTCGAGGTAGGCGGAGCTGGGCTCTGAGTCGCCTTTTACTTTCCAGCCTACGCTGCTGCGCCAGCCGGATCCCGGTTTTCGGATTGAGTTTATGCCAAATGCAAAGACCACAATCGACATCAAAAGCAGCATAATGCCCATGGTTCTTTCACTTCCTCTTAAAAGATAAGGGTTGCTCCGCACTTCAGATTCTACATGCATCTCCGTGAGTTGTGAGTTGAGGTTGGTTACGCCGAAAAGGACCCTTTAGGGAGCAGAGCCTACTCAGACGGCGGCTTTTTGGATGAATGACCAGACCGGTCGACTTGCGAGAATGCTACGCCAAATGCAACCCCTAAAGCAATACCCAAAGCCAGATTATCAAAAATCAGCCAGAAGATTATGCCAAAGCTTATCCCTAGTGCCAGTCCGTTTTGCTGCTTGGAAGATCGTTTGTCCTTCTTAGTGTCCAAAACGCCACCCCCCGAATGTCGTTACTATACCCTTACATACGATTCCAAAAAAGTAAAGTTGCACAAGGTATTTTGCTTCCAATAAATAAAGACGGTTCCCCAGCCATTTTCATTATGGCTTGATAACCGCCCTTTATTTATGCATCTCCTGGTAAACGGAGATTAAGGAAGAAGGTCAACGGCCGACTGCGGAACAAATGCGCGTTCGCCGTTATAGACTACGACGCCGTTGAGTGTCTTTTTCGCACCGTTCAGAACTGCGGTGTTTTTGTAAATATTCAGTACCAGCTTGGTGTTCCCTTTGGTGACGACAATTTTGGGATCTTTGGCGTTTTTCACATCCAGCGTGTAGGAAGCGCCTTTGGCTTTAAAAGCCTGCTCGGCGGGAACAAACAGCCGGTTGGTCGCCGCATTCAAATCAAGTCCCAACACCCGTGCCGTATACTTGGCCACATCGGTGTTGTCGATCACGCCTGTCGGCCGGTCCCCGTTAGGCGCATACGTGTAGAGCACCACATCGCCGCCTGTGTGTCCGCCAGTTGTCCAGCCGATACCGGCCCGTTTGCTGATTATCGGACCTACCGCATAGTTCATGCTTCCCGGCTCCGCTTCGCGGATGGTTTTGACTTCCTCATCCGTCAGGTCGGTAATGCCGAAGTATTGGCTCATCACTTCTTTTACATTGCTGCGGTTGGTGTTCAGCTTCGACTCGATGCCTTCCCCGGTCAGCTTCGCCCGTTTCAGAGGTGTGATGAACGTTGACAGCGGTTCTTTATCGTAGCTTCCCGTAGTGGAGGTATTGCCGATGGTCAGGCCGCCGTTACCATGGTCCGTTACGGAAATGACGACGGTTTCCTTGTTGCTTTTGGCGAACTTCAGCGCCGTGTCGACCGCTTGATCGAAGGCCAGCACATCGCTGATAATGCCGATTGGATCGTTCGCATGAGCTGCCCAGTCTACCTTACTTCCCTCGACCATCAGGAAAAAACCATCCTTATCCTTCGACAGCACTTCAATCGCTTTGGCTGTCATCTCGGAGAGACTTGGCTCCTTAGCCGGATCGCGGTCCATGTCATAAGCCATGGCCGACGGAGCGAACATGCCCCACAGTTTGTTCGAGGTCGAGGCTTTCATTGCGGCGGGGGTCGTCACATAGTCATAGCCGAGCGCTTTAATGGAGGCAAGCAGGTTGTCCCCGTCTTCCCTGCCGGAAGGAACCAGGTATTTGCTTCCGCCGCCAAGCACGACGTCCATTTCGTTGAACACCTGCTGCTTGCTGAGCGCGTCGTAATTTTTACGGTCAGGGTAATGGGCGGAAAAGTCTGCCGGTGTTGCATGCATGAACTCCGAGGTGGAAATTATGCCGGTTGCTTTTCCTTCAAGCTGTGCGGCTTCGAGGACGGAAGCTACCGGTTTTTTGCGGTCGGCAGCTGCGATTGCTTTTTGGCCGGGCATGGTGGCTTTGTCGGGCAAAACGCCAACATATCCGGTATGCGATTTATGTCCCGTGGCGAAGGCCGTACCGGCCGGAGCGGAATCCGCAATCGGGGCGTCCGCCGAATGCGTGCGGACCAAGCCGCTGGCCAGCGGATCCAGCGCAAGCGAGCCGCCTTTGTACCAGCGGGCCAGTGCAGTGGCGTCACTCGGCATGCCGTCGGGAATGAGCAGGATGACATTTTTGATGGATGAGGCTTCCGTTCCTTGCGGAGCGGCTACTTCGGCAAACGCTCCGCTGCCGCTTACGGACACGGTCATGATGGCGGCGGCCAATGCAAGCACCTTCGGGATCTTGAGGCTGAGCTTTTTCGACATTATAGCGTTCCTCCATTGCCTTTTTATTGGATGTTTGTACACCAGTATGAAGGGGGGAGGTTAAGCCGGTGTTAATTCAGCGTCACCCGATTGTTAATTCTTGTGGATTACGAATAAGCCGCCAATTTTATCCACAAAAAAGATCCCACACCAAGATACGGGTATGGGATCTGCTCTAGGTGGTGCCGGAGCACGGGACGCCAGCAAGGCTGGCCAGCCCAGCGCTACTAAGCAAGCCGTGGACCTGCAGCGGTAGGCCGTGCGTTCAGCCAAGCCACTTGAGGGTGTATGGCAGTAAGCTGCAGCACCCTCGTTTAAGCTGGCCACCGGCCAATATTTAGCCGTCTATTTCAATGAAGTCAAGAACTCGACGACGGTCAGCAGCCCCTTGTCGAAGTTCTCCAGGTTAAAGTGCTCATCCGGCGCATGCAGGTTTTCGTCGTCCAGTCCGAAGCCCATGAGGACAACCGGAGCGCCAAAGATGCGGGAGAAGGTTTCCATGATCGGAATGGAACCGCCGTCTTTGGTGAAAACAGCGCGTGTGCCGTACACCTTGCCAAAAGCGTCTGCCGCCAGCTGCAGCATGGGATGAGACGGGTCGATGTTGAAGGCATTGGCCTTTTCCATCTGAACGACTTCCACCCGGGCACCGGGCTGAACATGCTGATGCAGATGGCGTTCAATTGCGTCAAGCACATGCTGCGGGTCCTGGTCGCCTACGAGGCGGCAGGTGATTTTGGCGTGCGCTTCTTTCGGGATGACGGTCTTGCTGCCTTCGCCCTGAAAGCCGCCGTAAACACCATTCAACTCAAGCGTCGGACGGGCGCCTACACGTTCGGGGAAGGTAAAACCTTCTTCGCCGTACAGAGCGCTAAGCCCTAGTCCTTGGCGGAGCTTGTCTTCGTCGATGCCGAGCTTGGCGAACTCCTCGCGCATCAGACCGGACAGCTCCGGCACGCCGTCGTAAAAGCCTTCCACCGTCACGCGGCCTTTATCATCGTGCAGTGACGCCAGCAGCGAGACGATGGCATGCAGCGCGTTCGGTACGCCGCCGCCAAAGGAGCCGGAATGCAGATCTGTCGAAGCAGTGGAGACGGTAACTTCAAGGGAGCAAAGACCGCGCAGACCGGTGCAGATTGCCGGACGGCCCCGCTCCAGCAGTGCCGTGTCGGAGACGAGTACGGCATCGGCGGCCAGCTTCGCTTTGTGCTGCTCCAGGAAAGGCGGCAGATGTTTGCTGCCGATTTCTTCTTCGCCTTCAATGCACAGCTTGATGTTAACCGGCAGCGTGCCTTCCTGCTTCAAAATCGCTTCAATCGCTTTAATGTGGATGAACACCTGGCCTTTATCGTCTGTAGCGCCGCGCGCGTACAGCTTGTCGCCCCGAATTTCGGGCTCAAACGGCGGCGTCGTCCACAGGTGAAGCGGATCAACGGGCTGCACGTCGTAATGGCCGTATACAAGCACGGTTGGTTTGCCCGGAGCGTGCAGATAGTCGGCGTAGACGACAGGATGGCCTTCGGTCGGAAGAATTTCGATATGTTCGAGTCCAGCCCGCTGAAGCGTGTCCGCAAGCCACTGCGCGGCGTTCAGCACATCCTGTTTGTGCTCGGACAAAGCGGAGATGCTGGGGATGGACAACCACTGTTTGAGTTCGTTCAACTGCTCGTCCCGGCGGGACTGAAAATAAGTAGCGTAAGACATGGTATGTACCTCCTGGGTAATTTGGCGAAGGTCAAGGCGGAGGCGGCGTGTGAGACCGTAGTCGCCAGGACGTGCCCGGCCTTCTCAACATTTCATTATAAACAATTCGCCTGCTTGTTACCAATTTGAGGAACGGATGCGTACAAGTATCCTTGGCTTCCCTTTGGCACGCGTGATAAACTGGAAAAATCAGCAAGAGGGGAAGAGTTTAACTCAAAGAAACCATACCTGACTCCGGAGGGGAAAACCATGGAACCGAAATGGCTTAGCTGGGCAAAAGAAATTCAAGCGACCGCGCAAAGCGGGCTGGCTTACGTAAAAGACGTATACGATAAAGAGCGTTATGAAAGACTGCGGGAGCTGAGTGTAGAAATCCTCGCCCACTATACGGAAGACAGCGCAGACAAAATCCGGCTCGCGTTTGCAAGCGACAGCGGGTACTGCACGCCGAAGGTCGATATCCGGGGCGTCGTGTTCCGGGACGGCAAGGTCCTGCTGGTACGTGAAAAAATCGACGGGAAATGGGCGCTCCCCGGCGGCTGGGCCGACATCGGCCTGTCGCCGAAAGAAGTGGCGGTGAAGGAAATCCGCGAGGAATCGGGATTCGAGGTGGAAGCAGAACGTCTGCTTGCCGTACTCGACAAAAAATTCCACCAGCATCCGCCGGAGCCGTACCATGTTTACAAAATGTTCATTTTGTGCCGGATTACCGGCGGTCAGGCGCTGGAAGGCCTGGAGACGTCAGCCGTGGAGTTTTTTGCGGAGGACGAGCTGCCGGAGCTGTCGGAGGAGCGCAATACAGAAGCGCAAATCCGGATGATGTTCGATTATTTGCGTCATCCGCAGACAGAAACCCGGGTGGACTAACGCTTTTAAAAATACAACAGGTGTTCCACAGAGGGCCGTATTCAACGATCCGCGAAGCATAGGGTCACCTTTTTAAGTGGATTGAGGAAAATAGTTATGCCGTGGCCGGCCCGCCGAGAGAATCGTATATTGTCGGAAAATGGAACCGCAGCGATGAGCAGGACTGGTTGACCGAACTGCAGTTGCCTGTTGTCCGAAAGGGAGGAGCTGTGGAGTAGTTCCGTCAGCAGGCCCGCCTGACCCGGGACGCATGCCGATTAGACCCGTTTAGCCTGAGCGCTAAACGGGTTATTTTGTATAAGGCAGGAAAAAGAAGGCAAATCTAGGTCTTAACGGCTGCCAGAGTAGCGCTGGATGCTTCTTCGGTGCTATGATGAAAAAGAGGAAATCGCGATAACATTTTGGCAAAGCCATATTTGGCGGACAGACGGGCAGGACAGAAAAACCAACCATATTTGGGTCTGGCGGTCTACAATTTTTCCTCTAACCTGACGATATTGTACATTAGGAGGGGATCGCATGGAACAAGAAGAGTTGAGACTTCCGCTTAAGCAGCAGGAAAGCGCGCCGCGCCCCAGAGAGGGAAACATTGCGGCCGGTTTGGTCTGGGGTGTACTGATCAGCGTCCCGCTGTGGATTTCTATATTCGGATGGTTTATGGGCCGCTAAATGAACGTCGGCTAAGCAAGTTTCTGTTAAATAAGTAAATAAGCCGGCTAACGGCTGGCAGCTCGTGATAACAACCTCATAGCACTTTGCATTATTTAAAAATAAAAGCCGTCTTTACCCGGTTAACGGGCGAAGACGGCTTTATTGTGCTTCAAGCCTTGCAAGGGGCGGGCGCCAGCCTGGGGCTGGGCCGTTCAGAGCATGCGGTGCGGTGCGGAAAACCTTATTCCGCAGCGGTGTCCTCCGCAAGCGCCAGCCATGCTGCATACGCTTCGTCCAGCTCCGCCTGGACGGTTTCGCGCTCCTCGTGCAGCTCAGCCAGACGCCCGGCGTCGCAGCCGATATCCGGAGCCTCCATCGCGGCATCCAGCCCGGCGATCCGCGCCTCGGCTGCGGCGATCTGCTCCTCCCAATAGGAGGCGGACCGGCGTGCTCCCCCTCTACGTGGAGCGCGGGATTTGGCACCTCCGGCTCCGGAGGCGGAGGCAGCGGTGCCCCCTGCGGCTGCGGGGGAGGCAGCGGAACCGCTAGCGGCGGCTGCGGAATGAGCAGCCGATTCAGCAGCGGCAGCCGCGGAGGAAGAGCCGGCCGCCGCAGTAGAGCCGGCCGCCAGAGCCGCACCGGCGCCTGCGGAGCCGCTGGCGGAGCTGCCCGTAGCGCTGCCGCCGGCCTTTACGCGGGCACTGCCTGGCACCGCCCTGCTGTTCCCGGCGCCTGCGGAGCCTTCTCCGCCTGACGGCCCGTCGCCTCCAGCAGCAGCGTTACGTTCGCCTCTCGAATCGGCACTCCCCTTATTAGCGGAACGTTCGCCCCTCGCATCGGCGCTGTCCGTACTAGCGTTACGTTCGCCCCTCGCATCGGCGCTGCTCATGCTAGCGGAACGTCCGCCTTCCGCATCAGCGCTGCCCGTACTAGCGGAACGTCCGCCTCCCGCACCGGACCCCGCTGCACGAGGACTTCCGCTCCTAGCATCGGAGCCTCCCGCCGCGGCACCGGCCGCCGCAAGCTTCTCCGCCCGCTTTTCCCGGTAATAAGCATAGCCGCCGCGATACACGGTGAACTCGCCTTGCTCGATGGTCCACAGCTTGCCGAACAGGCGGTTAATAAAGTAACGGTCATGCGAAACCGCCAGTACGGTGCCCGGATATTCCTCCAGCGCCTCTTCCAGCGCTTCGCGGGAGTCGATGTCCAGATGGTTTGTCGGCTCGTCGAGAATGAGCAGGTTCGGCTGACGGTGCATCAGTACGGCAAAACGCAGCCGGGTCCATTCTCCGCCGGACAGGCTGCCGACCGCCTTGAACACGTCGGCGCCATAAAAAAGAAACCGCGCAAGCCGTCCGCGTGCCTCGCCTTCCTCCATCGCCGCTTCAAGACAGAAGTAGCGCAGCACACTCAGCTTGTCGTCCTCCGGCACGGCTTCCTGGGCAAGGTAGCCAGTTTCAACTCTGGCCCCTAGCTGACAGCGGCCTGCATCCGGCTGCTCCAGGCCGAGGATCATGCGCAGCAGGGTGCTTTTTCCAGCGCCGTTACCGCCGATTAGGGCCGCAAACTCCCCGTAATGCAGCTCTTCATTGACGCCGGAGAACAGCCGCCGGGCCCCAAACGACTTGCTGACGTCGTCCAGAATGACCGTCCGCTTGCCCGACCGGTCCTGCTGGGTCAGCTGCAGATCCATGGACTTGCGCTCCAGTATGGGACGTTTAATCTTGACCATCCGGTCAAGCGCCTTCTGCATGGATGCGGCCCGGCGGTGAAAGCCGGGATTTGGCGGGTTGGAGCGGTTGCCCCATTCGATCAGCTGTTTGATTGCTTCTTTCATTTTTTTGATTTTTTTCTGCTGCTCCTGGTAATCCGCAAATTGCTGCAGCAGCCGGGTTTCCTTTTCCTTCTGGTACCCGGTGTAATCGGTGTGGTAGGTGAAGGCTTCGCCATCCTCAATCTCGATCACTTTACGGACCACAGCGTCAAGGAAAAAGCGGTCATGGGAAATCACTATAACGGTTCCCGCATATTCCTTCAAAAATTGCTCCAGCCACTCGATTGCATCCATATCCAGATGGTTTGTCGGTTCGTCCAGCAGCAGCACGTCCGGACGGCGCAGCAGCAAAACGGCGAGGCCAATTTTGGTTTTCTCCCCGCCGGAGAGGGAAGCAAATGGCCGGCCGTAAGTGTCCGGGCCAAAGCCGAGGCCCGAAGCGACCCGGTCGATATTCGCTTCCATCTCGTACCCGCCGGCCCGCTCGAAGCGTTCCTGCAGGCTGCCGTACTCCCGGAGCAGCGCCTCCAGGCGGCTTCCCTCTTGACCGGAGCCAAGCGCGGCCATCTCGGCTTCCAACTCCCGCAGCCGGCGCTGCCACTCCAGCGGTTCGGCGAAGCTGCGCTGCAGGGCCGCATAAACGGTTCCGGCCCCGTCCGCTTCCTGAATCTGAGCCAGCGCTCCCAGCACAGCGCCTCTGCGGATGGACAGCTGGCCGGCGTCTGGCCGTTCTTCGCCCGTGAGCAGCTTAAAGAGGGTAGTTTTGCCGCAGCCGTTTCGGCCGATAAGTCCGACCTTTTCGCCTTCGCGGATTTCAAAAGTAATATCGCTTAGCACAAGCTGTGCGCCGTGGTATTTTTGGATATTTTGACATTGAATAATCATGAGGATTCTCCTTTGTATAGCGAAAGGGCCTCATCCGGCGCTGCCGGGCAGCTTCTTTTCCCAGCGGTGAGTTACCGCGCTAGAAGCATACAAAAAAGACCGCAGGAAATGATTCCCGCGGTCTTCTTCATAAAACGTCCGTTAGAAGGAAGACAGGATGGGCATTTCGCTTTGTGATCGTGTTATTGAGTTCATGCAAATGGACAGACTTCTCCCGTTGTTGCGATATGCATGAACAATGCCGGCCATGGCAATAGGCAGCCGGCTAATAACACTGTTGGTCACGTTGCGATCCATCCTGTACACCTCCTCTTTTTCGTATAGTTACTGTTATTGTATTCAATCTTCCGGCATTTGGCAAGTGTTAAACAGGCCGCATTTACTGCAGGATTTCCCGTTTGTTTACTTTCATTCCGGACAAGGACCGGTCGAACATGTCGAGGATAAACAGGAAACGCTCGGCTTCACGGAACACGTGATCCGCAAGCAGCGGATGAATGATGCTTTTGATCCGGCATTCTTCAATCAAGTCCCGAGCCGTCTTTTTGAAGTCGCGCAAAGATTTGACGGAAACCCGGTTTTCGTCCACAAATTGACTCAGCAGGGGATGGGTCTGCGATTCCGGACGCATGGAGCTGAGATCGATAGCCTGAAACATCAGTGTATCAAAATCCTGACTGAATTCCCTGGCCATCTGGACAAGCTTGCGTTCCGACGGATCAAGCAGATGACCAATAAATTTGGCGTGATCGGCCATGATTTTAAGGAAAAAAACATTTTCGTCGATAATCGCATCAGCCAAAGGTTCCAGCTTGCCGCTGTTTAGCTCCTCCAGACGGTTGCGGAAGTAATTGGCTTCCCGGCTGACGTGATCGACCAGCAGAGGGAAGTTGTTGCCGCCGGGCAGCTTGCATCGCAGAATCAAACCGAGCACTTTTCGTTTAAACGCCCAAATATGCGAAGCCGCGCTGTGGACTTCTGAATTAAACTGCCGGATCGTCTGGGGATCGGTGTTCACCTGAAAGGCATGTGCTCTGCGCTCAATATCCTCAAACAGGGCGTGGAACCGGTCAGCTTCTTCAATCAACTGGGTATCCTCACACCGGAAGCCCAGGCGCAAAAAAAAGGAATGCTCTTTCATAATACGCGACCAGAAACGAATTTCGTCCAAAGACCGCACGACAAAAGGATCGGACAACATTACCCCTCCATTCGGTATGCTTGACCAGACCATCTGTGAAATGGCTTGTTAGCAGATTTATATGGACCAGTAAGGTTGTCATATACCGACGGAAATGAAAATGTTAAGAATCCTTAAGCCGTTAGCCGTTAGTGAAGCACAAGCGCGCCGTAGGCAAACGCCGCAAGGATTACGGCGGCGGGATGGATATGCCGGAGCTGCATCGCCCAAAAGGACACCGCCGCAATGCCAAACGTCTGCCACAGTCCAATCGAAGCGGCCGGATCCGCTGCCATACGCCAGGTCAGCGCCGCCATCATAACCGCGATAACGGGCTGGACGAGCAGGGTCATTCCTTTTACCGCCTGCGACTTGCGGTGCCTGTCCAATACGCGGAGCAGGAGGACCAGCGCGGCTGCAGAAGGAAGGATGGTAGCGGCCAGCGCTGCCAGCATGCCGGCCCAGCCGGCTGTGCCATAACCGACGTAAGCTGCGATTTTGGTCGCAATCGGCCCGGGCAGGGCGTTCGCCAGGGCAAGCATGTTGGAGAATTCGCGGTCGGTAAGCCAGCCGTAATGCGGCACAATTTCTGCGTACATGAGGGGGATCGAGGACGGACCGCCTCCGTAGCCAAGCAGATTAGCCATAAAAAAGCCGTAGATCAGCTTAATCCATTCCATCGTCCATGCCTCCAGGCGGAGTGTTTTTTCGTAGTTTGGAGATGAGACGGTAATGGAAGGCTCCGTACGCAAGGAACAGCAAAATTACGATGGCGGGATGGATGTGGAGTCCCTCCAGGAGAAGCAGCGCTGTCAGGGCCGCGGCGGCTGCTGCCGTCCAGCCCAGCCCGTTAGCGCCTCTCTGAGCAAATTCGTAGGCCATTACTCCGAGCATGACCGCAATAACCGGCGTTACCGCCGCAATCATTGCCGCTACCATACGGGAGCCGCTCAGCACGTTGACAGCAGACAGCAGCGCGATCATAGCTAGCGAGCTAGGGAAAATATGCGCCAGCACGGCCACCGCTGCTCCCGTGATTCCTCTGCGCTTGTAGCCGAGATAGGCTGCCATTTTGGTGGCGATGGGCCCGGGCAGCGCATTTGCGACAGCCAGCGTATCGCCGAATTCGTCGTCGCTCAGCCATCCGTACCGCTTCACCGCATCGTGCCGGATCAGCGGGATGACGGAAGGACCGCCGCCGTATCCCAGGATGCCGGTTCTAACCATCGATAAGGCCAACTGCAGGTAATCTCTGTAAGCCGCTTTCAGGGCCGTTCCCCTCCTTTTGTCAGAAATAGTATGCGGATGGCTGGAGCCGCTTATCCTCCAAGCCGGGGCAGATACGCGCCCCAATTTTCACTGGATTCACGGGCGGGATGGAGGTATGATGGAAGGAATATTAACGTGCCGCCCCCGCACTTCTTGTGCACAGCCGAGATAAACGGACAAACGGACTTTCCCATAAACGAAGGGAAGGCCGTTTCTTTTGTATCAAGAGCCAGAATACACGAGGCAGACTGCGGGATGTCAGGCATAATGACCTTAGAAAAATAGATAGGGAGTGTGGAGAGATGAAATTTACGAGACAGCCTTTGGCGGACTGTGTCCGCGAGCTTGCGGCTGCCGCGCGCGGCGACAAGCCGGCCAGCCTGGTGATCACCGGCGGCAAACTGGTTAATGTCTGCTCCGGCGAGATTTTGCCGGGAATGTCGGTTGGCATCCAAGGGAGCCGGATTGCTTATGTGGGCAGGGATGTCTCGCATATGATCGGGGCCGAAACCCGTGTCATCGACGCGTCCGGCCAATACATCGCTCCAGGCCTGCTTGACGGCCACTGCCATATTGAGAGCACCCAGCTGACCGTGACCGAATTCGCCCGGGCGGTGCTGCCGCTTGGAACAACCGGCGGATTTTTTGATGCGCATGAAATGGCGAATGTGTTTGGGCTCCGCGGTATCCGGCTGATGCTGGACGAACTTCGGGGAACGCCGCTGGCCGGATATATGCAGGCCGCTTCCTGTGTGCCGGCGGCAGGTCCGGAGTTTGAGACGACTGGCGCGTCCATCGGGCCGGAGGAGGTTGCCGAAACCTATACGTGGGGAGAAGATATGATTGCTCTCGGTGAAGTGATGAATTTCCCGGGCGTCGTGTACGGTGACGATAAAATGATGGGCGAAATCGAGGCGACTTTGCGGGCCGGCCGCAAGGTGGACGGCCACTTTACGTGGCCTGCCGGGGACTGGCGGCTGCCGGTTTACGCGGCGGCGGGCGTAACCGGCGACCACGAATGCGTGACGGCCGAAGACGTGATCGAGCGGGTACGGCTGGGCATGTACGCAAAAATGCGCCGCGGCTCCGCCTGGCATGATGTGGCGCGGACCATTGCGGCCCATACGGAACGCGGCATCGATACCCGGCGGATGATGCTGGTGACCGACGACCGCAGCTCGGAATCGCTCCGGGACGAAGGACATATGGACTTCGTGGTGCGCCATGCGATTGCACAGGGCGTAAAGCCGGTGACCGCCTTCCAAATGGCGACAATCAATACAGCGGAGCGGTTCGGCGTTGCACGCGATATCGGTTCGGTAACGCCGGGCAATTATGCGGATATTATTTTGCTGGACGGAAATCTTGCCGATGTGCGGGTGGCGATGACGATCGCGGCAGGACAAGTGGTAGCCGAGCAAGGTAAAATGACTGCTAGTCTGCCGCCTTACTCGTATCCCGCTGACGTTTTAGCTTCGGTGAACCTGCCGGTCCGTCCGTCAGCCTGCGATTTCCGGATTGATGCACCCGTGTCGGCTGGCGCAGCAGGCGAGGCGCAGGTGCGCGCCATCCGGGTTAGAGAAAACCATGTCGAAACCGAAGAAGTGATCGTCCGCCTTCCGGTTAAGGACGGCAAGCTTGAGGTCGGCGGAGGGCTCTGCACGATTGCCGTGCTGGAGCGCCACAAGGGCACAGGCAACCGCTCGCTTGGCGTGGTGGACGGCATCGGCTTTGACCGTCCGGCGGCGATCGCCATGACCGTGGCTCACGACAGCCACAATCTGCTCGTGATCGGCAGTGATCCCGAGTGTATGGCCAAAGCGGCGAATGCCGTTGCGGATTCGCAGGGCGGTGTGGCCGTCGTCACCTCCGGTTCTGAAACGCTGTTCCCGCTGCCGATCGGCGGCCTGATGTCTGCCGAGCCGTTTGAACGGGCGGCGGAGCAGTCAGCCGGAATCAGCCGCGCGCTGGAGGGGGCGGGCTGCACGCTGAATTACGCTTTTATGACTCTGTCGCTGCTTGCGCTTGTCGTCATTCCGACGCTGCGGATTTCCGATAAGGGTCTGGTCCGGATCACGCCTGAAAACGGAATCGAGCTGGTTCCGCTGTTTGTGTGATCCGGTGCTGTTTGCCCGGCTGAGACGAAGAATGGAGATGACGAAGAGGCCGGTAAATGACTTGGAGCACGTCCGCCAATATATGGCGGGCGTGTTCTTTTTATGCCATTTTTCGACGAAAAGGACAGTATATTACCCTATCAAACTAGAATTGAAACGAAAAAATGCAATTTTTATTTTAATTTTATTAAAAAATTGCTGCACCCGGACGATAATAGTTGTACAATAGTTTAAACCTGCTGCTGCTAACGCCAGGAATCCAAGTCCAACTTCGAGAGATGGGGTGCATGAGAGATGCTCAGATTAGAGACTCAAGACATCATGAATATTGCCAAGAAACAAATTGCTTCCATTTTCAAAATGGAACCGCTGGAGCTGAAGTTTGTCAGCGACTTTAAAAATGAGAGCTATCTCTTAACCGATGATAAACTGCATCTCAGCAATCAGCATTACTGGGCGAAGGTCATGGATTGCGTGTTCGAGAATCAGGTCAGACCCGTATTGATGTGCGAGGTGCTCTACTTCCTCCGCAGTGAATTTATGGAGAGTGACATCAAGCTGCTGTTCTCTTTTGATATGTCCGAAGGCGGAGACCGTACGGCGACCGCTACCGCGGAAGTACAGTTTAACGACACGCCGGAGCTGGACCGGGGCGATATCGCCGAACTGATCGATTTGGCCCTTACGCTGCAGGATAAACAGTGGTTCGAGGAACTCACTGCAAAATATAATCTGCTTAGCGCGTAACGTTGGCATAATTGGACCGGAGGCCGCATCTTTAGACTCTGTGTCTTGCATCTATATGGTACTAACTGCAAAGCGAATTTGACGCCGGATTCAACCATGGCGGGCAAATAGTAAACAATAAACTGCGGCTTCGGCCGTCACGGACCTTTTGGGTGCATGCACCTGAAGGGTCCTTTTTTCATTATTTGCCGGGCAGGCGAAAGAATGGGGTACCCCTCCAATAGTTTCCAGCGACAAAACTGCAAAAAAAGTCGAATTATGCCGAAGATAGTGGTATAAGATCTTTTTTTGCCTCTAAAGACCTAGTATTATGTCAAAAGATACCGGAAAGGCGGTGGCCGGATGATTGCCAGGCCTTTGATTCAGCGCAAAATATTAAACGCTTACTGGACGGTGATTGTGCTGGCGATCGCCGCCGAAATGGTCAGCTGGTTGGTCATGCTGGCGGACGGAGGCTGGGGACTTAGCGATTTTGTTTTGTACAAAATGCTGCTGCCATCCTCGCTGCATTTTGCAGTCATGGGTGTGAACGAGTTTTTTGCAGTGATCGGCCGTGCGTCCCCTTATCTGCTGATATTTACCGGTGCCCTCATTTCGTCGGTGCTGATTATAGCCAATCCGTCACTGCCCGGCATTGAATATACGCTGCTGCTGCCGATGATTATTTCGCTGTATTACTATGACCGGGGAAAACTCCATTTTGCACTCCTGCTAAACTCCATTGTGCTTCTTATGCTGCTCGCGCTGGTCCCCGATCTGCGCAGCGATCTGGACGGGAACGCCTTGTGGGTGCTGCTGTTCATTATGTCGGGGGTGTTCATCTGCCTGAGCGGTCTGCTGAAGCGGATGACAGAGCTGATGGATACCTTAAAGCAGACGCTGGAGTCCGAACGCGAAATGCTCGTCAACCGGGTGCTGCTGGAACAGATGACAAAGGTTGATGCGCTTACCGGCTTGTACAACCACAAAACATTTCATGATTATCTGGACACGCTGATTACCCAGTCCGAAACAGCAGGGATGTCGCTGCATTTGGCGATAATCGACATCGACAATTTCAAACACATTAACGATACGTACGGCCACGACACCGGGGACGCTGTATTAAAAAGGTCTGCCGAAGCGATCAAGCAGGGGCTGTCGCCCGATTCGATTGCGTTCCGCTATGGAGGCGAGGAATTTGCGGTGCTGATTACCGGGTCTAACTATTCGGGGGCGTTTGGCCTTGCGGAAACCATCCGCAAAGAGATTGCCGGCATCCGCCATTCCGAAATGGACGGGGCGGGGGTTACGGTCAGTATCGGACTGGCGCAATACCGCAAAGGATTAGGCAAAGCGGAGTTTTTTACATCAGCCGATTCCATGCTGTACGAAGCCAAACGGAGCGGCAAAAACCGGACGGTTGCTTTTGACCGTCCTATATGACAGCGTATGCGGCAGATCCGGTGCTGCAGGTCAGCGTTACCGGTCAAGAACTGCGGTTCTCTATCAAAACTTTGGGATAACCTCACGGAAGTGGGGTTATTTTGCTATAATGAAAGGAACTCTTCGCCGGAATGTGCTGGGGCTGAAGAGGGTTTCATAGGAGGTACATACATGACGTTAATTAATCAGTTGGGACCCCAAGACGAGTTCACCGGGTTTTATTTGATCCGGGAGCTGAATGTAAAGCAGACAAACGGGAATCCGCCCAAAGACTATTTTGATATTGTCCTCGGCGACTCCAGCGGGCAGCTGCCCGCCAAGTATTGGGATGTAACTACGGCCGATAAGGAGACTTTTTTTCCGATGGGGCTGGTTAAGGTCCGGGGGCTGGCCCATCTGTACCGGGAGAAACTTCAGATCAAGATTATCAAAATCCGCCCGGTAAACGACAGTGACGGCGTTTCATTGACCGACTACATCCGCAGCGCTCCCATCCGTCCGGTGGATCTTGTGCATACGATCAAGCAGGCCGCAGCCTCCATCTCCGATCCGGATATCCGCGCGATTGTCGACTTCTGTATTGCGAAGGTTGGAGAGAAGCTGATGCATTATCCCGCCGCCAAAACGCATCATCATGCCTACTACGCAGGTCTTGCTTATCATATGGTGCGTATGCTGGAAATCGGGGAGTTTTTGTGCAAACAGCGCCCGTTCCTGAATGCGGACCTGCTGCGCGCCGGAATCATTTTGCATGATATTGCCAAACCGGAGGAAATGATTGCGGAGCTGGGGATTGTGTCCGACTACAGCGTGCGGGGCAAGCTGCTCGGCCACATCAACATGGCGGCAAGCTGGATTACGGAGGCGGGGATCGAGCTTGGGCTCGACCTGCGTTCCGATAAGGTGCTGGGTCTGCAGCATTTGATTTTATCCCATCATAATCTTCCGGAGTGGGGCAGCCCGGTGATGCCTCAGACCCCTGAAGCGGTCGCCCTTCATCATATCGATACCCTGGACGCCAAAATGCAGATGGTTGAAGATGCGCTGGATTCCACGCCGGAGACGGAAGAATGGACACCGGTCATCCGGGGACTGGAGAACAAGGCGATGTATAGGCTGAAGCTGTAGACATAGCTTGGACAGGATACCAAAGAGCAGTGCGGGTGGCGTTAAAATGTAACGCCTGCCCGGGCTGCTTTT
>NZ_JBHOFD010000015.1:0-160398 GCF_046543445.1 Paenibacillus nanchangensis
CGCTAGGAAAAGGCGCGTCCCGCCAGGGGACGCGCCTTTTTTTTTCGTGCTGCGCTTTATATCGCGTTTTTCCTTGGTTACACTTTGAAGACGTCGATTGTCTGTTTGAGCTCCAGCATCATTTCATTCAGCTGTCGGGTGGACAACGAGATTTCATCCATCAGCGCATTTTGCTGATGGGCGGATGCCGACACTGACTCGGCATGAGATGACGATTCTTTGGCGACGGTGAACATTTCTTCCACTGAGGCGGTGATTTCCTCCGCTCCGGCGGACAGCTGCTGGGTCGTGGCGGATACATCCTGCATCTGCGTCGACACCTCCCGGATCAAAGTGCGCAGCTGCTGGAACGACATGCCGACGCTCTCCATCCGCGAAATACCTTTGCCGATTTCCGCGATGCTGTTCTGCATCGAGTCCGAAGTGCTGGCCGTTGATTCCTGAATGAAGCCGATGATTTCCTTGATGTTATTAGCCAGTTCATCGGTGTGGGCAGCCAGCTTCTTCACTTCGCTCGCCACAACGGAGAAGCCGCGTCCGTGCTCGCCAGCCCGGGCCGCTTCAATCGACGCGTTCAGGGACAGCAGCGACGTCTGGTTAGCCATATCCGAAATAAGCGCGACAATTTCGCCGATCTCATCCGAACGGCCCGCCAGCTCCGTCACCCGCTCTGCCGTCACATTGGCGGCAGAAGCAATTACGTTCATCTGCTCGATTGCGGATTCGATTTCCCGGTTCCCGTTTTCAACCTCGCTGGCTGCCCCCTCCGACTGGTCGGATACATTGGCGGCCGACTCGGAAATCCGCTGCACGCCGACGGCCATCTCCTCGGTCGCCCGGGAGGACTGCTCCGCGCCCTGAGCCTGCACCTTCGCTCCTGCGGCCACGCCAGTAATCGCAGCGGCAATCGCCCCCGATGCCTGGGCCGATTCGCCGGCGGCGCCCAGCAGCTCGGCGGAGGCGTCCGATACGCGGCTGACCGTACGTTCGATCTTCTGGATAATGTCTGCAAACGAACCCAGCATTGTGTTGATGTCGTGGCTCATTTGTCCGATCTCGTCGCGGGACCGGGTCTGAATCCGCTGCGTCAAATCACCCGCCGCCGCCAGGTTCATGGTATGGGATACCGCGATCAGCGGTTTGGAGACCATCCGTGTCAGGAAAACGGAGACGGCAGCCACCAGCACAACGACCACGCCTACAATGATCATGGAAAAAAGCATCGCCTGATCGACCGTAGCGGTAATTTCGCTTTCCGGCACGGAGATGACCAGCTTCCAGCCCGTATTCGGTACGGTCTGATAGTAGTTCACGATATTCTGTCCATTTTCCCGGTAGGTGACCGACCCGCTGTCGTTAGCCAGCATTTTGTCAAAAGCCTTGGTCATCTCCGGAGTAGAAGCGAAGTCCTTCATGTTTTTTCCGATACGCTCCGGATCGCTGGAGGTGTAATAGGTCCCGTCGGCAGACACCAAATAGCCGTACCCGGTGTCCTGCAGCTTGATCGTCTTGGCCATTTCACCAAGCACATCCGGCGTCAGGGAGAAGGCAATGCCCCCGGCAAATTTTCCGCTGTCATCCTGTACCGGAACAATGATGGGGATGATGTATTTCTTGAGCGGCTCCAGATACGACATGGATGAAATCGAGAAGGCGTTTGTCTCTTTGGCCTTCAAAAAATAATCCGCTTTGCTCATATCCGCCGTCATCTTCATCATGTTCAGCAGCTGCCCTTTTTTGTCAATCAAGCTGTAGCCTTCGGATTGGCTATCGCTGTCGTCCAAAATTTGCAGCACCGGGAAAAGCGTCTCCGGTTTCAGCGCAGCCAGTTCCTTATGGGTGGCAACGAGACCTGCTACGGCGCCAGCCTTCTGCTGCACCCACTCCTCGATTCTGTCCACATTCATTTGCAGGGTTTGCCCGGCGATTTGTTCATTATCATCGCGGATGACATCCCCCAGATACTGGGTAAGAAAGAGGGTAGAGCCGAGTAAAGGCACAATGCACAGGAGCAGCAGCACTATTGTCCACTTTACTCTGATGGAATTAAATCGCGAGTTCTTAGATCTCATCATGATTCCCCCATATGTACTATATATTGGAACACCTCATTGTTATCGGATTTGTGAACGCATTCACTTTGTCGAAATTTGGTAACGTTCTATGAACATTTCTTGCACAAACACACCAGGTCAGCTTCTCACAGACATAAATGCCGGGGAGATATCTTCCCCGGCTGGTTAAAGAAAATGAAGTAGTAGACTAAAAATCAAGCGTTAGAATGCCTATACTTAATTAAGTTAACTGGCAGATTACGGTATTAATTGATTATGATAAAATTTACTAAAGTCTGTACACAAACTTATTTCAGCCATAACCTCATCCGAAATCAACGCAAAAAAAGCCTTGGACATGCTCGCTGTCTTGTCATAGCGGGTTGCCAAGCGCCGATAACTTTTCATTTTATTAAAAAGCATTCGATTAAAGGCCGTTCCTTATAAGCATCCTTGTCGTAAGCTCGTTTCTTTCGCCAGTTTCGCTTGCTCGGAATGACGGGGGGTTGCGTTTCGTCCCTTTAACAAGCAAGGCAATAATTGCACTGGTATCGTGTATCGTAAGCCCGATCGGCCAACACTTCTCGATTCTGTAGATCCAGGGTTGAAAGCATTTCGTGACCTATCACGGAATCGTTTGACTGTCCAGGTGTGAATGCATAGCGTAGCGGGTTTCCCAGTGCGTCGACTACGGCATGAATCTGGGTCGGTAATCCGCCCCGGGAACGTCCGATCGCTTACTTACTTGCTTGCTCGCTTGCCTGCTTGCTTTGCCCCTTTTTGCGCCGGCCCCATGCTGATGGACTTGGACTATGGTGGTATCCATCATCATCTGCTCAAAGTCGGGTTCAATGGTAACATGCTTCAGGATCATCCCAGATTCCCGCCTTTTGTAGCCGCCAGAGAAAGTATGGGTACAAGTTTGCGGACTCAGTGAATTAGACTAGTAAGTAGACACGGTAAATCTAACCCATGATAATAGAATAAAATCTAGAAGAGGTGGTAACCGTGGCAGAACGAAAGCGATACAACAAAGAGTTCAAAGAAGAAACGGTGAAGTATATTCAAGAACAACGGAAGTCAATGGATGAGATTGCTCTGGAACTTGACATACCCAAGGGAACACTCAAGAATTGGATGATGACTTACCGGCAGTTCCCAGATGAACCGTTTGTGGGAAGTGGCAAGTTGCGCTCACAAGAACAGCAGATTGTAGAACTAGAGCAAAAAAATAGAGATTTGGAAGAGGAAGTTGCCATCCTAAAAAAGGCAATGCACATCTTCAGCAAAGACCGGAGCTAAAGTTTCAGTTTATTGAGCAGCACCGCTCAACATTCCGGATTGAGAAGATGTGCAGCGTACTTGGTGTATCCCGAAGTGGGTATTACAAATGGCGAAGCACCCCTCCCAGTGACCGAAAAAAGCGCCGGGAGCAGCTGGTAGAGCGTATTGAATACCACTTTCATGACAATGATTCGATCTATGGCAGTCCTAAGATCACTAAAAAATTGCATGAAGAAGGGTTTACCGTGGGTGAAAAAACGGTAGGCCGACTCATGCGGGCACGGAATCTTCGCTCGCAAGCAATGGGGAAATTTAAAGTCCAAACGACGGATTCGAACCATGACTTCCCGATTGCACCAAATTGGTTAAACCAACACTTCGATATCTGCACAAAGCCAAACCAAGTCTGGGTCACCGATATTACCTACATTCGTACACGTCAAGGCACGGTTTATTTAGCGAGCGTTCTCGATTTATTCACGCGCAAGATTGTCGGCTGGCAGTTGGGAAACCGGATGAAAGTAGAGTTAATTTCTGACGCTCTAGACAAGGCTTATGAGGCCCAGAAGCCGGACAAGGGAGTCATCCACCATTCGGACCGGGGAAGTCAGTATGCCTCTGTAGAGTACCGTAAGAAGTTAAAAGAGTACCATATGATTCGCAGCATGAGCCGCCGGGGAAACTGCTACGATAATGCGTGCATTGAATCGTTCCATAGCATCCTCAAGCGAGAACTAATCCACCGTAGACCTCGCTTCCAGACTCAGAAGGAGGCTGAAAGCCATCTGTTCCGGTATATTGAGTTCTTTTACAACCGGAAACGAATACACAGTAAGCTAGGCTATCTCTCACCGGATCGCTTTGAGTCACAGTATTATAACAAGCTTAAACGTGCAAATTGACCTTTTTATCGTGTCCACTCTATTGACTTAAGCACATTGAGTCCGCAAAGGCATACCAAAGCCCAAGAATCTCAGAAATAACGTCCTCTGGGTCCGCAAAGACCTCTGTATCGCGTTCTGTGATAACCCGCTGGCGGATGTGCAGTCTAACGCAAACCGATATTTCCATAAAACAGCGGCAGTCAGGGACTTTACTTCTTATCCTTGGCTGCCGCTGTTTCAAACCTTATTTTTACTGAAAGCGCCCCTGCTTGCTTCCATCGCTTCTAAATCCAGCACAGCCCGCCGCTCACCCTTTAACCGACCCGGCCGCAATGCCTTCCACAATCCGGTCGCTCATTACCAGGAACACCAATAGAATCGGCAGAATGCTGATCATCAGGGTAGCGCCGATGGCGCCCCAGTCGGTCGTGTACTGCCCGATAAAGTTCTGTACGCCTACCGTCAGCGTCTTATACCGGTCCGAGCTGATGAACGTGTTCACGAAGATGAATTCATTCCAGTTATAAATCATGTTAATAATCGCTGTGGTCGCCATCACCGACGAAGTCATCGGCAGAACAATCCGGAAAAACATCGTATTCACCGAACAGCCGTCAATAACCGCCGCTTCTTCCACTTCCTTCGGCAGCGCATAATAAAACCCGAGCAAAATCATAATGGTCGTTGGCAGATTAAAAGCAATATAAGAAATAATGATCGAGACCGGATTGTCAGTCAAACCCAGCTTCAGGAACATGCTGAACAGCGGAATCAGTGTGGAATGCACCGGAATCATCAGCCCAACCATGAACAGCCCCAGCACAAAAGAGCTGCCCTTCCACCGCATCCGGGTAACCGCAAAGGTAACAAAACTCGCGAGCAGCACCGTCAGCGCCAATGCCGAAGCGGTCATCCAGACGCTGTTGAAGAAATACTGTCCGATATTGCCGTTCGTCCATACGTTAACATAGTTTTCCCAATGCAGTTTGGACGGCAGTGCAAACGGAGGCAGGTTAAATACTTCCTGGTTATTCTTCAGGGAAAAAATCAGCAGCCACACCAGCGGCAGCACCTGCACCGCCGCCAGAATGGCGAGCAGCGCATACATTAAGGCGTAACCTGCTCCGCGCCATCTTGAACGGCCGCCCGTCAGCGTGTGGGGCGGATAGCCTCTTACAGCTTCGGCTCTCATCGTTTATCCTCCTTCGCTATCCACTTTGCGTAATTTACGAGTATTGAATCGTGTCTTTGGTCGCCGTCGCTTTTCGGATCAGATAAGTAACGACAAGACAGATCAGCAGCAGGAAAAAACCGACGGCGCTGCCGTACCCGAAATCAAAGCTGCGGAAAGCTTTGTGATACATGTAGGAGGCCATCACTTCGCTTGCGCCGTTGGGCCCTCCGTCCGTCATGACGTAGATCAGATCGAAATACTTCAGCGACCCGACCACAGCGAGCACCACAGTTACTTTAATCACTTCGCTGATAAGCGGAAGCTTGATGCGAAGTGCGATTTGCCAGGCGTTTGCACCGTCAATCCGCGCCGCTTCGGTCAGGGACTCCGGTACGTTTTTGAGCGCGGCATAGTATATCAGGATATAGAATCCGGCGTACTGCCAAATAATCGGGATAAACAGCGCCCCCAGCACAATCGCCGGATCAGCCAGCCAGGAAGGCGGATTTTCCACCCCAAGCGTATGCAAAAAGCTGTTCAGCATGCCGTTTGTCGGATGGTAAATTTTCAGCCACAGCTGGGCAATCGCCACCGAAGACAGCAGCATCGGAATCAGGTAGATTTTGCGGAGCAGGTTGGCTCCTTTGATCTTGCCGGCCAGCACCATTGCGACCGCCAGATACCCGATCAGGCTGATCCCTGAAAATGCCGCAAGCAGCAGCGAATGCAGCGCACTCTGCCAGAACGCGGAGTCCTTCACCAGCGCCGAATAGTTGTCCAGCCCGATAAACTGCAGGGCTCCAATGCCGTCCCACTGATTCAAACCGTAATATCCCGTCATGACGATCGGAACATAAATTACCCCCAGAATCAGCAGCAGCGACGGCAGCACATAGCCGGCAATCACCCATTTGTTGGACATGACCTTGTCCATGGTCGCTTTCCTCCTTTCACACTCCAGGCCCGAAGGGAGAAGAGCAGGTGTCCCGCGGCTGCGAAAGACGAACCTGCTCTTCCTTTAACCGGACTTCGTTCGTTAACCGGATCTAGTTCCCCTGTTCGACCGCTTCTTTATGCTTGGCTGCGAACTCTTCGGGTGTAGCCGCATCGCCAAACAACGCCTGGATCATGTTCAAGTGGGTTTGTGCGGCATTTGGTTTCATCTGAACGTCAGCGAACAGCGTGATGCTGCTGGCATTATTCAGTTCGTTGAGCAGATCAATGTACAGCTGCGGAAGATTGCCGGAGGAAGTATCGACCTTCGTCGCCGGAATAACACCCGCCGTTGTAACCGACTCCTCGCCCCATTTGGCAACAAAATATTCGACAAACGCTTTGGCTTCCTCTTTCACTTTGGAGTTTTCAGCCACGAACAGACCGACGCCCGGACCGCCAACCCAGCTGTCGATACTGCCTTTGCCGCCTTCAACCGTCGGGAATTTAAAGAAACCAACCTCATCCTTAAAATCCTGCGGGATATCCGGGTTCGTTGTAAAGTTCGGCAATTCCCATGTTCCCATCAGATACATCGCCGCTTTGCGGTTCATGAATTCCGATTTGCCTTCGTCATTGGACAAGCCGTTAAATCCTTTATTAAAAGCGTTCATCTTCACAAGATTCTGCACTTCCGCCGCCGCCTGGATCAGGCCGGGGTCTTCAAACGATCCCGCGCCGCTGACCGCCTGCTTCAGCGTATCGCTGCCAGCGATGCGGTCGGCAAGGTACATATACCACAGCGAGCCGGTCCAGCGGTCTTTGTTGCCAAGCGCAATGGGAGCCACTCCGTTATCGGCCAGCGTCTTCACCACCTGTTTGAACTCCTCGTAGGTCTTTGGCACTTCGAGGTTGTATTGCTTGAAAATCGCCTTGTTATAATAAATCGGCGAGATATTCAGCTCAATCGGGAGCGCATACGTCTTGCCGTCCACCGCATAAGCTTCGGTCGTTCCCGCAACAAATTTGTCCTTCAGCTGCTCGCCGCCCAGAATGTCGTCCAGCGGAGCGAACAAACCGCCCTTGACGTAAGGCTCCATAAATCCCGCCGCCCAAGTGATGCCGACGTCCGGCAGCTCGTTTGAAGCGGACAGCACCTTCAGTTTGTTTTTATACTGCTCATTCTCCAGCACCTCTTGTTTGATCGTTACGTTCGGGTGCTCTTTCTGGTATTGATCAACGATCTGGGAGACCAGCTTGTTCTGCTGCGCCGACACGCCTGCCGGCCACAGATGCATCATATTCAGGGTAACCTTCTGTCCGCCCGCGCTGGCGGCTGCCCCGTTTGACCCGCTTCCGGCTGAAGCGTCAGCCTCCCCTCCGTTATTTCCTCCGTTCGATCCGCCGCAGCCTGCAAGCGCTAACATGAATGACAAAAGAAGCAGGAAACCGGAAGCTTTTGTTCTCTTACGCATCGTCTTTCCCCCTGACAGATTTTTGTCTTCGCGGCTGTGTAACCGCTCACAACGTAATTGTAGCACCGCTTCCGGCGGCCTATAAGATCACGCTCATTGGCTAAAATTCCACTTTTTTTGGTAAATGAGGAGGGCGATTCCGGTTACTCCCAATCTCCTTCCGCTACGTTTTGGAGCCGCTGGCGGTAGCGGCTGGGGCTGATTCCTTCCTGCTCCTTAAACACTTTGATAAAATATTTGTCCGTCCGGTACCCCACCCGCTCGCCAATTTCGCCAACAGATAGCGACGTTGCCGACAAAAGCTGCTTGGCCCGCTGTACCCGCAATCGCGTCACGTATTCACTGAACGGCATGCCGGTCTTTTCCTTAAACAGCACGCTGAAATAACTGGCGTTCAGATGCAGCTGTGCAGCCACCTCAGCCATGGTCAAGGGTTCTTCGAGCCGTTCCTCCACCAGCCGCTGCGCAACCTTCACCGGTTCGCTCCGCTCTTCCTCCTCCGGCTCCAGGTTCAGCAGCCGCGGATCAACCAGCTTCTCCAGCTTGGCGCGGCGCAGCCGCTCCTCTTCCAGCGCCAGCGCTTCGCCTGCCGTCTGGATCAGCTCCTGCTTATCGAGCGGCTTCAACAAGTAATTAACTGCTCCAAGCCGCAGCGCCTGCTGGACGTATTCAAATTCGGCGTAACCTGAAATGACGATAATCGCCGGCTTCCGTTCCGCTCCGGCCAGCGAGCGGATCAGGTCCAGTCCGCTGACCTCGGGCATACGCACGTCAGTAATCAGCAGATGCACCGGCTCCCTGCGCAGCGTCTCCAGCGCTTCAATCCCATTATCCGCCGTTTCAATCCGGTATTTGCCGGCGGACCAGGCTTCCAGCGTCTGCTTGATGCCCTGCCGTGTTCTCGGTTCATCGTCAACGACCAGAATGGTTCGTGTAATGAGTCCCATCTATTTCGCCCCCATGCTCATTCGGAATGTCAAACGTTACCGTTGTGCCCTTTTGCGGAAGGCTGTCTACTTGAAGGCCCAAAACCAAATCGCTGCGCCCGCTGTAATACAAGCGAAGCCTCCGCTGCACATTGACCAGGCCTACGCCGGTTCCTTTGGAGGAAGCAGCCGGCGCCCCATCCTCCAGGGTTTGCCGCAGAGCGGCAAGGGTGCTTTCGTCCATGCCGGGCCCGCTGTCCTCCACGGTGATCCGCGTCCAGCCCGGCCGGGGAGCGGGTTTTGCCGTTACGGCAATTGTCCCTTTGCCGATCACACTTTCAACGCCGTGCAGGATGGCATTCTCGACCACAGGCTGAATCATCAGCTTCGGAACCGGGACAGCCGCCGTCTCGGCATCCAGGTCGATCCGCCATTCCAGCCGTTCGCCAAGGCGCATTTCCATGATTTGCAGATACCGGCGCACCTGCCCCATTTCTTCGCCGACGGTCACCCATTCGTCCCGGCCGGGACTGCCGATGATATAGCGGAACAGCTTGGAGAGGGACACCATCAGCGCCGCCAGCTCCTCCTCCCCTTTTTCCTCAAGCGACCAGTTAAATGCCTCCAGCGTGTTGAATAAAAAATGCGGGTTGATTTGAGCCTGCAGTGCCTTTAGCTCCGTCCGGCTCTGCAGCACTTCCTTTTCGTATACGACGCGGATCAGGTCATTGATGTTTTTGACCATGGCGTTGTATGTATTATTTAATTCCCTCAGCTCCATGGTGGAGGCCGTCTCGGGGTTTGGCGTCAAGGTCCCCAGCCTTGATCTGCGCATCGCCCGGATCAGATTGATGATCGGGCGTGTAATCATGGTGGACAGCAGGAAGGACATGACAAGAAACAGCATCGTGCCAATCGCGCCGGAAAGCAGCAGCACCGTCCGCAGCACCGACAGCCCTTCGGTGACGTAGCTTACCGGAGTCAGCACCAGGAGTGTCCAGCCCGTCCTGCCGGAATACTGTTTGACCTGGACATACTCCTGTCCCTCAAACGTTACCGTCTGACTGGCGCTGCCCAGCAGGCGGGTGACGTCGGCGAGCCCCTCGCCGCTGCCCAGCTGTCTGCCGTCCTGGCCGGCCAAAAGGATCCGCTCTCCGTTCCTGTCTCCGGACGGGTCGTTCAGCTGGAAGTAGCTGCGCTGGATTTTGGCCATGACATAACCGCCTTTTGAGAACCAGCGGTCCATCAGGCTGACCTGGCGGATCGCTAGCAGCGACTGCTCATCACTCGGATCAATGCCGATCCATACCAGCCGTCCCTTTTGTCTCCCTGCCTCCTGAATGTACCGGGTGTCGATCCGGGACCGCAGACTGCCTTCCTTAATCGGAAACAGCAGCCGGTCATCCGACGTATAAACTTCCAATGAGCCCACACTGGGCATGTAAGCCTGATAGCTGGAAACTACCTGGAGCAGCGACTGGCGCTGATTAAAGGTAACCGGATGCCCGTTCAGCTCCTCCAGCAGCAGCTGCTGAACAGTAGGATGGTTCGCCACCTGGCCCATCAGACTGTCAATTTGCGCGATCAGCGCGTCAAGCCGTCCGCTCGCCTGCACTGCTGTCTGCTGGATATGGCGCTCCGAGTTGTTTTTCAGCTGGACGGACATGTTCTTGTAGATAAACAGCCCGGCTACGCCGATAATGACCAGCATAACCAGCAAAAAACCGACAAAAATTTGATTCCGCAGCGTATTCAGTTCCTTGATTCTGCTCAGCATCCGTTTTGTCCCTCCGGCGGCTTCGATTTTGTCAGCGTTTGCAATCAGTTTTCTCCGAGAACCGGTGTTTTGTCAAGAAGGAACTGATGGGAGCCTGGATTCCTCCAGCGCAAAAACACCCTGCCAGCCGCGGTTATACCGCTGTGACAGGGTGCTGCCGAACGCCTTATTTCAAAGGAAGCGGGGTTAGTCCACGTAACCGGCAAGCCCTTTTTCCATCAGTACATCCATTTCCGCTTCCAGGATCGTTTCCACCGTCAGCTCATCCAGCTTGACGTCGCGGCGTCCGACGATGTAGTCAACCAGGTCATCGCTGTCGATTTCCACCTCGCCCTTGGCGCCCGCTTTGGCATTATCCAAAAACGTCTGCTCATGCTTCAGCACCAGACGGATATGCTGGGGATCGGCCTTCGTCTTGGCAGCAATCGCCTGCACCAGCTCCTGCGAATTTATCGTTTCGGCCATGTTTTTTCCCTCCTTTACGTTAGTTTTAGAGTTCTCTTTCGTTCCCTGGTTTACTCCCACCAGCGCCCGGCGGGATAGGCAGTATTCGTCAACCGTACCGGTTCGCCAGTCCGGGGCGTCGTTACGCGGACTCCCTGCTCCAACGCCGCCTTCAGCACCCGGGTCACCGGATCGGTCCAATCATGGAACGCCAGTGTGAAAGCGCCCCAATGGATCGGGAGCAGCCAGCCGCCCCCTACCTCCCGGTGGGCCTGCACCGTCTGTTCAGGCGTCATATGAATGTCCGCCCATCTGTCGTCATATTGCCCGCACTCCATCATCGTCAGATCAAAGGGGCCAAACTTCTGCCCGATTGCCCGGAAGTGGGGCCCATAGCCGCTGTCCCCGCTAAAAAATAGCTTGCGGCTTCCTTGGATAACCCAAGAACACCAGAGCGTGGCATCGCGGTCCAGCAGGCTGCGCCCCGAAAAATGTCTTGCCGGCGTGCAGGCCAGCTCCAGCCCCTTAAAACTAAACGTATCCCACCAGTCATGCTCCTCAATCCTGTTGGGTTCGACGCCCCACCGCAGCAGATGGCCACCTACGCCAAGCGGCACGATAAACCGTCCCACCTTGGATTTAAGCCTGCGGATTGTATCGTAGTCCAGATGGTCGTAATGATCATGCGACAGCAGTACGGCATCAATTTCGGGAAGGTCTTCGGGCGCGGACGGCAGCTCCTTGCTGTACCTCCGCCCGCCGATCCAGGGAAACGGTGATGGCGCAGGGCCCAACATCGGGTCCAGCAGCAGGGTCACCCCGTCGATCCGCAGCAGAAGCGCCGAGTGGCCAAACCAGACGATCCAGGATTCATCAGCTTTGGACGACAACCACGGAAGATCGCTCCGTTCGGGCACAAGAGGAACGGCAGGACGGGCGTTCGGGTTTCTTTTCAAAAAATCCCTGGCCATAGACAGTCCGCCTTTCAGACTGCTATCCATCGACGCGGGAATTTCATTCACGAATTTCCCTTTGATATAACGCGGCGAGCGGCGTATATCGGACAATATGCCGGCAGGCGCCCGGCCTCCGAACGGGCGGTAGCTTTTCATAACCGCCACTGCGGCGGCGGCCAGGCCTGCGGCACCGGCAACAATCGGAATCAGAATCATAGTTATGCCTTCTTTCCAGCCTGGAATGACGTTTGCCTCTATTATAATTCATTGGATGCTGTAAACTCTAATGTCTCTGACCCGGGTCCACTCCCGTTTTGCCGCTGCCGCCTGCAAAGAAAAATCCCCAAGCCTGCTATAGGCTTGAGGATGCGGGGACGGTACAAAAAACCGTCTAAAATTTGAGGATACCCGCCGAATGCAGGAACACGAGCAGCACCAGAATCGGTGCCACAAAGCGAAGAGCAAACAGCCATACCTTGAACCAGCCTGCCTTCAGCCCAACCTCGTCCGCAACCTTTTTCCAGAAGTAGCCGGCAAACAAGGTAGCAAGCAAACCGCTCAGCGGCAGCAGCACGTTGGAGGCTAGGAAGTCCAGCCAGTCAAAAAAGGCTTTCCCGCCAAAGGTCAGCGATGATACGTTACCCAGCGACAATGCGGACGGCACGCCCAGGATGAAGCACAGCACCGTAAGCACCCATACCGCCCGGGTACGCGACCAGCCCCAGCGTTCCATAACGAAGGCCACCGGAACTTCCAGCAGCGACACCGCAGAGGTCAACGCGGCGATTGCCAGCAGCACAAAAAACAATCCCCCGAACAGCGAGCCGAGCGGCATAGCCGAGAAAGCAGCCGGCAGCGCAACAAAGACAAGTCCCGGACCTTGTGCCTGGTCAATCCCAAACGAAAACGTTGTCGGGAAGATAATGAGGCCCGCAATCAAAGCGTAGAGAAGGTCTCCTCCTCCAATCGCCAGCGTGGCGGCCCCAAGCGACTGGCTCTTGTCCACATACGCGCCATAAGTAATCATGGTGCCCATGCCAAGCGAAAGCGAGAAAAACGCATGCCCCAGTGCAACCAGCGTTGATTCCGGCGTCAGCTTTGAGAAATCCGGATTCAGGAAAAAGGAAACCCCTTCTCCCGCTCCCTGCAGCGTCAGCGCACGGACCATCAAAACGATCAGCAGCACCAGCAGGCCGGGAATCAGCACTTTGTTGAATTTTTCAATCCCGCCCGAAATGCCTCTGGCGACAATCCAGCCGGTAATCAGCAGAACAATAACCTGCCATACGATCGGCATGTAACCCGACATAAATCCGTTAAATTGTCCGGCAAAATCCGTATTTACAAACAGCTGTCCGGAAAATGCTTTGACCGCGTAATGCAGAGTCCAGCCTGCTACAATCGCATAAAACGACAGAATCATAAACGGCCCGATTACAGGCAGCATTCCCATACGGCCCCAGGCCCGGCCGCCGCCCAGCTTGACAAACGAACTGGATGCGCTGCCCCGGCCGCCTCTTCCTATAGCAAGCTCTGCCAGCAGCACAGGCAGCCCCACCGCAACAAGACAGACGACGAACAGCAGGAAAAATGCCGCTCCGCCATACTGTCCGGTGATATACGGAAACTTCCACATATTCCCGAGTCCGACCGCACTGCCGATAGCCGCCAGAATAAACCCGTTGTTGGAGAACTGGTCCTTATTGGGACTCAATTTGCTCCCTTGTGTTGATTTTGAACTCACGTTCTGTCCCCCTATTTCTGTCTTTGCTTAGTCTTCATTCAGAGGACGATATTCGCTCTGTGAAATGACTGTTCCTAGTATATAACCCCGGCCCGAGTTCGCCTAGCAAAAAATCATCATTTTACAGCATAAAAGCGTTAATGTAACGGATTTGTTACATTCACGTCAGAAAAACGCTAAATTTTGGAGGGTTCACGCAGCTTGACCCGGCCCTGGTCCATGTGCTCGCGCACGAGCTGCCGGAAGCGGACTTCCTCCGCGCCAAAAACCCGCTTGGGCAGGATTAACGCCTGATTGGATGAGATGAAAAAAAGAAACAGATTGGGGCTCTCCGCAATCTTTTGAATCTCCGCCCACTGCACTTTGCCTTCCCCGCCTTCGGACCGGTGTTCGATCCCCTCTTCCGTCAGACGGTACGTCTGGACCTGCCGGGCGGCCGGGTCACTCTGAAACGCGCTTTTGGACTTGCGCAAAATACCCGACCGGGTCGTATACCACAAAATCACGGTAATCAAGGCGCTGCCGCCCGCGATTAACGCCAGCCTTCCTGCACTGCGGTCATCCGACACCGCATACAGCACGGCGAACAACAGAACGAAACTGACCGCCGACAGCAGCAGCCGGCTGCCGCGGCTGAACCATACGTTGAACTCCTGGAAATCGCCCGCTTCCAAAGCAACCTCCAACCGAATTTCCTTTGCTTCGTTGCCCGTCATCTTATCCTCCCCAGCTCAATATGATTTATTGCAGTGTTACCGCCAGTTGATCCCATTGTAACATAACCGCTGCTTCGTCTAGCGGGGCCTGCCGAGGGGCACAGGGGCACGAGGCCGGACCTCCCCGGGAATGGGCACCCATCGTCCGTCATGCTTGCCAAACAAACGAAACAGCGGCTTGCCTGGGGCAAACCGCTGCTGGTATTTGGTGCTTTTTATTTCATCGTAATCTCAATCGTCTGCGTGTCCGGCTGCCAAACCACTTGAGCTCCAAGCTTCTCGCTGATAAAGCGCAGCGGCAGGTACATCGTGCCGTTCAAGTTAAACGGGTTGTTCGGCAGCTTCACCTCTTGGCCGTTTATGGTAGTTGCTCCTGTTTTTGCGCTGACCCCGATGTTGATTGCAGGTTTGCCTTCCGCTGCCCCGCGTGTGATGGCGATCATTTTGTTGGCGCTCTTCTCTTCATAAGTAATTTTGGCGCCCAATTTCTCGAAGACCGAACGCAGCGGCACAAAGTTCTGTCCATCCTTTGTGACGACTCCGGTGTTCATCGCGATGTTTTCCCCGTTAAGGGACACGGAAATCGGCTTCTGCATCGGAACCGGCGTTTTTTCCATAAATTCATATTCGCCGTTGCCAAGACTGCCGTCTTTATTTACGCCCCAGCCCCAAAGCGAGCCGTCGTTTTTCTGCATAATCAAATGACGCGGGCCGCTCTTCACGGTTTTAACGTCCGAGGCAAGCAGCGAAAACGATGCATTGGCCGGCAGCTTTTCCCGGAACAGTGAAGTGCTGTACAGCTGTCCGGAGGACGTTAACGCAAACAGGGTTTTCTCCGCCACAAAAGCTTCTTTAACGTTTTTGACCCCGGTTAACAGGATCGGGCGCTCCTGAGTATGCGTAACTGCACTGTCGGAGTAACCGGTGAGCGTGTTCCCCCAGAACCACAGTCTGGATTGGCTGTCTACGGCAAGGTAGGTATTACCCTCGAATTTTACGGACTGGATGCCGGACAGTTCCTTGATTTGCTTGGCGGTCAGGGGCTGAGATGCTTTATTAGAGCTCTGCACAAGTTCCCACACCGTGCCATCGTTCTTCAAAGCGATATCTCCGGAGATATCCTTCACACCGGTGAGACCGGGCACCTGATGAAATGCCGCCAGATTATCCGTACTGCTCCAGACCGTACCGTCTGATTTCAGGAACAAATAAACCGGGGTTGCGCCCTGCTGCCAATATTTAGAGTAGCCATCGATATCCTTTACTTCTCCTATGCCGGATAAAAGGGTAAACCGGGTGGTGTCCAGTGTCCCGTTTTCCCGTGCGGCCTTATACACCTTGCCGGATGTATCCAGTGCAAGCTCTTCCGCTGTATATGAAAATGCGGCCGGGTTCGTAATCCCTTCGACCTTTTCGGCCTTAAGGGAGGTCATTAAATTGTCGGGCTGGAGGCGTCTTACGCTTCCGTCCTCCAGAACCACCATCCGGTCATCGCCGGGAACGGTCTTCGCCCCCTTCAGCTCGGGGATTTGGGTAGGAACGGACTGCAGTCTTGTAAGGCCCCAGGTCCAGAAGCTGCCGTCACTTTTCAGCAGTGTATTGGGACTGTACGAGGTGATGGCTCCTGCGGACGCACTGCCGCCGCCCTCAGCGGCGAAAGCGCCAGCCTGCGGGGTAAACGCAATTGCAGCGGCGAGGCCAAATGCTCCGATTGTTTTTTTGAAGTTCATGGTGTACTCCTCCTATTCAGCGAAAGTCTAGTCTCCCAGCGTATCAGCCATGGGAATATATTCATAATTTGTACAATGTATATAGACGCCGAAAATTCGAGAAGGTTGCAGTCCGCGGAAATAGCCATGCTTGTTCTCAAAGCAATACAAAAAAGAGACTGTCCCATAAGTGATTTATGTAAGTAAGAATGCATCCAAGTTACACGAATTGCTAATAAAGAAAGCCGCACCGTAGAGGAGGAGGGGGAGGTTCCTCGTACGGTCCGGCTATTTTTTATGGTGGAACCATCGTATTATAACATTCAAAGGGTGATGATCCGGCAGAAGGGTCTCAAGCGCATAAAGGACAATCCACCCGATCGCTGCTGTACCGGCTGGTTTGTACGAAAAATCGTACAAAATTCCCACGTTCGCCGCTTCACCGGGCCACTTTGTACGAAAACTCGTACAAAATCGACCTGATCACCGGCACGGGGCTGCTACTGACCTACAGTGTCAATTATTCACACTAAGCAGCTCTGGATCACACATACAGCCTGAATAGATACTGGATAGATACGTAAGCGTAGACTCCAATGAAGTGAGCCAGATATATTACGATTACGAAGCAAGGGCTGTCACCCGTCATACTGCGACTTAGGGGACAGCCCCTTGGCTGTGAACTTTTATATAATGTGTCTGTCTTCGGTTTGGAGCACTAGAGCATGTTCAGTTCAACAGGAATATTACCTTCAACCGCTTTGGAGTAGGGGCAGGTTTCATGGGCCGCACCGATCAGCTCCCGGGCCTGTGCCTCGTCAACGCCTTTCAGCAGCACGTCGAGCTTCACTTCCAGCCCATAACCTCCGTCCGCTTCCTTGCCGATTGTGACATGGGCAGTTACCTCCGTGCCTTCCCAGGACACATTTTTCATCCGGCACACCATATTCAGCGCGCTTTCGAAGCAGGCCGCATAACCCGCCGCAAACAGCTGCTCCGGATTCGTTGCGGCTCCGCCCTGTCCTCCCAATTCTTTGGGCATCACCGTCGTCAGATTTAATACATTATCGCTGGAGACAAGCCGGCCTTCTCTCCCCCCGGTCGCTTTGACCGAGGCCGTGTACAGCCTTTCCATCCTCTGATTCCTCCGTTCGCTCTCAAACTTTGCGGTGTTTCCGCTTTGAGTATGCCTCGGAGGCGCAGGTTTGATACCAAAAACAAAGGGCGGTCTACCGGATGCCGATATAAACCTCCACTTCGGCCGCTTCCGGCCGGAAGCCTTCCATCGTGTAGCGTTCAAAGTCCGCTTTGTAGGTTCTGATCAGCTCCGAATCCGCAAAAAAGGCCCAGATTTCCCGCCATACCTCGGCGACCACCTCAAACACGGGGCCCTTCCGGCTCTTGAACACCAGGTAGGTTCCAGCTGGAATAACCGAATGGCCGGTTTCTGCTCCGGTTTCTGCTCCGGTTTCTGCTCCGATTCCTGTTCCGGTTCCTAATCCGTTTCCGTTTCCTTCCCCGGCTTCAGCACCAGCTCCTACTTCCGGCCCTTCCCCGGCTTCTTTCCCGTCCTGTTCCGCCCGGTTCGGGGTTTCGGTCCCGATGCGCAGCGTGTAGGCTCCATTCACATCGCTTTCGTAATCGCAGTAAACAGCGTACAAGTACGCTGAAGAGGCTGCACGGCTCATAGCGCCGGACTGCATAAAGCTCTGCCACAGTCCGGGAATCCGGCCCTCCGGCCCGCCTTCTCTTTCGTTGGTTGTTGTCACGCCCATCCCTTCAATCCGGATCGGCTGCGTCAGCTGTTCTTTCCGCATATTCTTCCACTCCCTGTCCTGTTTGCGTTAAGTGTAGCAAGAGGAAGTGGACAACTGCATGTCAGGATTAAGCGGTGTTTATATATTTTGTTCTACATAGACTGAACTAAAGAAGGACAGAGGAGCGGAGCTGCCGCTGCGGCCAATTTGGGACTTCCGGTTGCTGTTATTTTCGGAGTTCTTGAATGAATCTCTCAGATAGCGGTAGAACTCCGAAAATAAAGCAAGAAAACTGAAACATAAGGAGGGAGGCAATCGCGTTCGCTCCTCCATCTCCAAATTGCCTCCGTGACATCTCCTTTTCCTGTCATTTAATCATTCAGTCTATATAATCGGGCAGATTCCGGCTCTAAACAACTAAACATCGTATTCCAATTGTTTTTTGGCCTGCACAATAAAATCCAGCGGCGATTCAATCTGCTCGGGATGATATTGGACCGCGCCGATTTTAAGGCCCAGATTCACTTTGTATTTGGCGGAAATTTCGCCTGTATTAAACTCCGCCAGCTTCAGCTTGATCCGTTCAATGACGATCCTGGAGCCTTCCTTGTCCGTAAACAGCAGCAAGCCCCAGGTCGCGTCCTCCTTGTCGAGCAGATACAAAGCGTCGTTCGTCCGGATGCTGGACTGGCTGATTTTCGAAATGTCGTAGATCGCTTCGGCCAGCTGTTCCGCGGGAATCAGCCGCTGGATCTCCTTCCAGTACTTAACCTTAACGACCAGCAGCGTCAGCGGAATGTCGTACCGCATGGAAATGCCGGTGAACAGCAGCGCGTCCTTTTGAAAAGCGACACTGTTTTTGAGATCCGTATTTTCATCCAGCGTCGCCAGGTTCGCCGTCTGTTTCCGCAGCTGCTCATTTTCAGTCTGCAGCCGGCGGTTCGACTGGGTGAACAAGGTCATCGCCGTCGTCAGAAGCGGCGTCATAAGCAGCCAGAAATACGTGCCGAGCGAAATCGTTTCCCCTTGCGTCACAGCGTTGACCATTACATAGAACCCATAACCGAAGATAAACAGAAGGTTCAAAACAAGGCCGGCCGTTAACGTTGTAAAATACGTAATGATTGCAAACAGTACCGCACAGTTCAGCAGGATCAGATTCTGCACGTATTCGTCGGGGCGGCCGGCAATAAACACGATGCAAATATAACTCAGCAGGATAAACGCCAGAAAGGCAATATCCGAAATCAGGTTGCTGCGGTTACGTTTCACGCTTGCCACCCCGTTTCTTCATATGTTTGCGGATCAGCAGGAACAGGGAAAGCAGCACGGTCACCATTACAAGCACAGCCGCGGTTGTAAAAGCGAGCACATCGGGGCGTCTCAGGGCTTCTTCCAGCACAGAGGCCTGTTCCGGAGCTGCATCCTTTTTGAAGCGGTAAGCAAACACATTGCCGTCTTTGTCTGCCGCAACGCCGTCTCCGTACACCTTCCATTTGGTCTGCTCGGTTGCCACGAGCTTCGAGGCCAGATAGTAATACTCCGATCCTGCCCCTGTTACAGCCAGCAGACCGCCTCCTTCACGGTAAGGCGACTCGATCAGTTGGAGGGTGCCAAGCTTCGCCCCGTACTGTTCGTCGATGCTCATTTTCTCATTGGGCATAAACCGGCTGCCGCTGTCGTCATAGCGGAAATACAGCTTGTCGTTAACGTCACGGATCACGCCGTTGGTCTTGTAGGTACCGAAGGCGATCACATTCCGGTCCTTCAATTCGTCAGCTGAGGCATTCCCCAGAAAAAATTTAACTTCGCCCATGTTGCTCTGCGCATATTTCCCCATCAAATTTAGCACATTGGATAGGCTCATATAGGTATAGTCGTCAAGCTGATCCGGCAGCACCACGGCCACTTTGTTGTAAGCTCCGTCCCGCAGAAACGGATACGGGTAGTTGTCGAGCAGCAGCTCCGTCCGGTCCTTCGTGTTGATCTGCAGCTGGGAGCCAGGGTCAATGTAAGCCCATGGCGTCTGCCCCTGATTAGGCGTACACAGCAGGCTTTCAATCTCAAGATCGAAGGCGACAGTCACAGAGAAGTTCCCTGATACACGAACGGATTTCGGGATGGAAAAGGTGGCTTTGTCCCCGCCCGCCAGCTCCGCGCTCAGCCGTTTGCTTCCAATCGGCGTATCGTTAATCCGCACCGTTACAAGCGAACGGTTAAAATCAAGATTTTCCGCATAGCGGAAGTTCAAGCTGATTTTGCCGGCATCTGCGATCGCCCGTCCCGCGGGAAGCGGGATAAAATACGTACGCTCCTGATGATACGGACCTGTGATCTGCTCCCCTGTCTCGGTCAGCGGCATAATGGACCGGTAATCCACAGCCGGCGTCGCGACGTTAGTCTCGGCGTCCACCGTTTTGGACGGCTGGCTGAGCTGGGCGGTCAGCTCCGGATTCGCCAGCAGGCGCCCGGCCTGGACCAGCAGATCGTCGCTGTTTGAGGTAACGACCAGCAGCGGCTGCGTCTCCGGGTGGAGCACCTGCAGCAGCGCTTTTTGATCCAGCCCCGCCCCGTCCACCTCCGACTTGACCGATTCGGGCAGCCGGTCGTAGCGGGAAATCAGCACGATGGCGTCTCTGCCTTCCAGATTGCCGGGCAGATAAGCCAGCATGGGAATGCTGCCCGTAGCCGAAGCATTCATCCGGGACAGCCCGGTCATGGCTTGCGCGGCGGCTTCCAGCTCCGCCGGCACAGCCTCGGAAGGAACGGTAACCGCGCTGTCTCCTGCTTCTACCAGATCCATGCCTGTCATCCGTTCCAGAAAGGCATCAATCGTTCCCGGATGCTCTTTGAACCGGTAATTGACGTCGATGCTCGAAGTATTGTACAGATGCAGCCAGTTGTCCGGGGTGACGTCAACCGAGCACTCCACCTTCCGGTCTTCGGTTGTACGGATATGGCCTCGAACCTCCAGCAGGTTGGCTCCTTCTTTGAGCCAGGCTTTAGGGGCGGAGATCGTCAGCCGTTGGTGCCCGTTGTTCGCGGCCGACGGTCTGAAGGTATGGAAAGGGTTGCCGTTCAAAGCCAGCGTAATGCTGGAGGATTGCTCCCGCGTCAGCTGGGAAACTTGGAAATCAAGCCGGATTACCACCGAACCGACGTTCCAATAGTCCGGCACCTGAAAATATTCCTGGCGCACCGGCTCCGCGCCGGACATGGGCTCGGTCTGCGCGAAGGGTGTACGGTACACCCTGCCGTCCGCGCCGGTCGTAACCGCCGCTTGCGCCGGGAGCGCCGGGAGGACAAGGAGGGTGAATACCACCAGATACAGTATCAATTTCTTACGAATCATATAAGCAGCTCCCGTTGTTCAAATTGGACTTTTGCCTCAGCGGAGGCGGGCGGGTTTAATAACGTTCGGTCTTGTACCATTTGACCTCCCGTTTAAAGATCAGGTCTTTGATATAGTTGTACAGCCCGTAAGCGGCGACGACCATCCACATCTGGCAGTACGAAACGTACATCAGCAAAATGATCCACAGGTTGGAGAGACTCATCTCCCCTTTTTCCGTCGTCAGCGTGATGAAGGTCCCCACCACAAATAATATAACGGCCAGCGCCCACAAAAACGTGCTTAATCCCGCAATCGTCGTATGCACATACCCCAGCGCGTGCAGGATCAGCAGAACATCCGAGGTCACCAGGGAGGTCAGCAGCAGAAAATAGATCGACAGGAAATACAGAATATCAAACCGGATTCTCCGGGCCGACCGTTGGAACAGCAGCGGCACATTTTTTACAATGACATAGATGTTCCCTTTGGCCCATCGTGTTCTTTGCTTAAACCATACCTTCACCGTCTGCGGCTCCTGCTCCCAGGTGACCGCTTTGGGTTGAAATTTGATCCGGTAGCCCATCATATAAATGCGGAAGCTGATTTCGGTATCCTCGGCAATGGCCTTCACATCCCAACCGCCAATCGCCTCCACAATACTGCGCCGCATAATAAAATTGGTGCCCGGAATCGTGCAGAGCTTGAACAGCTTCCATCTTCCCGCCTGAGCCATCCACTGGAACGACAGCGTTTCGATATTAATGAAGCGGGTGAGCAGTCCGGCGTCCCGGTTGCGGGTGCGGAATTTCCCGATTACGGCGCCAAGCGAAGGATCGTTAGTAATCTCGGCGACCAGAAGCCGAAGCGCGCCGCGTTCAGGCGTATTATCGGCATCGTAAATCGCGATGAGCTCGCCCCTGCTGCGGGTGAATCCGATGTTGAGGGCATTGGATTTTCCTTTGCCGCCGGTGATTTTGTCCGTGTTGATGACCGTCAGGTTCCGCCCCGGGTAACGTTCCTGAACCCCCGCCAGCAGCGAAGCGCTGTTATCGGAGGAGTTATCGTTAATGACAATAATTTCGTACCGGTCATGAGGATAATCAAAAGCCAGCAGCGATTCCACCGTCTGGGTAATCACTTTGCCTTCGTTGTGCGCCGGCACCATTATCGTTACAAACGGATAATCCCCTTTAATCTCCGGCACCGGTTCATTCTCAATCCGGATATAATACAGATAACCCGCCACAATCAGCGCCACATTCACCAGCAGCAGCGACCAGATGCAGATTACCGCGATCACCATTAAAATATCCGCAGCCGTCATACCGTTCCCCCAATGTCGTCCCCGAGTTTATTTCAAATATTTTTTTCGATACAGCCGGTAGCCTATAATCATCAGCCCGCCGAACACAACCAGCGAAACTGCGATCACGATGATAAAAAACTGGTTTTGGGCCTTGAACAAATGCGCAAAGCTCTTCTGAACCTCCGCCTCGTAAGCAAAATCGGTGTCCGGCACTTTGGAGACATAACCGGGGTTCTGCGGTTCTCCGTCCAGGTACAGAAGACCGGCCGACGAACCAGCCGTTCGTCCGCCCGCGCGGACTTCATGCGCCGACTGTTTGTAATCGGCATAGTCAAGCCAATAGGAATGAATACGTTCCAGTACCGCATCCAGCTGGCTTTCATCCTGCACAAAATCCAGCGTAACTGCGGTATCCATCGGAAACTCCAGCAGCCTGTCCCCGCCGCCGGGCAGCTCGTCCAGCTCATCCGGCGTGATGCTGTAGAGAGAGGAACGAAAAACCGCGGAGACATCCACCGGCTGCATCGGCATCGGCTTTTCGTCCGGAAACAGCACGGCCGAGTCGAAGTACTGCAGGCCAGGCCCGGCGTAGTGGGCGTCATACGTCCAGTACATCTCGGCCCCAACCCCTAACGGAATAATCCCCTCCTGCTCCAGCAGCAAAGTGAACTGCTCCATCTTCGGTCCCAGCGACTGGTCCTGCGAATTGATGGACGGCATAACAACAGGCACGTTAACCAAAATGGAGCCGTTTCGGGACTGCACATACGCCAGCGCGTCCAGATAACGCTGCATCGCCGGAAAATCGGTATTGGTAAACACCGGCCGGATGCTGACGAGAAACGGGGTGCCCGAATCGTACAGCCTGTCCGCAAGTTTTTTCAGCAGCTCCAGATCGGAGAACGGATAAACCTCTTTGAACAGCAGGTAGGCCTCTCCGCGCCGATCGATGCCAAGCCACTCCCGGAGCGTCTCGCCTGCTGCCAATGCGGATGCCGGGTCCAAGGGGAGCCCGGCGAGACGCGTGACGCCCGCTTCTGTCCCCGCATCCGCTTTAGTTCCCCTGGCCGCTGGGGAACCGCCTATCTCCAGCATCGAACCCCGGTATTCCTTTGCATCGGTCTCGTAAGCCGGATGATCTGTCTGCAGCTCCGGCAGATTGGTCACATGGATGACCCGGGTATACTGGTCCAGCATTCCCGGTTCATACGCGTCCAGCGAACGCCGGGTGACGCTGGCGCCGTAAGCGGCCAGCAGCCGCTCCAGGGCCGCCAGTCCGCCCTCATTCGCCGTACCGATGCCTTTGCTGTCGTACAGCAGCAGCACTTGCGGTGGCCCGGTCCGGTCCGCAGTCTCCGCCTGTACGGATGTAAGCGGCAGCAGCAGGAGAAGGAAGACCAGGGAAGCTAATACACATAAACGCTGACTGTGCCTGTTCACGCGCTCATCCCCTTTTGGCTCTCCGCTACTTCAGGCGCTGTAAATATCTGCGGGACCGGATTCGCTTTCGTCCGGAAGCTGACCGTCCGGCCGATCAGCTGGCCTGCCGTCATAAAGGTCACCAAATCGAACGCCAAGGTGAACAAAAATTCGTGTTTGGCCAGGTCGGCATCGCCCGCTCCGATAATCGAAACGAAGATGCCCGAAAGTCCAATCAATATGGCCGCAAGCAGCAGCACCATCCGCTGCATTTCGCGCGCATTCCGCGCTTTTACCGCCTGGAGGAAGGAAGGGGCGTGCAGCCCGAGAATCACGACCGCCCACAGCACGATAAATCCGAATGTTTTTGGCGCAAGCGTCCGTTTTAACAGACTGTATAATGTGAAAAACCCGGTATGCGCCCCGTCCGGCTTGCCGGCTGACGGCTCATAGTTGCCCATGGCGTTTGGCCGGATGCTGAACGCGTCTTTGGCCGCGACATTCAGAATCGACGTCAGCTGATCGGGGTGCGTAACATAGTAGCGCAGGATTGAGCCAAAACCGTATTTACTGTAGAAGTTCTCTTCCAGGATTTTTGAGTCCACGTCCACCGGTCCATACTGCTCGTAATAAATCGTCTCCCGCAAAATCGCGTACTGCTTGTCAATGCCAAACGACTTCAGCGCCGCTTCAGGATCGGCAGACTCCTTTAATACCCCGCGCGTCATCGCATGGTACTGGTTGATATTGACGAACTCCTTCGGGATAAGCACATACGTGGCGATCCCTGCCGCCGCCAGCAGCGCAAGCGTCCCCGCCGCCAGCACACGGAACAGCTTGTCCCGGCGGACAAACAGCAGTGCCGCCCCCAATACGGCGAGTACAATGCCCACAGGCGCATTTTGCTGCTTGGAGGTCGTCAGCAGAATTCCGCTCACCGCAAACACCGCAAGCATCACATGATCGTTGTAGCGGTGCCGGTAGATCAGCAGCCAGGAGGCGAATACCAGCATCATCATAATCAGAACGATACTTTCACTGTAAAAGGAGTTGAAGTAGGCGGTGTACCCCGTATCACCAAAAATAAACACCGCAAGCACCGACACAATCAGTCCTTGTCTGCGGGTCAGCTTCCAGGTAATCGCCTCGACCAGCAAGTACACGGCTGCAACATACAGAACCGTAAAGATCGCTCCCTGGAACCGGATGTCAAACACCTCTCCGCTGTAAAGGAGCTGATTCACCGCCATGGCGATCCGGATAAACAGGGACTGCGAGGACATCATCGTTGTGCCGTTTTCGTTGTAATACTGCAGGATGCCATAATGCTTGATAAAATGGTCAAAATAATGGCTGTCATAATCCGGGCCCAGGAAATAAAGCCCGTTGCTGTAGGCGACCCGGAAATAATCCCCGTTGTCGGCCATGCCAATGTAAGGTTTGGTGAACAGGGCGATCACCGTAATCAGGAGGACGCCAAAGGCGCTGATGGCCGCGGGTGTGAACCAATGCGGCAGCCCTGTGTGAAGACGGCTCTCCGGCCGTTTGATGCTGGTTTCGATCATGTGTAACCTTCTCCTCCGCAATTAGCTCTTCAAGGGATACGCATACGCCAACAGAGCCATCAAATTGTCAAAGGAGTAAGCTTGACCCGACCCCGTATCGCCAAAGCCGCCATACAGCGGGCTTGAGGGATCGTTAATCCGGTAGGCATTCATTCTGCCGATACTGTCCTTATACAATTTTTTGTCTCCCACTTCCGCGCCGATCATGGCCGCTATCGCATAGATAGCGGTAGACTGAATATCGTTCAGCGGCTTTCCCTCCATGCTGTATTCCCCATACAGCGCGCCGCCTTCTATCTGCTGCTTGAGATAATCAATACTGCTCTGCTTCTCCTTCCCCGCCTCGGCAAGGGACAAAATACTGAGCAGCGACTCCACGGTATAGATATGCTCCGAGGCATAAGCGCCGGTCTCATAGTTGTATCTGGCCTGATAAAACGGAAAGGTGTCGCTGATATATCCGTTCTGCAGGAGGTCTTCCATATTTTTTGCCATTTTATTATATGAAACGTCAACACTCGACAATTTTTGCAACATCGTCAAATCAATATAACACAAGGTCACGAATTTATTGGTGAGCTTCAGCTGATCGTCATAAAAATCGTACAGCCGCTCCCCGTCCGTGTTGTGTTCCAAAAACCGCCGCCCAAAACCGTCCGCCTCCCGTGTGTAGCTGTCGTCACTGAACGCTTCCCCCGCTTCATACAGCGCGCGGATCATCCGCAGGTCGTCCACTGCCGCATTCACCGGATAACGCCGGTCCTGTTTGGGGCTGTAGCGGTAACTGAAGCCGCCCTGCTGGTCGAATACCGCCTTCGCCCGGCTCCATTCGGCGTCGAACAGCTCCCTTTGGCCGGTGAACACCGCATAACGCATCAGGAGCGAAGCCGACTCGCTCAGCACTTCGTGGCCCGTGGCCGCGGTTCCCGCCTGATCGGTGTCGATTAGGTTTGTGTAGACGCCGTACGGTCCCGACAGCTTGCCGTCGACAAACCGGTACAAGGCTTCCCGCATATCGGCTTCAGTTTGACCGCCGGATGCCGGTGCCGGGGCTGCCGAAGCGGGTACGCCATCGGCGGACGTTCCGTCCGGCTGGCCGGATACATTCCCGCCGGTTGAAGCTCCTTGATTGGCGGCTTGTCCCGCCGGATCGCCGCCAAAACATCCCGTACACAGGAGCAGGAGTACCACCGCGGTTCCTCCCCAAGCAATTCGTTTGTCCACTTCATCACTTCCCCAACACATTTCGTCAAACCTAATCATACACTCTTTATTATGTATAACGGTAACAATTCCTTTTTAATTTACCTTTTTACAGGAAAAAAAGGGCAAAAAATGTGCAGCTGCGCAGGACTTCGATCCCAAATAAAAGAAAGCGGCTCCAAAGGAGCATCCTCCTCTGGAACCGCTTTTCCGTTTATTCGGGTACGTCCGTGCAAATTCGCCCGCGACGTTTGGCCCGCGGCGTCATTTCCCGGCAATCCGCCGGTACGTCTCCTCATCGGAGACGATATACAATCTGGCGCCCTGCGGGATGGGCTGGTTCAGCTTCCGGTTGATGCCGAGATCGCTGTGATCGGCCAGCAGCGTCGCCCCTTGGCGCAGCAAATCCTGAAAGGCATCCCCGTATGTCCGCCATGACGGCTGGACCGGAACCTCGTAGATATCGTCGCCGTGGCGGCGGCTGAGCAGCTGGCTGATCAGGTCGGGGTTCCCTTCCTGCAGAGCGGAGCGGACAGCCAGCCTGGAAATGGCGTCGTGCGACAGCACGAAATCATTGACCTGGACATGCTTGAAGTTCTGAATGTTTTTCTCAAGCATAATTTCCACCGTCGTATGCACTTCGGGAGCAAGACGCTCAATGCTGGACACAATCAGCAGCGATTTGCCGTCTATAAGCGACGATTCATCGATTCGCGTATCCGCGAAGATAATAGCCGCCCGCGCCCCCTTTAGACCGGCCTTGATCAGCACTTCATCCGAAGTGGGGTCCCCGCTGACAAAATGCACATGGTCGAGGTCCGCTGCCGGATGCCGGTCCGACTCGTCGATAATGACGATTTGGCCGTCCGGCAGATAACTTATGATTTCATCCAGCGCCGAACGCGCTTTTTTGCCCCAGTTAATCAGAATCACGTGGTCTCTGCCGCGAAAATCCAACTTGCCCGCCCCTCTCTTGCGCTGTATCTCCGCAAACGAATCAATGACCTTGCCGATGACGAGGCTGAGCAGCCCGATCCCGAAGATATAAAGAAAAATCGTAAATACCTTGCCGGCAGCGGTATGCGCAAAATAATCGCCGTAACCGACCGTCGCCATGGTCGTCAGCACCCAATAAAACGCGGTAAACCAGGTGCCGAAGGTAGCGGGCTCCAGCAAATAGGCGATTGTCGCGCTTACCGTAACAAAAACCAGAATCAGCAGTCCGATTTTGCGTTTGCTGAACCGCATCAGCCTGTTCGACAACCGGATGATAAAATGCATGGAGTCCGCTCCTTCCCCTGATCAGACAATCAGGCTGCTTACCGCAAATGCCGTACCGATAAACACCATGCACAGCATCGTTCCCACCGCTACATTTCCCTGCCGCAGCTGTTCCGAAATCCGGAAGCCGGGCGTCACCAGCTCAAAAATCCAGTAAGCGGCTATCAGACACACATACCCGACGGCAAACCACAGCATCATAAACCAGATGGACGTATTGGTGTAAGCCGCTACGCCAAGCACAATCGCCGTGGCCAGAAACTTGCCGCCCATGGCCAGCGCCGCGGCGGTGTTGCCTTTCTTGATTTCTTCCATGTCCTTATACGGCGTCATCCAGCTGAACACAACCATGCCAAGCAGTTGAAGCACGATGATGACGATCACGCTTACGACCAAATTTACTACTAACGTCAATTAGCCCACCCCCGAAATTTAGCATAGGCCGAATCGTAGTCGGCAAAATCATGCACTTCCTCCAGAACCACCGAAGCGGTCTTGGCTTTCTCCAGTTCCTTGTAGCGGGCATCGTCGATCGGCTGCTTCACCCGGTTGCCCGAAGGCAGCTCCAGAACGGCAAAATTTCTTGTTTTGTCCTTGTACTTGGTCTTGTAAACCCCGACCAGATCCAGGTCGGTGGTGACCGTCACTTTCAGATTGGCCAAATCGTCTTTGGCCGTTTTTTCGTCCGGATAGGATTTGATCGCCGTCCAGGAGGACAGGCGGATATCGTTCCGCTGATTTTCATCGGTGACCAGCTCGGCGTCCATGTACTGCAGCGTCCAAACCTTGTCGCCCGTTGCATAGTTGCCGTCATTCGGCAGCAGCTCATTGTCCGGTAAAATCGTCATATCGCTGCCGATCAGGTCGCCGACCGTACCCTCCACGATCCGGTAATCCCACGGAACCCGGGCCACATCGGCCGTCGTTTCCGTGCCGGTATGAAACACGCTGTTCTGATTGGAAGAGCAGGCGGCCAGCGCCAGCATCAGCATTCCCAGCATGACAAGCAGGCCTGCCCGCTTCCGTATGCCGGCCGCCGCTGCAGTCCCTGCTGCTCCTGCCGCACCTGCGCCGCGTAAGCTTTTTTGCTTCCTAGGCATTTAGTTCACTCCCATCGGAATAAAATGACTGGTATTGCCCGTAATCGGCCCGCCGGCCCGGCCCAGCAGCCCGCACGGAACGCCGTTTATGACAAACAACCCCGTCAGCAGGTGGAACTCGCCTTCCGCCGTCTCCACCTTGGCCAGCTCGGCCCGTTTTTGATAGACGCTTGGAAACAGCTCGCTGCTGTCGTAGCCGTCTTCGTCTTCAATCTCCAGCGACCCGTCGGAACCAAACATGCGAACCGAACCGCCCTCGCGCCCGAACATCGACTTCGAGACGAAGCTGCCGGAGAAAACCGGTTTGTTGTAGGTTGGCAGCATGTACTTCCAGATCGCCTCGCGTTCCTGCTCATTAAACAGCAGGCCCAGTTCGTACATTCCCCATACGGCCGCCATCAGGCCTTTCGACTGCAGCAGAATGCTGTGCGGGGAATTAAACAGCGTCAGACGGCCCGTTTCGATCGCATACGCCAAGGCCTCCCCGCCTTCGTCCACCGCCATCCACTCTTTGGGATAAAGCGCAAACAGCCGCTCAATGACCCGGCCTTTCCCATCCTTCAGGTAGCCTTCGTCTACCCAAAGCTCCAGGCAGTCAACGCAGTCCATCTCTCTGCCACTGTGGCGCACAAGCGCTTCAATCGTGCCCGAATCCTCCATGTGGGTTCCGTAATCAACGCAGGCCGCCGTGTCCGGCTGTTCCTCGCTCCAGGCCGCGGCAAGCAGCTCCGCCATCCTGCTGTTTGGACTGTCCACTCCCGCTTCCTGGCACAGCCAGGGCGTCGCAATTGACGCCTCCACATAACCCGTCGGGGTATCTGCATTAAGCTCCAGCAGCTTGATCGTTCCGTCTTCAGCCACCGCAAAATCAAACCGGGCGTACCGGCTGATCCGCTCCTCCGGAGGGATCGGGCACGTCTCCAGCATCTCCCACAGCACGGGGGGAATCCCCGTGAGCTCGTAGAGATCCGGACGGCCATGGATATACCGGGCGGCTTTGTCGAGCACCTTCCACAGCATGCCTGCCGCGGTCTCCAGCTCCTCATAGACGTCGCGCCGCATCACCGCAATCTGATCCAGCCAGTAGGCCTCGTCTTCAAGATCGGCCCAGCCGAACCCGAGGCTGTTCAGCTTGGCTACGCGGGCCGCGCGGTCGGGATGCGGCCGGCCTTTGATTTCAAATGCCGGTCCGCTCATCCGCCGAATCCGCTCCGGCCGCTTGAACGCGAGCCCGAGCTTGACTTCGATTTGCCCAGGCCGCTTGATGTGCCGCCGATTCCGCCGGATTTGGAAGAAGTGGTGCGGCGGGTGATCGACCCTTTGTTGGTCGTCGATGTTTTGGGCGGCACAACCGATCCGGGAACCGGCTTGTTCTGGAACGTCGTGCTTGGATAGGTCCGGGGTTTGTATGTGCTCCGGGTCCCGGTGTAATACGCTTTGCGGTTATCGTACCAGCGGCTGGAAGAATAATGTCCTCCGCTGTTAAAAAGCATGTGATACAGCAGCACATCATCCCAGCCGAATCCGGAATTATAGCCGCCATAGTTGTTGATTACGGTCGTTCCGCCCGTACCGCCGGAGGTTCCGCCGCTGCCCTGCTGCTCCGCCGGCTCCTCTTCGGGATACGGAATGTTCCAGTCCACATTTTTGTCGAAGTAGGCTTTCACTTCCTCGGTTGACCAGGACACCAGCACCGGTTCATCTGCCGAGCTGCTGGCCGCCGCAGGGGCGGGAATATACATGGCGTTGGCGAGCAGCGCAAGCCCCAGCGTGGTCGAGAGGACGCGGATCGGTTTGCCGTCCGGGGTGAACCATTTTGAGTTCTGCGGTTCTTTGGGACCTTGGGATTCTTTAGGCTCTATGGGTTCTATCGGTGCTTTCGAATGTTCTTCGTTATTCAAGAGTGCTCCTCCTTTCGCAGGCTGTCACTGTTATTCGCCGCGCATCGGAACGACCAGCAGTTCCAGCTTGCCTTCGTCCACGTTAAGTCTTCCTTCCACCGTTTCATATTCCTTGCCGCCAACCACGATATAATTGACATGCTCCAGCGCGGCCACCATATGAGGGCTCCAGTTGCGCTCTTCGATCTCCCGGAGCTCGCCGTCCGGCAGTTTCTCAAACAATACCACGTTCATTCCATTCAATTGTATTCGCATCCTTTCCAGAGTAAGCGTTATGACCATGAATACGGCTGCATTCACCGTACGTTTCATTTCAATCTGGCGCCTGGGAGGACTTCCCATGATTCAGAATAAGTCTTGACCGGGCGAAACGCAACCTGTGACGGAAGAAAAAAACAGGCTTCCGCCCGGAAGCCTGTACTCTCAAGAACAGGAAGGTTTAGGCACGCGACACATTCCGCCGTCCCGAGCGCAGGTAGGCAACAACCACGGCGAGCGAGCAGGCGCTCACCAGCAGCAGCACAAGGTAGACATGCTGGTAGGACTGCGCCGGGCCCATACGGGAATACGTATGCAGGAGCATCCCGCACACCGCCACGGATACGGAGCCTCCAAAGAACTGGATCAGCTGCAGGAGCCCCATGCCCGAACCGATTCTCGCGCCGGGCAGGATCATTGTCGCCTCATTATTAAGCGAAGCCATCGTTGCTGAAAAAGCGGGCGAAAACAGCAGGTACCCGATCATAATCACAACCGGCGACGCGGACAGATCCAGCGCGAACAGCGCCAGCACCGCGGCCAGCAGCACATGGCCTGCCAAGAGAAACCGCAAATTCCCGTGCCGGTCGATCCAGCGTCCTACAAACCGGGTCATAAATGCAGACAAAAGCGCGCCCGGAGCAATCATCATGCCGATCTTGAGCGGCGACTGATGAAACAGGTTCGAGAGGGCCAGCGGCATCAGGAACAGGTTGCCCAGATTCAGCACCAAAATGCAGAAGCCGACGGCGACAAGCTTGCGGTATGCCGGCATACGCAGCATGTCCGCGTGAATAAATGTCGTGTCGGCCCGCTTCAGGTGCCAGAGGTGCAGCGCAAGCGACAGCACCCCGACTGCCAGCCACGGCAGCGATTTGGCCGTGATCGCCACCAGCAGCGCAGCCGCGTTCACCACCGTGAGGACGGCGCCGAACGTATCGAACCGTCCCGGGCGGACGGGTTCGGCCGGCAGCAGCCGGAATAGCACGGGCAGCACGGCGAGCACCAGGCAGGTAATGGCGAACAGCCCGTTCCAGCCGAAGTATTCGCTGATGAGGCCGCCGACAATCGGCCCGAGGCCAAACGCCATGGCGCTGCCCGCGGAAATCATGGCGATCGCCTGTCCGCGCCGCTCGGCTGGGATGTACCGGCTCGCCATGACAAGGCCAAGCCCGGCCATGACGCCGGCTCCGGCGGACTGCAGAATCCGGGTGGCAAGCAGCATCCGGAAGTCATGGGCAAACAGGCCGAAGACCGAGGCCAGCCCCAAGGTGATCAGCCCGACGCACAGCAGCCGGCGGAGCGGCAGCAGGTCCGACAGCCGGCTGTAAATTACGGTCGACAGCGCATAACCGATGGAATAACTTGAGATGATCCAGGAGCCCAGGTCGGCGGATATCGATAAATCGCCGATAATGCTTGGCAGCGATACGTTAAACATCGTGGTGTTCATTACAACAATAAAGAGACAGGAGGTCCAGAGCGGCATCACAATTTTATCATTCAAAGCGTTTCACCCTATCCGTAGTCTTGATGTTCGGCCGGCTGCATCCTTCTGTTCCATTCGCCTCCCGCGGATGGATGCAGCATACCGGTTGCAGAAGCAATAGTAATGATTGTATTCCTATCGGATTGGGTTGGCAACTCCTGATTAAATCTGCCGCAGGTCTGCTTCAGCCTGACAAGTGCGCCAGCAGACGGTCCAGATGCACAGCCGGCTCCACCCCCAGCTCCTCGCGCATCAGCTTCCGGTACAGCTCATAATGCAGTCTCATCGCGGTCTTGTCTCCAAGATTGGCATAAGCCTGGAGGATGGCGGCGCAAAGATCTTCGGAGTACGGGTCGATATCCTGCATACGCAGCAGACGTTCGACGGCTTGGCGCTCTTTTGCCGAACGCTGCTCGTATTCCGCGGACCGCAGCCCCATCCGGATATACTGCAGCTGCAGCTGCTTCCGCCGGTTGTCGGCCCAATCATAGTCATGCTCCGCCAGATAGTCGCCCCGGTACAGCTGGAGGATGTCCTCGCTCCGCCGCCACTCCTCGTCGTCCTGAATCGGCTCCAGGGACAGGCCCTGTATAAACCGCTCCACATCGGTAAGCAGCTCCCCCTTAACCAGACGGTAGCGTTCCTGAGAAAATTCTACCGCACCCGTAAATCCCCAGCTTTTCAGCAGCTTGCGGATATGATATACCGTGGTATGCAGATTGGCGACTGCCTTATCCGGGCCAAAATCGGGCCAGATCAGATCAAGGATCCGGTCCTTCATCATCCACTGCCCCTGCTGATGCAGCAGCAGCGCAAACAGCTCCTGCGACTTGTTTGTCCGCCATTTCAGCTTCTGGCCCGGCGCGGACGGATCGAACAACTCCAGTCTTCTGAAGCACAATATGGATAAACGCTTTTCGGTTACAGGCGCTTGCTCCTCGTCCTTGGACGCAATCCGGTCAACTGTCTTTGCCAGCCGCTGGGCGGTAACCGGTTTGAGCAGATAATCCAGCGCGTTCAGTTCAAAAGCCTCAATCGCGTATTCGGAAAATGCCGTCACATAAACGATCCGGATGCCGCCGTCCAGCGACTGGATATGCTCGGCCGCTTCCAGCCCGTTGATCTCGGGCATGCCGATATCCAGGAATACAATATCTGCCCACTCGCGCCGCAGATGCTCCAGTCCCGCACGCACCGAGGTGTATTTCCCTTCGACCCGGATACGCCCGTCCTTGACGATCTGGCGTTCCAGCTGCTGCAGCGCCGGTTTTTCATCGTCGATTAATATCGCCTTTTTCACCTGAACCCATCGCCTCCCGCATCCTGCAAATTAAACGTCATTCAGCACCAGCCTAGGCAGGCGGAACGACACGTGCGTCCCGGCACCCGGCTCGCTTTCGATCATGAGCCCTTCCCCGTACATTTTCATAAGCCTGCGGCGGATGTTTTTTAACCCGATGCCGCCCCGGTGCTCGTCCGACAAAACATGCCGGATTTGCTCTTCGGTCATACCAATGCCGTTGTCCGATACCGTAACCAGCAGATGAGCCGGCAGCAGACGGATGGTCAAGCGGACGATGCCGCCGCTCTCACGGCGCAAAATCCCGTGGTTGATCGCATTTTCCACCAGCGGCTGAATGACCAGCGGGGGCAGGAATTCGTACAACTCCCCGGGCAAATCCCATTCCATTTCCAGCCTGTCGTCAAAGCGGGCTTTTTCCAGCGCCAGGTAGGAACGGACGAGCTCCAGCTCCTTCTGAATCGGAACCGTCTCATTCCGGTTCTGGAAGTCAAAGCTGCTGCGGAGATATTGGCTGAGCTCCAGCAGCAGCTCCGTCGCCTTGTCGGGATCGTCCGGACATACGGCGATAATTGCGTTCAGCGCATTATACAGAAAATGCGGTTTGATCTGCGCCTGCAGATAGGCGATCTCCGCTCTCAGCGAGGCCCGGGCCGATTTGCGCATATCAAGCAGGGTGCGCACACGCGCCGTGAACTCGCGAAGGTCAACCGGTTTGCTGAGGAAATCGTTGACCCCCGCCCCAAAAGCGGCCTGTAAATCCTCGGGTCGGCTGCGGGTTGTCAGCAGCAGAACCGGCAGCTCCGACAGCACAAACCGTTCGCGGATCGCCTTCAGGAGCGACAGGCCGGACATGTCGGGCATCAACCAGTCCAGGATGACAAGGTCCAGGTTCGGGTTATGCTGCACCTGCTGCAGCGCGGCCGGTCCGCTATCCACCGCGATCACCTGATGGTTCTCCAGCCGCAGCGCCCCCAGCAGCACTTCCGTATTGACCGGGTCGTCGTCGACGATCAAAATCCGGCAGCACTGCCCGCCTTCGTTCACGGAAGGCCGGAAAGAAGGATCCCTCTCAGCCGGAGAAGACAATTCCGCCGCTGAGTGCGATTCCGCACCGGACTGCGGGTTCATCCCGGATTGTGCGCCTGCACCGGCCAACGAATTTTCGCAAAGAGGGAATGAATCGCCCGCGGGCGGACCGGCAGCAGGCTCAGCAGACGAATACGCTGCAGGCGAATACGCGGCGGCTGTTTCAGCCGCGGTTTCATGCTCCGTCTGCAGCGGCAGGCTTTCGCTCAGCGCAGGCAGCGTGAAGGTGAAGCGGGAGCCTTCCCCGGGCTTTGATTCGGCTGCCATTCGTCCGCCGTACAGTTCGACCAGCTTAAGTGTAATATTCAGGCCAAGCCCGGCGTTCCGGTATTCCCGCACGCCTTCATCCGCCTCGATAAACGGTTCAAAAAGCGTCACCAGCCTCTCCTCCGGGATCCCTTCTCCAGTATCCGAGACGGTGACAGCAACCTCTCTGCCTCGCACCTCAGCCGTCACTTCGATCACGCCGCGGGGCGTATGCTTAACCGCATTCCCGAGCAGGGTGAACAAAATCTGGCTGAGGCGGTCGTTGTCCGCTTCGACAAGCGGCAGGGAATGCGGCAGATCCATCCGGAATTCCAGCTGCGAAGTGCCGGTAATCTCACGCATCACTTCCACAACGGAGACCACGATCATCCGGAGATCGACGGCCTGTGGGCGCGGCGCCAGATCGCCGTGATTCAGCTTGGCGAAGTCCGACATATCGCCGATCAGCGCGGTCAGCCGGGCACCAGTGGAGACGATCATCGAGAGCTCCCGCCGCTGGATATCCGTCAAGGGTCCCGCCGCCCCGTCGCCCATCGTATGGGCCAGATTGACGATGTCGGCAAGCGGCATTTTCAGTTCGTGTGAGGTCTTAGCCATGAATTCATCCTTAAGCGCATCCAGCACCAGCAGCCGCCGGGACAAGGATTCGATTTCCCTGAACGAAGCCGCGTAACGCTTCGTCATCATGACCGACTGCACAAGGATAAATAGCACGATTTCATACGGAATGAGCAGCCGGCTCAGCTCCAGTCCCGCAAGGCTGAAAATGTTGACGACAATGGCGGCCAATATGCTTTGTATGCTGACAACGTTCAGGAAAATATTTTCTCTGTTCCGGATCAATCCCATAAGCATTACATACACCGCAAAACCGATGGTGGACGCGGCGTACAGCAGCAAAAACGGCTCAAGCCGGCTGAAGATCAGCGGGTGCAGCAGCGAAGCGATGAGAATCTGCGCGATCGTCAGGCCCAAATAAATGTTCCACACCCGTCTGGAAATGGAGTGCTGAACCGACAGCGATACATATTTCAGCAGGAAGTAGTAGATTAACGTGGCGGAGATCAGCTGAATTTTCATTACAAATACATAGTTCAGTCCCGGAATCAGAAAATCAATCAGCTTCTCGCCATGGGTCAGCACGTATACGGAAGCGGATACACACAGCAGGCCGAGATGCAGCACGGAGCCTTCCCGGTCTCTGACTCTGGAGAGCATCAGCAGGAAACCCGAAAGAACGATCAGACAGATAAACGTCGTCCAGTCCAGCGTGAGCGAACGCTCCTGGTGGGTCAAAATCGCTTCGGCATCCCCCAGCAGGACCGGAGCTACAATTCCGCCGGAATGGTAGCTGAAGTTAGAGGCCTGGATGATAATTTCGGCGGTCCCGCCTGTATGGGAAGCAAAACCGAAGTAGGGGATATTGCTTTGCCTGCCCTCGGCAACGGCCGCCGCCGGAGTTCCGCTGCTGCCGATTTCCTCTCCGTTCATAAAGACGCGGCTCGACGAGCGGATATTCAACACCCGCACGCCGTACAGCCTGTCGCCTTGCTGCGGAATATCGACAAGCAGCCGGTAAGTGCCATAGCCTACCGCCCGGTTCCAAGCTTTCTCGGGCATAGCCGGCCTCCAATTGCCCGGTACTTGGGCAAGGTGCGGCCCGGCTTCCGGCGTTCCCCCCTGAAAGTCGGCGGGTGCCAGCAGCCTTCCCGGATAAAACTCCCACTCGCCGCTGAGCGGGACGGGCCCTTTGTCGAAATTCCAGCCGGACAAATCCATCCGGCCTCCGGACGCCAGCGGCCGCTCCGAATGGTTGGAAAAACGGTCGATAACCGTGATAACCGGCACAATAATCACCAGCAGTGTGCCGAGCAGGATGCTTAACCAGAACTTTTTCACAGAACTGCTCCTTTTGCGGGAATAGTTTAATAGTAAGACAATCCGCCCGCCGGGGTCACGCATATTTTCCAATTCTTCGACAAAAATCGTTTAGAGCCTGCGCCGCCGGTTGAAAGATGGGTAAGGAACTAAACTAGAGCGGAGGGAGAAGCCTTTGAAAAAAGCGGGGGCCGGTCTGTTGGCTGTGGTGTTCATCGCGTTGGCGTCTTGGTTCATATGGAGGGAAAGGGAAACCGCTGGTCCGGCGGACAAGCCCGCGCCTTCCGGTGTTCCGGCCGCCTCCTTCGCGCCGTACGGCGGTGAAGGGCTGAGCTACGCGTCCAGAGTGAACGCGGACACATTCCAGGTATACGAGAACGGGAGCTGGCGCGATCTGAAGGTGAAAGGCGTAAACATGGGCATGGCCAAACCTGGCGCCTGGCCGGGCGAAGCCGCGATTACGGAGGAGGAATACAGCCGGTGGCTGGAGTATATCTCCGAGATGAACGCAAACGTCATCCGCGTCTATACGCTGCATCCTCCGGGTTTCTATAAGGCGCTGGAGGAATTTAACCGGACGCACGAACGCAAGCTGTACCTTTTGCAGGGTGTCTGGGCCAACGAGGAAAAACTGCTGGAGACGATGGATGCGAGGCATAATGACAACACCGGACCGTTCAAGGACGAAATCCGGCGGCTGGTCGATGTTATCCACGGCAGTGCGGAGGTTCCGGCGCAGCCTGGACACGCATCGGGAAGCTACACCGCAGATGTCTCGCCTTACGTTCTCGGCTGGGTTCTCGGGATCGAATGGGACCCGAATATGGTGCAGCAGACCAATAAAGCCCATGCCGGAACCGGAGAATTTAAAGGCGAATATGCGGCGACAGACGGCACGGCTCCATTTGAAACGTGGCTGGCCGAAATGTTTGATTACACCCTGGCTTACGAGCGGAAGCAGTACGGCTGGACCCGGCCGGTCAGCTTCACCAACTGGGTGACGACCGATCTGCTGGATCATCCGTCCGAGCCTTCGGCGCAGGAGGACCTGGTCTCGGTCAACCCGAATGTCATCTCGCTGACGGATAAAGCGCCGGCGGGCCAGTTCGCTTCCTATCACGTGTATCCGTATTATCCGGACTTTATGAACTATGAGCCTTCTTACCTGGCGTACAAGGACTGGCGCGGGGAGCCAAATACTTACGCTGCTTATCTGGCTGAGTTAAAGGCTGCCCATAAGCTCCCTGTCCTGATTGCGGAGTTTGGCGTCCCTTCTTCCCGCGGTCTGACGCACGAGAATCCATTGGGCTGGAACCAAGGGTTCCTTAGCGAGCAGGAACAAGGCCGGATTGACGCGCGGCTGTATGAGGATATTGTCAAAGCAGGCATGCTGGGCGGTCTGGTGTTTACCTGGCAGGATGAATGGTTCAAGCGCACCTGGAATACGATGGACCTGGATGATCCCGAGCGGCGTCCCTATTGGTCCAACGCGCAGACCAACGAGCAGCAGTTCGGCCTCCTGTCATTTGACCGCCACAAAATCCGGGTGGACGGCAGCGGAGACGACTGGGATACCCATGTAAACGAGCCGCTGTACGCCAAGGAGACCGGTCCGCTCCAGCCGGCCGGCGACAGCGGCGACGGACGGCGGACGCTGGCCGCCATACATGCCGATCATGACGAGCGTTACCTGTATCTCCGGCTGGATTATGCGGAGATGGACCCGGACCGGCCGTTTGCGGATATGAACACGCTGATCGCCCTCGATACGGTACCCGGGCAGGGCAATACGAGTCTGCCGTTTGGAACCGGAGTCCGGAGCGCGGAGGGAATCGACTTTGTGATCCGGTTATCGGGGACCGATACGTCGGAGATTCTGGTCGACAGCTACTACGACGTGTTTCAATACCAATACGGGAAGCTGACACCAATGCTGCCCCCGCTGGCTTACCCCATTACGCCGGACAGCGGTCGTTTTCACAAAATCCGGCTGGCGCTTAACAAAAGCCTAACCATCCCGTCGACAGGTGAAAAAAAGCCGTTTACCTCATACGAGACCGGACGGCTGCGGCATGGCAACGGTAACCCGGAAGCGGACAACTACGATTCCCTGGCCGACTTCTATGTCAATCCGGACCAGCGCATGATTGAGCTGCGCATTCCGTGGCAGCTGCTGAACATCAAAGATCCCAGCGGCAAGCTGGCTACGGGCGATGTGTGGAAAAACGGACTGGAGGCGGTCCAGCCGATTGAAGGCATCCGGCTGGCTGCGCTGACCTACAAGCCGGGGGAGAACGGAACGGCTGCGGCGCTGCCGGGCAGCACAGGCGGCATCCGCGCGGCGGACACCTTTCCCGCGCCGGAAGCCGGAGAGCTGCGAAACCTGGCCGAATACCGGTGGGAAGGCTGGACTCTACCCGAATATAAGGAACGGCTGAAGCAATCCTACTATATTTTGCAGGAGCTGTACGGGAAGTATTGATGGCTGGCCTGGCCTGCGGCTGCCCCACTGCAACAAAAAACTCGCCCCACGTTCAGTGGCGGCGAGTTTTGGCGTTAAGCCGAGGTATTGGTTAAACCAGCTGGCTCCTATAGTATTTGTACGCCGGCCTCTCTTCCTCTGCCGCCTTCTGCAGGCAGCTCAGCGGGCTTATGAAGCTTCGCTTGTAACGCCCGGTGCCGGGGCTTCGGCTGGTACGGCCGTCTCTTTGCTTTTGGTCAACACCAGATTCAGCACGATTGCCGTCAGCGAACCGGATACGATCCCGTTCTGGAGCAGCATCCGCGCGAACTCGGGCAGCTGATCAAAGATTTGCGGCAGCGTGGCGGAGCCAAGCCCAACTGCGATGCTGCAGGCCGCAATCAGCAGGTTGCCGTCCTTGCGCAGATCGACCTCGGACAAAATCGACATGCCCGACGCAGCGACCGAACCAAACATCACGATCATAGCACCGCCCAGGACCGCATTCGGGACAACGGTGGTCAAAGCGGCCAGCTTCGGCAGCAGGCCAAGTCCAACCATAATGACGCCTGCCGCAATGATGACGTTGCGTGTTTTCACTTTGGTAAGCGAAATAAGTCCGACGTTCTGCGAAAATGCCGTATACGGAAACGCGTTGAAAATTCCGCCCAGCATAATAGCCAGACCTTCCGAACGGAGACCGTTCACTACTTGCTTCGGCTCTACCTTCTGATCCGTTGCCCGTCCAACTGCAAAATACACGCCGGACGACTCCACCATACTGACGATGTTTACAATAATCATGGTGAGTACGGCTGTAAGGCTGAATTCCGGCATACCGAAGTAGAACGGCCGGGCAACACTGACCCAGGACGCTTCACCGACAGAGGCGAAGCTCACGATGCCCATGGCGTAAGCTGCGGCCGTTCCGGCAACCAGTCCAACCAGGACGGAGACGGCTTTCAAAAAGCCTTTGGCCAGACGGTTGACGGCCAAAATGACCAGCAGCGTAATTAGCGCAAGCAGCAGGTTGCGGGGCTGGCCGAAATCGGCGCTGCCCTGTCCCCCGGCTACGTTGTTCATCGCTACAGGGATTAGCGACAGTCCGATGATCGTAACGACCGAACCCGTAACGATGGTCGGGAAAAACCGCAGCAGCCGGCCATACAGCGGAGCCGCAAGACAGACAAACAGGCCCGACAAGATAATTGCCCCATAAGCCGTAGCCAGATTGGACGCCGACGCGATGGCGATAAGCGGCCCTACGGCGGTAAACGTACAGCCCAGCACGACCGGCAGCCCGCTGCCGAAATATTTCGTGCCCATCACCTGCAGCAGCGTCGCCAGACCGCAGGTGAAGAGATCGGCGGCGATCAGGTACGCCATCTGGGTCGCGTTCAGCCCAAGCGCTCCGCCCACGATGAGCGGTACGGCGACTGCCCCCGCATACATCGCCAGCACATGCTGGAGACCCAGCGCAAATATTTTTTGTTTGCTCAGCACGATAATTCCTCCTTCAGCTTCTCTTCCGTTTCCTCTATAAAGTGAACTTCGCCCGGAGACATGGACACGATCCGGGCCAATGAACGAATGGGGACGCCCCGCTGTTCCAGCAAACTCCGTCCCTCCTGGAAGCTTTTTTCAATGACACAGCCTACCCCGACAAGCTCGGCGCCCGCTTCCTCCACGATGTCGACCAGTCCAAGCAGCGCAGCGCCCGTTGCCAGGAAATCGTCAACAATCAGCACACTGTCGTCCGCGCTTAAGTAGTTTTTGCTGATGCTGATCCGGTACGTTTCGCCCCGGGTAAAAGAATGAACCTCGGAGGAATAGGTGCTCTCAGCCAAAGTAACGGCCTTCTTCTTTTTGGCGTACACAAACGGCACACCCAGCGCAATGCCGGCAGCCATGGCGAACTGAATCCCGCTCGCTTCCACTGTCAGCACCTTCGTTATGCGGCGTCCCGCGAACAGCCGCTTGAATTCACGGCCGATCGCAAGCGCAAGCTCCGTATCGACCTGGTGGTTTAAGAAAGAGTCTACCTTGAGTACCGTGTCCGAGAGGATTTGTCCTTCTCGTCTGATCCGTTCTTCCAATGCTTTCATTTGTTTGTCGCGCTCCTCTTCCTGCGGATTTCCCAAGCACAAAAAAAGGACAGATTCCTTGAGCGGTTTCTCCTCAAGTGAATCTGTCCTTCCGGGCTTTTGTCCCTAAATGGTGTAACACATACGTGTCCGCAACGCTTGGACCAGGCTCTCCGCCGTCTCTGACAGACAGAGACAAGCGGAAACGGAACCCTAGTTGCGCTATATTCACTCATAGTCGGACAATTGCGGTGGTCGTCCGGTAGAAACTTATGGGCCATATTCCCATGATTATATGAGTTGTTTGTATAGAAGTTTGGGGCTGCTTGGTTGAATACTTTGTTATCTTACACGGGATATACAAGCGTTTCAACAGGAATTTTCAATTTCCAGAAACATTCAAGTCTTTCTTTCACACATTGTTTGCATTTAAATCCAGCCGAATCTTTAGATCCTTATGTACGCGCATAACCGCAGCTGCCCGCTACGTCAGCCATACAATCCATATAGGCAATACGACAAACGAGGCCAGGGTCGTCCACAAAATGCAGCGGGACACCAGCTCCGGCGAAGCGCCAAACCGCTCCGCCAGTACAACCGCGTTTACCGCAACCGGCATGGACGCCAGGATGAACAGCACGGAGAACAGCGTGCCGGTAATGCCCAGCATCCACAGCGCCGCCGCGGCAGCCAGCGGCGCGAGCAGCAGCCGGACCGCCATCCCGGTCCAGAACGCAGGATCCGCAGCGGCCTCCCCCTTCCGCTGCCCCACCTTCACCATCTGCGCGCCAAGCACGGCCAGTACCACCGGCGAATAGGCGTCCGCGGCCATCGAGACGCCGAGGGCTACATCCTCCGGCAGCGCCCAGCCGCCCATGCGCAGACCGATCGCAAGCAGCGCCGCGTAAACCGCCGGCAGCGCAAATACCGATTTTACCGCGGACTTGACCGAAAACTGCGAACGCGCGGCAAAATACACGCCGACCGTATTTACGATTACCATCTGCCCCACCACATAAACGGAGGCCTTGTCCAGCCCAAGCTGGCCAAACGCAAGCAGCACAAGCGGCAGCCCGTAATTGACGCTGTTCGTGAAGGTGGAGATCAGCGTCAGTCCCGCCCGCCGGGGCGCATCCAGCTTCAGCAGCCTGCCCAGCAGCTGAGCCAGCCCCCACAGCAGAAACAGATTCAGCAGCGAAAACGCCAGCGTGCGGTACACTTCCTCATACGACAGCTCCGCATGGGCAAGGGTGTCCAGAATAATGGCCGGGCTCAGAAAATATAGATACAGGGTGAGCAGCGGACGGGTATCCCAGCTGCGGAATTTTCCGAGCAGCGCCCCAGCCCCCACCGGAATGGAAAGCGGCACAATGACATGGTACAGCGTTGATAACACGGTCTGGAACAGTTGGAACTCCCCCCTCTAGTTCGATCTATATCTACTATATAGCCGGGGAAGTTTTGCGTCTAAGACTCAAGAATGATCACCTTTATAGGTAATAAGTATTTAATCGGAAAAGGTCTCTTGACTTGAATGGGGAAATCATACATTAATGGAATAAGACACGAGGAATGAACGAGAAGGAGCCGTCTGACATGAAAGTTGTTTATATCGTCATGTTTCTGTCCCTGTGGGCGCTGGGCCTCTTCTTCCTGCGGCATCGAACGCGCAGTAATGTGTGGACCGGCCTGACCATTCTGCTGGGCGGAACGGCGAGTTATACGTTTGCGATGCACTTGTCCATTATGCCGCATCTGCTGGACCAACCCTGGATGATCCCCTCTCTCAGCCGCACCCTTTACCTGTCTACCGTCGTCTCTATCCACATCTATTTTTTTCTGCTTCCGTATCTGTTCTTCATGGGCGGATTGTGGCTGAACGAACAGCTGGGCTCCCGCCTCAAAACCTGGATTTCGCTCCTGGCGCTTGCGGGTCCCCTCCTGCTGCTTGCGGGTCATTTGCGGGCCGAGCCCTGGAATGAATTCGACCTCAGCCGCTTCCGGTGGTGGGACGGACTGTATTTCCTGGCCGGGGCGGTTCTGTATTACACCGCCTATTTCACCGAGCGGCACGAACACAGACGCAGAAGCAAACGCCGGGCAGCCGCGCTGGTGCCGACGGCGGTGCTGTGGGCATTCGTCTCCGATTATATCGGCTTCCAGTCGCTCAAGCTTGGGATGTGGTCGTTTGATCTGAAGAGCAACGGAATGTGGGAAGCGAACTTTATCATTATTTTAGGCACCATTGCGTTAATTCTTGTTTATATTGTCCGTTACGGCTTTCTCGGCATCAAGCTGCGGATTGAGCGGGAACGGCTCGACTACTCCATCCGGGCTTTAACGATGGGCGTGTCGATTCTGAACCACTCGATTAAAAACGAAGTGCAGAAAATCGATTATCTCGCCGAAAAATGCAGCGCACTGCTGCAGTCGGGGCAGACCGCCAAGGCCTCCCAGACGATTGAACAGGTACACGGAATGACCTCGCATCTGCTGATGATGGTGAACCGGATCAAGGAAAAAGCGGACGATATCACGCTCCAGGAAGAGCTGCATGATATCCGCGAGTTCATCGACGGGATTGTCGCCTCTTCCGCCACCCTGGTGGCTGGGCGTAATGTGCGCGTAACGGCGGCTTATGACGCCTTCGGCCAGCTGCTGTGCGACGCCGTTCATGTCCGGGAGACGCTGTATAATCTGCTCCGCAATTCGCTGGAGGTCATTCCCGAATCAGGCGGCAGCATTTGGCTGTACGCGGCCGCCACAAGGAGAGAGCTCCGGATTGAGATTACGGACAGCGGGCCGGGCATTCCCAAGGAACATGCGGCCAAGATTTTTGAACCCTTTTTCACCACCAAAAAGAATACGCTTAATCACGGTCTCGGCTTATCCTACTGCGCCAGCGTCATGTCCAAGCATGGAGGCAAAATTTCGGTTGCGGACCGCAAGGAGGGCGAAGGCGCCAAAATCATTTTGCATTTCCCCCGCTCGCGCTTCCGCTCCGCAAGGCCGAAACTCAGCGTGCTGGAGCACTCGCAGACCGACTCCGTTAATCCTCTTTGAACCGGATCAGTTTGTTTTTGATGCTGCGCAGCTGGCTTTTGATCGTATTGGTCGATTTGTGCAGCTGCTCTGAAATTTCGCGTTTACTCATCCCGTTGCGCCGGAGATCGAACACTTCCCGTTCCATCGGCGTCAGCTCCATCAGTTGAATCTCATCCCGCAGCATACGGGCGGCATCCGCATGGATTGCCGCCTTTCCCGCGTGCGCGTCCCGGATCGCCTGCACCATATCCCGGAAGCTTGATTTGTTCAGGTAGTTGAGCGCCCCCAAACGAAAAGACTTCATAATCACTTCGGCTTCCGTTATGGAGGTCAGCATGATCACCTTGACCTGCTCCCTGCCGGGCAGACGCAAAATCTGCTCCGCCGCCTCCAGCCCGTCCAGCTGGTTCCCCGTCAAGTTAATATCCATCAGGATGACGTCCAACTCGGTATGCTTCGCCGTCTCCACCGCTTCCTCTTTGGTCGCCACGCTTGCCGCCACCTCCATATCGGGCTCCTCCGCCAGATCCGAAGCGATATTTTCTCTCCAGAACGGATCGTCTTCCACAAGCATAATCCGGATTTGCCCCACCTTCACTCCTCCTTCTTCCCAACCTATTCCAATAACCAATTAATAAAAGTATAGCAAACGCCTTCCTGTTTACAACAGGGTGAAATGATTTCACCCCAGGTGATAAAAGTTCATCCTGTTCGGCTGGCGTAAACGGCCTTTATAATGCAAATTGCGGCTGAGAAAAACCCAGTCTTTGGTAAATCCAATTCACAAAAGGAGGGCGACCAGAACCCGCGTACAGCATGCTAACAGTGTTCTAAAAAGGAGTGGTGCGGCTTGTCTCTTACCGAAGAGATCAACGCCTTGGCAGATTTAATCCGTACGGCGGTCCCGGGAGCAGCGGTTTATCTTTTTCAGGAGCCTGCGCTGCTGGCCAAAGGGGATTTCGTCATTCAATTGAAGCAGGAAAACCGCAGTCTGGAGAGCCGGAGCCATACGATGGTCCAGCGGCAGTACACGATTACGCTGTTCGGGGAACAGATGCAGGACGCCGTACTGACAATGGAGCAGGTCAGTCTTCATGCAATGAACTCCGCTCCCGCAGCCGGCTCCCCGTCCGTCCCGCCCTCGTTCGCATCCTTTATGTATGAACCGGCCGGGCGCACGGAGAACGGGCTCGAGAAATGCGCCGCAACCGTGCAGACGGAGGCCAGAGAGGCCTTAGCGGCAGTAACTTATGAAAAAATCAAAAAAATGTCCATTCGAACAACTCTAAATTAACGGAAGGTGGCAATGTAAATGGGTGGAAGATGGGATTCGACGTCTTTGCCGGTTCGTCCCGGCCTGTATATGAATTTTGTGGAGGCTGCCGCTGCGCAAATCCAGGGGGGCGCACGGGGGATTGTAGGCCTCCCGCTGCTGAAATACGGCACCGCCGCGGCGGGCAAGTTCTACACAGTGGAAAAAGTAAATGAAGCGAAAGAGCTGTTCGGGGAAGAAAACCTGGGGCCAATCCGCCTGATCCTCTCGGGCGGGGCTAAAGAAGTGCTCGTCTACACCGTCCCCGCTCCGCCGAAAGCAGAACCAAAAGCCGAAGCGGCGGCGCTGGCTTACGACGCGGTCCGCGACGCTTTTGAAGCGCGCAGCTTTAACGTTTTTGTCTTCCCGGGCGAGATCAGCGCAGAAGAAGCGGCAGCCACCAAAGATTGGTGTGTACGCAACCGGAACGAAGGCAAACACTTTTTGACCGTTCTCGGCGGCACGGCAGCCGATGATGATAATCCGGCGGCAGGCAACACGCGCTCCAGCAATTTGAAGGATGATTATATCGTCAACCTGATCACCGGAGCTGATGTAAACGGCACAGCCTACAGCTCGGCCCAATATGCGCCTTATATCGCCGGTCTTATCGCCGGTACAGGGATCAATAAGTCGATCACTTACACCCAAGTATCCGCAACGGACGCCAAGAAACGGCTGAAAAACAGCGAGATCGAAGCAGCGCTTAAAGCAGGCTCGCTTGTGCTCGTACACGACGGCGAAAAAGTCAAAGTAGAACAGGGGCTTGTAACCAGCGGCAAAAAAATCCGCGCCATCCGCGCCCGCCAGGCCATCGCTACAGATATCCCCAAAACGGCAGCGGATTCCTACATAGGAAGACTGGACAACAACGCGGACGGGCAAGCGGCGCTGATTGCCGCCGTCAAAGCTTATCTGGAACGGCTTGAAGTGAACAATGTGCTGACGGATATCGCCGTAGGTTTGGACCCCGAGCTGAAGTCCGAAGGCGACACGGTGTATCTGCTGATTTCCTTTACGGAGATTGACAGCATGGAACGTATTTTCCTTACGATCAAGGTCTAATTATAGTTTTTTACATTTAATCAGGAGGGATTTCTCATGTTGGATTCGACACGGGTAATTAACGGGACGTACGGCTACGTCTATCATAACGGCCAATGGCTGACCAATATCAAATCGGCCGAAGCAAATGTGGAAATTACGAAAGAAGAAATTAAACGGGCCGGTTCCCGGTGGACGGCGCACAAAGTAACGGGCCTGAACGGCACCGGCACGATTTCCGGCTACAAAGTGACCTCCGAATTTGTGGAGCGCATCGGTCAAATTGCCGACGACAAGGCCGGCACCTTCATCACCGAGCTGATTCTGAAGCTGGAAGACCCTGAATCCTACGGTGCGTACCGCGTCCGTCTGAAAGGCGTGACCTTCGACAAAATCCCGCTGATGCAGTTTGAACTGGGCACCCTGGTGGAGGAAGAACTGCCGTTCACTTTCACCGGTTACGAACTGATGGACGCACTGAAAGCCGAGTAAGCTCGCGCAGAAGCAACAACAGTATAGGAAGGGATGCGGCAGCCGCGGGTTTACAGCAGCCCCGGTGCCGCCTTCCTTTTTCCCCATTTTATTATAGAAAAGAGGCATTTACATGATGGATAGCAGACAAAGCAGCGTGCTCCAGGCCCTGCTCAGCATTGATAACAAACCGGAAAAGGACGTCCCGATGAAGCGGCTTGGCGTCGATTTCCGCATTCAGGCGCTCGACGGCAAAACGATCAATAAAATTCAGGAGCAGTGTACCCACTATACCGGCAAAGGCGCAAAACGCGAAAAGGTGCTTGATGAAGAGCAGTTCGGCGCGCTCGTTATTCAAAAAGCCTGCGTTGTCCCCGATTGGTCGGCACGTGAGCTGATCGAGAAATACGGAACACCGACCGAAGCCATTCTCGGCTTGCTGCTGGCGGGCGAAATCGCCAAGCTGTCGGCGGAAATCCTGGAGATCAGCGGCTTCGACAGCGACGAGGATGACGTAAAAAACTGATCAAAGCGGGCGGCGAAGCGTTCCTGATCCACCTGATTTTCCAGCGGCACCACATTCCGCCCGACGAGCTGTATAACAAGCCCGAGGGCGTAAAGCAGTTTATGTACGCTTCGATGATGCTGCAGCTGGAAGAGGAAGAAAAGGCGCGCAAACAGGAACGGCAGGCCGCCCGCCGCATGAAGCCGTAAGGCTTTGAGCCGCAAGGAGGCGAGAGGAATTGGCCAGTTCAACCGGCAAAGCCGCTGATGCAATCAAGGAGCTAGTGAGGCTTACAAAGCAGCTCCAGAAAGCCGGAAATATAACCAAAAGGATTCAGAACATAACCGATCAGGTGTCAAAAATCGCGGAAGCGACTGGCGAAGTAGCGGCTGCGACAGGAAATAAAATCCTTGAAGGATTAAAAACCGCTGGAGATAGTGTGATCAAAGCAGCCGGTTCGCAGGCGCAGACGGCACAAGTTGGTTTATCCATAGCGAAAACAGACCTGAAAGCAGCTGCTTTGGCGAAGGCCGGAGAATGGGGTACGGCGATTAAGGCGCGGCTTAACAGGAACAAGGTAGCCTCGATGGCGCATTATGCATACGGCACGCCCATGACCAAAGCTAAACCGCCAGGTTTATTTAAACGGGCAAGGACTGTGGCAGGCAACGAGAAGCATAGCGAGCAGCTTAACGGAGCGATTGGCGCCGGAGTAGGAGCCCTGACCGCGGTCTTAACCCAATCGCTGACTGCAGCCAAAACCTTCAGTACCGCCGCCGGTACGCTCCGCGCATCGGTATCGGCTACGCCGGAATCCATGAAAGAGCTGCTCGAATCGTTCCGCGCCGTGAGTACGCAAGTGCCCCAGGATATGAACGATATCGCAGCTGCAATGGGCACGCTTAGCAAGGAGACCAAACTGACAGGACAGCCGCTGCAGGCGTTGTCCGTTACGCTGCTGAATGCCTCCAGATTAACCGGGATGAGCGGTGCAGAAGCCGCCGCGTCGGCTGCCAAAGCAATGACTGCTTGGGGAATCACCGGTGACCAAGGTGTATCCACCCTCGAAAAGTTCTATGCTGCAAGCAAAGCCGGCGGAGTAGGCATGGGAGATCTGATGAAGAAAACAGCCGCCCTAGCCGATCCGATGCGCGCTTTAGGTTTAGATCTGGGAGGATCGTTAGCTCTGCTCTCCAAATGGGAGAAGGCGGGACTTACCCCCTTGGACGATCTTTCAAAGCTGAAGCAAGCTCTTCCTGCCGGAGGCCTCGCGTCCATTGCCGCGAAGATGCAAAAGGCGAAAACCGAAGCGAAGGCGGCGGCAATCGCCTCTAAATATTTTGGCGATGCGGTGGGAGCAGACCTTGCTAATGCGCTTAAAGGCGGAGGCACCGGTTTCAAGGATATCACGGACGCCATGGGAAACTACGGAAATTTAATCGCAAATCAGTCCCAAGCTTTGATGAACTTCGGAGACCAGTGGGGGATTCTGCAGAACCGGATCACCACGGCACTAGCCCCGGTCGGAGAAATGCTGCTTCCAGTAGCCACTATGCTTGTTTCCATGCTTGAGGCCGTTGCTGCCCACGCAGATATTGTAGGGGCGGGAATCATTGGTGTAGCCGCCGCGCTTCTTTACACACTTTTCCCCGCTTTGATCGCAGTAGCCGCTCCGTTTGCTCCAATCATTTTGGCGGCGCTCGCGGTTGGTGCCGCGTTTGCAGGATTGTACTACATCTTTACAAAGATTGCAGAGGTTTGGCCCAAAATAATGGCCTTTATTTCAGAGGGATTGGAGGGACTTGGCATATCCGGTCTGTTCGGCTCCAAATCGGACTCCGGAACCGCGGTTGCCGCTTCGGCACCGGGTGCGAAACAGCTCCCGGCCGCTTACCACGGCCTCGACTACGTTCCTTACGACGGCATGGTGGCCCGTCTGCATAAAGGCGAACGGGTCATGACCGCAAGCGAAAACCGGGCCTTCGGCCAAAGCGGCGCAGCCTCCATCTCGATCACAGGAAATACCTTCAACGTGCGCCAGGACTCCGACATTGACGCAATTGCAAGAGCCTTGGCCCGTGAAATTAAAGCGGCAGGAGGGCTGATGGCCTGATGGCAACCCTTGAATTTTGGCTGTCGACTCTGGACTTTCAGGAGCGCTTTTGGCTCCCCGTAAACCCTGAACAGCTGACGGTCAAAAGCTCGCACGGCTACGAAGACGTCCAGGTGACTCAGCTTGGCGAGTTTACGATTGTTGGGGATTCGGCGCTGCGGGAATACAGCTTCTCTTCGTTTTTCCCGAAGCACTACGACCCCGGGTATTGCGAATATACCGGGATTCCCGAACCGTGGAACGCCGTGAAGACTATCGAGGACTGGATGAAAAGCCGCAGTCCGCTCCGGCTCGATATTACAGGCACCTCAATCGATAAAGTGATGGTTACCGTCCGTTCGTTTCAATACAGCGAACGCGCGGGAAGCCCGGGCGATGTGTACTACGATCTGGAGCTGAAAGAATATGTACCGGTAACCTTTCGTCAGGTTGACCATTCCAAAGATGGCGCCTCGGCCGGCGGAACCGGCCCGAGGCCCGATACTCGCACTCCTCCTGCCGCATACATCGTGATTCCGGGCGACACGCTGTGGAAAATCGCCCAGCGGACACTGGGCAACGGCGACCGCTGGCGGGAAGTGTATGCTGCGAACCGGGAGACCATCGGCAAGAACCCGGACCGTATTCAGCCCGGGCAAAAGCTGGTGATTCCTTCATGAGCTGGAGCGTCATTTACAAAGACGACCAGGACGAAGTGTATCTGGATTCGATCGTAAAATCCATCAAGTGGTCCGGCGACATCAAGCAGGCTTCGCGAAAGCTGACCGTAGAGCTGACCAACACGGATGACCGGCGGGAACGGCTGATCCATCTGGAAAAAGGCGCAGAGCTGCGCCTGGTCAACAACGACAAGGAGCTGTTCCGCGGCGTTTTGTTCGCCGATTCCATCCAGGCTGGCGGCCAGATGAGCGTGACGGCTTACGACGAAAACATCTACTTGACCAAAAATAAAGACACCCGCATATTCCGCAATCAAACGGCTTCGGCCATCGTGAAAAAGCTGTGCGGCGATTTTTCGGTTGCAGCAGGCACCATCGACGATACGGGATATGTCATTCCGAAGCTGGTCTTCCGTGATAAAACGCTGTTCGAGATGATGGTCACCGCGCTAACCGTCTCGCAGAACCAGAACGGCAAGCGGTTTTATCTGACCTCCAGCGAAGGAAAGCTGCATCTGCTTGCCCGCAAGGATCAAAAGGTGCAGTGGGTGCTGGAGAACGGCGTAAACATTCTGGACGCCAGCTATTCGCAGTCGATTGAGGAGACCAAAACCCAGGTCAAAGTCATCGGCAGCGACAGCAAAAAAAAGGAACTCTCTGCCACAGCCAAAGACGGAGAGCTGGCCCGCCGTTTCGGGGTCATGCAGCTTCTGGAGAAACCCGAGCAGACCATGACCTCCTCTCAGATGCAGCAGCTCGCCAACCAGCTGCTAAAGGATCATGGAACCATTGACGACGAGGCCCGCATCGAGTGTCTCGGCATTGATGAAGTGATCTCGGGAGCGGCCGTCTATGTTAAGGAATCGATGACTCAAATCCTTGGGGGGTACTACATTTCGGCGGACGAACACTCCTTTGAGAACGGCCGCCATACGATGAGCTTGACCCTGTCGGCTACCGACGACCTGCCCAAGATGGAATATAAAGAACCGAAGGAGGGCTGACGGCATGGAACGAATCGAAGGCTCCGGGGCCAGCCAGCTGGTCCAGCTTATCCGGAAAATCGGGCATAACACCGACGTCTCCATCGAGCTGGCCACCGTGACCTCCGCCCCGCCCGAGCTGAAGATTAAAGTCGATCATATGAACGTGGAGCTGGAAAAAGATGATTTGATCGTCGTCCAGTCGCTGACGAAGCATAAGCGGACGGTTACGCTGATAAGTGAAGGCGGAGCGTCAGGCGAGGCAGGCAACATGACGTCCTCCGCAACAGGCACCGTATCAGGAAATCCCGCGGAACTCCAACTTAAGGGCCTAACCTTTTCCTCTGCAGACTTTACCGCCAAAGAAGCCGAGCTGGAATTCCTCGACGAGCTCAAAAAGGATGACCGTGTCCTGGTGGCCGGCATCCAGCAGGGGCAAATGTATGTCATTTTGGATCGGGTGGTGAAAGATTGATGGCATTGTCACCGCTGAAGCCTAGAGAAGACCGTTATGTTGAGGTGTTGTCTCCCCCGCTCCCTTCCCGCACGTATATGCTGGACCTGGAGAACGGAGAGGTAATCGACCGGATGATCGACGGCAAGGACGCGCTGCGCCAGTTCATCAGGAAAGCGATCGTGACCGCACGTTACCGGTTCCTGATCTACGACGGCCAGTACGGCTGCGAGCTGGACGCGCTTTTAGGCCAGGACATCTCCCCCAGCCTGCTGAAAAGCGAAATTACGCGGATCATTACCGAGGCTTTGATCTATGACGACCGCGTGGATAAAGTCACCGATTTTGAAGTAATCAACGACCACGGGAAGCTGTTCGTCAGCTTTACCGTGCACAGCGTACAGGAAACGATCCCGATGGAGGTGACAATCTGACCGTGTACGAACAGGAAACCAAAGAAGCGCTTCTGGAGCGCATGAAAAAACAATCGCCCGAGGACATTGATACGCGGCAAGGGTCGATTACATACGATCTGCTCTCCCCCGCCGCCATTGAACTGGCGGAGGCTTACATTCAGCTCGACAATGTGCTGAAGTTTGGTTTTGCCGGACCAGAGCAGCCTTCGGAATATCTGGACGCCAGAGCCGCCGAGCTTGGCCTCGAACGTAAGCCAAGTGTAAAAGCCGTAGGCGAAGTCACGTTTACCGGCCCCAAAGATACGGTGATCCCGGCGGGAACCCTCGTCACGACGGGCGAAGAGAACCCGATTGCTTTTGTTACCACCAAAGCAGGGAAAATTGAGACCGGATCAGTCACCCTTCCTGCAGAAGCACAAAACGGCGGGAAAAGCGGCAACATCGCCGCCGGGCGCATCCGCTTACTTTTGGGCAACCTGACCGGTATCGTTACTTCAGTGACGAACAACAAAGCGTTTGATAACGGCGCCGATGTGGAATCCGACGAATTGTTCCTGCAGCGTTATTACGACCGCGTGAGAAGACCCGCCACAAGCGGAAACGCCTGGCATTACCGCCAATGGGCGCTTGAAGTGAAGGGCATCGGCGATGTGAAGGTGTTTCCGACCTGGAAAGGCAACGGCACCGTCAGGCTGGTGCTGCTCTCCTCCGATAAACGCCCGCCCAAAGCCGAAACACTTAAAGAGGTCAAAGAGGCGGTAGAAGCACGCCGGCCCATCGGCGCGGATGTAACCGTTGATCCGGCCGAGCAGACGTTTATTAACGTCAGCGCCAAGCTGAAACTGGATCCGGGCACCGACCTTGAAGCGGTGAAAGCCGAGTTCACGGCGAAACTGAGTGAGTTTCTTTCCAAGATTGCCTTCAAAGACGAGAAAACGGTCGTGCAGTATAACCGTGTCTTGGGCCTGCTGCTCGCGATCGAAACCGTTGACGATTTTGACGAGCTTAAGGTGAACGGCAAGGAAGAAAACCTCTCTATTGCTAACGATCATGTGGCCGTGCCCGGCGAGGTGACTTTCCATGTCTGGGTCTGACCGGCAGTCCGTGCGCCTAATGCTGGATGCCCTGCCGAAGTATTATGGCGAGTCCAAAATCGTCGTAAACCTGATGGAGCAAGAAGGCGCTGAGATCGACCTGCTCCACGGACGGATTCAGGATGTGCTGAATCAGTTTTTTATCGACAAAGCTACTTGGGGCCTTGACTTCTGGGAGACCGTGTGCGGGATTCCCGTCAACCGGAACAAACCCGACGATCAACGCATTTCCGTAATCAAGTCAAAGCTTAGAGGAGCCGGTACGGTCACCCTTGCGACGATTAAAAACGTAGTGGATTCGTTCGAAAACGGAGAAATCAGCGTTCAGGAGAACTTCGGGAATTACGAGGTTATCATTACCTTTATCGGAAAACGTGGCGTACCGCCAAACCTGAAAGATGTGGAGCGGGCAGTTCGCGAGATCATGCCGGCCCACCTGGGCATTTTGTTTAAATTCACCTACCTGACCTGGAATGAGCTTGATGCGGCCAATTTGACATGGGATGCGCTTGAGGCACTGGGGATGGACTGGGATCACCTGGAAATATGGAACCCTGCGGAAAGGAGTGTGTAACCGATGCCGAAAAAACTGCCGAGCGGGCTGTCCACGTTTGAGCCCACCGATACGGTCAGACGGATTGCACAAAATGACAATATTGAAGCCACGGACAAATTGTTCCGCGGCGGTGCCGGCCACGGCCATACCGGCAAGGATGGAGACGGACCGAAAATCGGAGGAGACGGAATCGCGTTTGGGGCTTTGGAGCGGAGACATCTTCACAATGGCCGCATGAGCGTAAATGTGGCAAAGTTTAGGCCTATAACGATCACTGCTGGAACTTTGCATGGGTTACCTACGAACCCATATGATAGATTGTCGGATGATGCCTGGCCCGCCCATCGTTGGGTATTATCCGGGCAGTTCCACCCTGCCCCTCAATCTCTGACGGTGAGTCTTGGTAAAACCTATACTGAAATTCACGGCATATCCTTTGACCCGACTGGCGAACAATATAGTCCGGCATCTTTTCAAATTCTAACCAGTTCGGATAATCAAAATTGGCAAACCGTCTATTCATACAACCAAAAACCTTTTGTTACTCATCATTGGTTTGATCAGCCTGTTTCGGCCAGTTATATCCGGCTTACGATCACTGGGCTCAGCCCGGACAATGATTCTACTATAGTAAGTTGCTTCAGCGTTTATGCGTACGACAAGCAGGACTATGATGCGCTGGAAGACTTGAGGCCGTGGGGACTGACATCACGCCTGCAGGGATTGATGATTATGCCTGGCGGAACCGTTACCGATAACCGGAATGGTTCGCTCACGTTTTCCGAACCTCTGTATGTGATGAATCCGGCGGCGGGAAGTTACTTTACGGTGAAAAAAGGAACCTATACCTTAAATGACCGGGAGTACTTGTATGCGGATATCGATCCGACAACCCAAGAAATAACTCCCAAGATCGGGGGGTGGACGAATTCTCCGCGGCATTACGACGCAATGAACCGTATTGTGCTGGCTCAGCGGCTTGGCAACCGTATTTATTTAAACTCATCGCTTGGAGCCAATACAGCCAGTGTTGACCTCCAAGTAAAAGATGGCAGATTGCAATTTCACAATGGAACGGGGTGGAAAGGTGTGGGGATCAAGGCGGTTCAGCGGGGATTTTCAACGATTCGATTTCCTGAAGGTGGTACGCGAGTTGAAAATATTGTTATAACCCCCGTTGACCGAACCAAGACTTTTGTTCAAATTCATGCCTGCGGCTGGAGTTTTAGTTCAAGCGACATGAATTTTAACACCTATGGCGGTTTAACCGCTAACTTGATTGAAGACAATATTCTTAGCGTAGGGGCTGTCCTAGGTAGTTTCAATGCCGGCTATTATCATTATATCTGGGAGGTGATTGAATTTGCCTAATTTTTATGCCCAAATAAACGAAGAAAAACGTGTTGTAAGTCTGAGCCAGCTTTCCGGCGAAGTACAATCCGAGCGCCTGATTCCGATCGACGAGGAGTTGTACAACAACCAAAATCTGCTTCTCATGCGTTATATTGACGACGAATTCGTCGGCACAGTGGCCTTGATGGAAGCCGATAAACCGGCGATTGCGGCAGACGGGGAAGATACCTTGACCGTGCAGATTACCGTGACTGATTGGAAGGGCAAGGTAGCGAAGGATTTTGATGATGAAATCGCCCTGGAGATGAACGGCATGAGCCAATCCGTCAAAGCAAGCAAGGGGACAGCGGAGATCACCATAAGCAGCGAAGAGCCTGGTGAATACACCCTCCGTACAACCAATCTCGACCGCAATGCGGAATGGAAGGTGGTGGTGCAGCATGGCATCGAAAAAACCGTTGACTAAAGCCGGGCATTTTCATATCCCCGCCGATCCGCTTCGCACGCGGCTGGAAGAAATCCGGAGCAAGCATTCCGACCGCCGGATCAGCAGCCTGAAGGCCGCCGAAGTGACCAACGAAATGCTGTATGAACTGCTTACGGATATTCTGGAGCACCAGGTTATGCTTGAAGCCAAACTTCAGACCCGATTCAAATAAATAGTGCTAGCGGCCGGTCTAAGCCATGTTGGCGGCACCGGTCCTTTTCATATGATTAGGTCAGCCGGAAAACTTCTGGCTGGCCTATTTAGGTTAATTGTGGAGGCACAAATCCGGTTATGATAGACTCATAGAAACACCCATGCACCCAAAAAAGGAGATTTTACCCATGATAGATGAATCGATTACCTCGGGCGTCCTGCGCACCCGGGCCAAGCTGCGCAGGGAAATGCTGATTTCGATATTCGATGAATTTGACGGCACCATCATGTCCCTGGATGCTGGCAAACGCACCGAAAAATACCGCAAAATGTCGCTCAGCCCCTTCTCCTTTTACCGGGGAAGCGCTTATTTGTTTTATTTTGACGTGACCCGCCAGTATTTCCCCTATCACACCTCACCCGAACGGCCGACCTGGATTCAAGGCGACCTGCATTTCGAGAACTTCGGCGCATTTACCGACGAAACGGGTTCGATTGTCTACGATGTAAACGACTTTGACGAGGGGTATGTCGGCTCTTACCTGTATGACGTTTTGCGCATGAGTGTCAGCGTTGCGCTGGTTTGCCGCCAGCTCGGTTACAGTGCGGCGGAGCAGCATGCTTTCATTCAGGGCTACCTGCGGACATACGCCAAGCAAATCCGCCGCTTCGCCAGCGGGCGGGAGGATGCCGGTACCTTTGTTGTGGACGAGACAACGGCCAAGGGTCCGGTCAAAAAGCTGCTGCGCAAGCTGAAAAAACGCAAACAAGGCCACTTTCTGGAAAAAGTGACTTCGCAAATGCAGCAGGACCGCGTTTTTCTGGAGAACAGCGAGCTGGCGGTGCCCTCCGCGGAAGAACAGGCCCGGCTGGAAGAGGCTTGGGGCTCGTACATCGAGACTGTAGCAAATCATGGGAAAGCTCCGGAGCACTACCGGATCAAAGACATCGCCGTCAAACACGGCTCCGGTACCGCCTCCATCGGCCTCGACCGCTATTATGTGCTGACCGAAGGCGGCGCCGAAGAGAACGGGCTCGACGATTTTGTGCTGGAAGCGAAGGAAGTACGCGTTCCCGTACCGGCTTATTTTTTGCCGTATTCGGCTTCCTTCTGGCACACCTTCAGCCACCAGGGCAAACGGGTGACGGCCACGCAGCAGGCTATGCACCATAAGGCCGATCCGTATCTCGGATTCTTTACCATGGACGACCGGCATTTCTATGTCCGCGAGCGCTCCCCTTACAAAAAAAGACTGAAGCTCGAGCAGATTGCCACAGCAGACGAAATGGAGAGCGTCCTGTCTCAAATGGCCCAGCTGACCGCCAAAATGCATGCCCGCGCGGACGCCGACGTCGACAGCGGCATTTTGCCTTACCATAGCGAGCGGGAAATCGCCAAAGCCATTGGCTCCGATCGGGACGCCTTTGCCCGGCATCTGGCTTCTTTTGCCGTGGCTTACGCCAATCAGGTGGAAACGGATTACACCTATTTCACCGAGTGGGTCCGCAGCCGCGGTGAACAGCCCAGCCAATCAAGTCAGCCTGAACAGCCTGAACCGTCTGAACCGTCCGGGCAGGCTGTCCTATAGCCGCATTTCACATCGCAAGATCAAAGGGGCTGTCCCATAAATCGTAGTGTGACGGGGAACAGCCCTTGCTTCGTAATACACTTGGCTCACTTCATGGGGTGTCTACGCTTACGTATCTAACCAGGCGTACGTGTGATTCAGAGCTCACTAGTGATAATAATTGACACACTTTGGGTCAGTAGCGGTCTAACGGGCGAGCTCAATCGCAGGGATTTTGTACGATTTTTCATACAAACCAGCCTCGTGATGCAGCGATCGGAGTGGTTGTCTTTTATGCGCTTGAGACCACTCTGCTAGATCATCACCCTTTGAGTGTTACAATCCGATGGTTCCGCCCAAAGAAAATAGCCGGACCGTACGAGGAACTTCCCACTCCCCATCTACGGTGCGGCTTTCTTTATTAGCAATTCGTGTAACTTGGAAGCTTTCTTTCTTACGTAAATCACTTCTGGGACAGCCGTTTGACGGTTAATGGGCAACCCGCCCTACTTAGACCTATGGTGTGGCCCTTTTTGTGGTTATGGTGACCTTGTTCCCATCCGGGCGCACACCCAGTCCAAGGTCCGCAAGAACGGTCAAAAAACAGCATCACCCGTCTGATATAGTCAATATCAAAGGAGGGACACATGAACAACAAAACCTTAATCCAACAAAGCATCGAGTTCATGGAGGACCATCTGGAAGAACCGCTCCGGCTGGAAGGGATCGCCGCTCATGTGGGGTTGTCCCCCTACCATTTCCACCGGGTATTCCGCAGGGAGGTAGGGATGAGTATCGGCGACTACATCCGCACCCGCAGACTATGTTCCGCGTCCCGGGAGCTGCTGCACGGGGATGCGGGGATTCTGGAAATTTCCTTGAACTACGGCTTTGAGAGCCAGGAAGCGTTCACCCGGGCGTTCAAGCGGATGTACGGCGTCCCTCCGGGGCGCTACCGCAAGCTGTTCGCCTCCCAGACCATCCAGAAAGGAGCATCAACAATGACCGATTACAAAACACCGGTAAAAGGCTGGATTCTAAGCGGAAGCCATCCGCACAATTATGAAATCGGCGTCGACCGCGCCACGGTGCACCAAGGAAACGCTTCGGGTTATCTGAAGTCTATGACCGTCCAGGAGCCCGCCGAATTCGCCACACTGATGCAGCAGTTCAAGGCTGGCAAATATTTGGGCAAACGGATGCGGATGTCCGCTTTTGTCAAAACCAGCCGGGTTAAGGACTACTGCGGCTTGTGGATGCGGGTGGATAATCAAGCCCAGGATGTGCTGCAGTTCGATAACATGAACAACCGTCCGATTCAGGGGGACACGCAGTGGAACCTGTATTCGATTGTGCTGGATATTCCCGATACAAGCGCAATGATCTCCTTCGGCGTGCTGCTGATGGGCACGGGACAGGTCTGGGTCGACGGATTCTCGTTCGAAGAAGTGGACACCAGCGTGCCCACTACGAATCTTGAGCTCGACTATGAGCTGCTGGATGAGCCGTCCAATCTGTCATTTGAGGAATAGGCAGCGCCAGGGGCGCGTTTATAACGTGCCCCCTCCCATTTCGGCCAGACGGGCCATAATCCGGCGTTTTTTGTACAGCATATGCGCCGCTTCGGCCACATCCTCCAGCGCCTTCCGGTTGGTGTAAGCGCCAAAAAACATTCCGGCGATCGGCACCGCCTGGAGCATTTTTTTCCAGCCCCAGTTGTCGCGGTAGACCGTCATCACTTCACGCCAGCCCTGGATTTTGGAAACAGCGGTTTCCGTTCCCGGCGCTCGTCCCTCCGCTGCAGCGTCCAGCTGATCCAGCTCCTGCAATATCGCCTGTTTTCCCACAATATCGGAGGAGGCGAACTGCATTACTTTTACCGTGAAAATCCGTTCTTCTTTGGTCGTAGGATCATAGCCGTAGCAGAGCGCAATCTCCTGAATGACCTTGAGCGAAAGCCCCAGGATAGCCGGAATGTCCGCTGCCAGCGTAAAAATACCGCCGAATCCGGTGGTCGCCCCCTGCGCCGTAGCCATATTCCGCCGCGTCTCGGTCAGCCGCTGCGCCGCTTCGTCCATAATTTTGACCGGATAAGGACCGCTTCCGGTTCCGCCGGCGGCCTGGTTTCGTTCTGCGAGCAGCTCCCCCACCATTTTTCCGGCCACAAGATAATTGCCTCCATTCTGGATATACCCGCCGATCTCGTCCAGCAGCTGGCCGACTTTGTCGTGAATGAATTTGGGCGTTGCCTTATCCAGAAGCTTGAAGGGCAGCCGGGCCATGCGGTCCCAGATCATCAGCTTTTTCTGGTCCTTCTCCCATTCCTCGACCTCGGCCAGCGCCGAGCGAAGTTCCTCCTGCGTCTCAAGTTGCGTCATACCGTTCATAATGTGTCCTCCTCCACGCGATCATAGGGTTCGCTTTCTTAAATCGACTATACTCAAGAATTGAAGGTAAAACTAAGCCGACACTGCGGCAAATTGGGACTTTTTAATCCAGTCTATACGTTTTGCGTTGTTATACGCGGGAGAAGGCCGAGAGTTCCGTCCACCCCTGCGCGTCCACGTAATTTTTATTACCCGCATCCTTTGGCGCTGCCTATAACCGTTCTATTTTATCCACAAAAGAAGACTCTTTCTCTATTCCGGGTATGTTAATAAGGTGACCAGTGCCGGTCAAACCATTTACCGAAACGGAGGAGACACAGATGAGCCAGGAAGAAGCAGTGCGGGGAAAAACGGTTGTCGTTACAGGCGCATCCAGCGGATTCGGAAAGGGTGTGGCGTTGAAGCTTGCCGCGCAGGGAGCCAATGTCGTGCTCGCCGCCCGCCGGACCGAGCTCCTTGAAGAGCTTGTGCGGGAATGCGGCGGCAGCGCATTTGCCGTCCCTACGGATGTCGGGAAACCGGAGGAAATCGAGCGGCTGGCGGGCGAAGCTGTTGCGCGGTTCGGGCGGATTGACGTATGGATCAATAACGCGGGTGTAGGATTAATTGGACCGTTTACGGATCTTCCGGCCGAAGATTTGAACCGGGTGACGCAAACCAACCTGCTGGGGACGATGTACGGCAGCCAGATTGCGCTGCGCCATTTTAAACAGTGGAAAGCGGGAACACTTATCAATGTCGGATCAATCGCCGGAAAAGTCGGGTTTCCGTACTACACGGCCTACAGTGCAACCAAATTTGCCGTGACTGGCCTGACCAAAGGGCTGCACCGGGAAATGGAGCTCGAAGGCCTGGGCGATATTCACGTCTGCCTCGTGCATCCTTGGGCGACCGATACCCCTTGGTTCGACCATACAGGCAACTATACCGGACGGACCGCCCGCATGAAGCCGATGGAAGATCCCGATCATGTGGTGGATGCCATCGTGGACCTGATCGCAAATCCGAAAGAAGAAGTTGAGGTAGGGGCCTACAGCAAAGGCACTACGCTGTCCAGCCACCTGTTCCCGGACATGACGGAGAACATCAACGCCAAGCTGGTTGCCAAAAACATCAATGATGCGCCGTCCACGCCAATGACCTCAGGTAGTCTGCATGAGCCGATGCAGCACGGAACCGGAGTCTGCGGCGGCATTAAAGAACGGATTGAACGTGAAGATAAAATTATGAACCGGCCGTAACGCAAATGGGAGCTACGGGTGAGTTTGCGTCATCTTCCAACAAATTGAAGCAGATCGGCAATTCTACGGATAAACAACGGAAAACACTAGTGCGCTCCATAAGTCCTCTATGTTTACAGTACGCAGTAAGCCGGCGCCGCAGGATAGCGGCCGCCGGCTTACTGTTGCTACAGCCGCTTCGTCATATGACGGTGCGGCAGGCCGATTTCCGTGAATGGCTCGCCAGTTACGGTATAACCCAGCTTTTCGTAAAAAGGGACCGCGCTCTGACGGGCATGCAGCGTAATCTCCCGGCAGCCCCGGGACGCCGCTGCGGCCTCCGCATATTCTACGAGCGCACGTCCGATGTTCCGTCCCCGGGCAGCCTCGTCCACAGCCACCTGCTTCATTTGCAAGGTGTGGAGGCCGGAGCGGCGCAGCAGCAGGACGCCCGCCATCCGGCCTTCAAGCCGGGCGGTAAAATGCAGATCCTCCCGCTCCCCTTGCAAATTATCGTTCCGGATATCCATTCCAAGGGGACGCCGGAGTACACGGTCCCTCAGCAGAAGCGCTTCTTCATACTGCGGCGAACCCCAGGCGATGATTTCAAGCTCGAGTTTAGACTCCTCCAAATGATCCGGGCGGCCGATGGGCTCCATTCGTTTCTCCCCCTTTTTTGTGTCCAAGCTCTAAAATTGAATTTAGTGTACTCTATTTTCACGCTCCAGCAAACGCCTCTTCCAAAAAACGCTTGCAGGTGACGCGACGTCACCCGGTATACTGAAGGCAAGCTGGGCGTGTGCGCTGGGCAGGATTCGGCGCAATGCACAGGCGGTTATGGCTGTGCTGCATCGTGCCTGGATGAAAGCCAGGGCTGTTATAAATGCGCAGTATCATGCCTGGATGAAACATCGGGCCATTATAGCTGCGCAGCAGCATGCCGGAGTAAACCATGGCAGCCGCGCCTATAATCTGGCAGCAATGAAAGGCGGGGAATACATTTGAACAAAACGGAATGGACGACCGGACAGTTGTTCGGCCTTACCGGGGTCACGGTCAGGGCGCTCCGCTACTACGACCGGATCGGTCTGCTGAAGCCTTCCCGGGTGCATAACGGGGTCCGGCTGTACGGAAAAGAAGACCTGATCCGGCTCCAGAAAATTTCGACCCTCAAGTTCATCGGACTTGGCCTGGACGATATACAGGAAGCGCTGGAGCGTGAAACGGAGGGGTTAGACTTACGGAGTTCCCTTTTTCTGCAGCGCCAGCTCATCCGGCAAAAAATCCGCCACATGCAGCGGGTCGAGCAGGCGGTCGACCGGTCGATCGGCGCACTGGACCGCCGGGCGGACGAGCCGGACTGGATGGAGCTGGCGGATATCATCCAGACGGCGCGCCGGGACAGCGATTGGAGCGACCAATACTTGAATGCCGCCCGGCTTCAGGCCCGGACGCGTCTCTACGACAGCTTCAGTGTGAACCCGGTGGGCTGGCACCGCTGGTTGTTCGATCATGTGCTGGAGGAGGGCGGCAAGCTTCAGACCGGAGCTGCACCTGACGGCCGGCCGCTTAAGGTGCTGGATATCGGCTGCGGCGACGCTTCGCTCTGGAACCGGAACCGGGAGCGTATTCCTGCTGACTGGGATATCACGCTTGCGGACGCTTCCTCCGGCATGCTGGACGAAGCCCGGGCGGCGCTGGAGGATGCTGCCGGGCGCTTCCGCTTTCAGCACGCCGATATACAGGCATTGCCGTTTCCCCCGGGCAGATTCGATCTCGTTTTTGCCAACCATATGCTTTATCATGTGGAGGACCTGAACCGTGCCGGGTCGGAGCTCCGGCGGGTGCTCAGCCCGTCCGGCAGTCTGTTTGCCTCCACGATGACGCCGGAGCATCTGCGGGAGATGGAGCTGCTGGCCCGCGAATTTGACTCCTCCCTCCAGGTGCTGGACCGCGCCGTGGAACGGTTCAGTCTTCATAACGGAGCCGAGCGGTTCGCCGCCTTCTTCGAGGCAGTCCGGCTCATCCGGTACGAAGACGCGCTGGAGGTCAACGAAGCCGGTCCGCTGATCGGCTATATGACGGCCACCGCGGCGGATGCGGGGCGTCTGCTCCGCGGGGAACGGCTGGAAGCGTTTGCCGCTTTCCTGGAATCCAAAATCAACGAAGCAGGCAAGCTGCGTTTATCCAAAGACATGGGGTTCTTTTTGTTCCGGCCCCTGCTGCCCTAATTTAAGGAGGATGTAAACATGAACCCGAATGTTACGATCAAATCGGTTCAGCTGTTGTCCGACAACTGGTACAAGCTGAATAAGTATACGCTGGAATACCGGCGGTCTGACGGCACAATGGAAGAACAGCAGCGGGAAGCTTACGACCGCGGCAATGGTGCGGCCATTCTGCTGTACAACCGCAGAAGACGGTCTGTCATTCTTACCCGCCAATTCCGCCTGCCGACCTATATTAACGGCAACAGCAGCGGCATGATGATTGAAGCCTGCGCCGGTCTGCTCGACGAGGACAGCCCGGAGGACTGCATCCGCCGCGAAGCGGAAGAGGAAACCGGATACCGGGTATCTGATGTGGCCAAAGTCGGGGAAGCCTATATGTCGCCAGGGTCGGTCACCGAGCTGCTGCACTTTTTTGCCGCGGAATATGCCGATGACATGAAGACAGGCACCGGCGGAGGGCTGGAGGATGAACAGGAAAATATCGAGGTGCTGGAGCTTCCGTTCGACCGGGCGCTTGCCATGATCGAATCGGGCGAAATCCGGGACGCCAAAACGATCATGCTCCTGCAGCATGCGAAGCTGCATGGCCTTGTGCCGCCGCCTCCGGCTCCGCTGCATATCTTTGTCGTGGGCCCTTACCGTTCGGGCACCGGAGACGATCCCGGCCGGATCGCCGCCAACCTCCGCGCCATGAACGAGGCTGCCCTGCAGCTGTACCGGATGGGGCATCTGCCGGTTGTGGGCGAGTGGTATTCCCTGCCGCTCTTGGAGACGGCCGGATCGACCGGACCGGACGACCCTCTGTTCGAGGAGCTGTTCCACCCGACCGGCATGCGGCTGATCGGGCACTGCGACGCCGTCCTGCGCATCGGCGGCCCTTCGGCGGGAGCGGACAAAATGGTCCGGCTGGCAGAGGAAGCCTCCAAACCGGTTTATTACCGGGTTGAGGATGTGCCTGGACTGGCCTAAGCCGGCACACTTTAGGGCGCTCGCTTTAGCGGTAACCCTAAGAACACTGCTGGATAAGGCGGCCAGCCAAGGAACAAAATAAAACGATGACCTATGTGTAAAAAACCGGGGGCAAGGATACTTTTCCTGCCAACCCGGTTTCATTTTTGCCAAAAGCAGGCTGCCCCACAAGAATTGTCACTTGTGAGGCAGCCTCTTACCGTTAATAACTTTGTTTACCGAAAGCCTCTATGCTTCTGACTCTGCTTCTGCCTTTATGATACTGCCTCATGCTGCTGCCCATGCTGCTGTCTCTTTCAACTGCCTGCTTACCTATTGGTTCTGCCGATGCAGGGAGGACAGCCGTTCCCGCTCCTCCTCCAGCATCTCCTGCGCGAGTGCCGCGCCGGGTTCGCCCGAAGACTGCTGCGCCTGGCGGACCGCCTGTTCCGTATGGGTCAGCGTATTGTCCGCCTGTTGAATCATCTGGTCTGTCGGATGGCTCATGGCCTGCGTTACCGCCCGGTGCAGCCGGGCTGCTGAGTCCTGGGCCTGGGCCGCCGGTTTATCGGACTGCAGACTGGTATGATCATACTCCATGTTCGAAAGGTCCCCTTTTCCTAGAAATTCGGTGGCTCCTCTATAAGTTGAGCCGGGGAGTACACCCTTATGCATGGAGGTAGAAAACATGCTTGAGTTCAGCAGGTTCTGGCAGGGCGTTTGCCCTACGGTCTGATCTCCCTTCTCCAAATCAGTGAATTCAGTAACAACTTACCCGCTTTATTGCTCCCCACACTCCCGCTCCTCTATACGGACAAGGGGGCACCAGGCTTTCTCTGCTGCACAGCAGCCAATGTATCTGGGACACATCCCTTTTCAAAAAAACGCAAACAGGCTGCCCCTTAAAGGACAGCCCATAGGTTATGCATTAAGCCTGCGGTTGACCGGCCAGCTCCCGCAGACCCGTTTCGAGCGGAGTCTGCGGCCGGCCCAGCAGCTTCTCCAAATCGCCGCTCTCGATATCGAGCGCGCCTTCACGGATAGCGGCTTGAATTCCGACCACGATCGGCAGCGCAGCTTCAGGAACACCCGCTCCGGCCATAATTTCGCCGTAGGTTTTGTCGTCGACCTGCTGCACCGGAACCTCACGCCCCAGCACACCTGCCAGAGCCGCGGCCAGTTCCTCCTGGGAAACCGGCTTGCCCGACAGCTCGTAAACCGCATGCTCATGGCCTTCGCCTGCCAGCACGGCCGCGGCGGCTTCGGCATAATCGCGGCGGAGCGCCCAGCCGACTTTACCGGCTCCTGCCGAAGTCAGCCATGGAGCGCCGCTTAGTACCGCTTGAATCGTTGCGCCTTCGTTCTCCAGATACCAGTTGTTCCGCAAAAAGGCGTACGGAATGCCCGAAGCCTTGATCGCTTCTTCCGTCGCACGGTGCACCGGCGCCAGGAACAGCGAGCTGGTGTCCGCATGTCCTACACTGGTGTAAGCGATAAATCCGACGCCGGCGCGTACAGCCGCGTCAACGGCATTCCGGTGCTGGCGGATCCGCGTCTCGTTGTCTCCATCCGCGGAGACAATCAGCAGGCGGTCTACGCCGGCAAATGCTGTATCCAGCGTCTCAGGAAGATCGAAATCGCCATGACGGACCTCCACACCACGGCTGCGCAGGCCTTCGGCTTTTTGGGGATCGCGGACACTGACGGCAAGATTTTCGGCAGGCACGGTCTTAAGCAGTGTTTCGGCTACAATGGAACCGAACTGTCCGTTGGCTCCGGTCAACATAATTTTCATATACAATTCCTCCCTAATCAAATGATCATCTTGTAACTATTGTAGTTACATGTCATCCGATTGTCAACCCGACGTCCCGCACTGCCGCCAACAACTAAGCTCCTTTTCCGCCCGCAAAATACCGACGCACCTTCTCCAGCTTACGAGTATGCCCTCCTTTGGGGCTTTCCATTGATCCAAATTCAAAAAACTTCACCTTACGGATGCCCACAAACCGGAACAGCGCCCGCTTCATCAGCACCTTATGGGCATTATTGAGCGTCAGCCGGATATACCCTGCCGGACCCTTCATGGTCGAAATGCAGACAACGCTTTTTCCCTTCAGCAGCCCTTCGGGATAGAGGCGGTTTGGCAGATCCCGGTAAGCAAAATTTGAGCTGAAAAGACGGTCGATGTACCCGAGCAGCATCGCGGGCGGACGTCCCCAAAAAATCGGATAAATCATCACAATCCGCTCCGCCCACAGCAGCTGAGCCCGGTATTTCTCCGTTTCAGGATCACGGTGCATATCCCGTCTCCGCTTTTCCTTGTTATAAACGAGCACCGGATTGAACTCCTCCTGGTACAAATCGAGCACTTGAACTTCTTCCCCCGCTCCGCCCGCCCTTATACCTTTCTGCACAGCTTCCAAAAAAGCGCCGTTCAGACTTTCCCGGTTCGGGTGCGCGTACACAATCAGCGTCTTCATCTTTTAACCCAGCCTCTCCATTTGTTATCTATTGATAATTTTCATTTGATAACTATAATAGCGGTGGAGTAAATAGTTGTCAAATGATAATTAGATTGCATTCCCAATCGTTATTTGTCATAATCAGCTACATAGCGTGAGGTGATAGACATGACAAATCAAGAGTTCCCGCGTCAGCTTGTTGAATTCGCGATCGCCTTTAACAAGATGTCGCACCAGCTGCTTACCGCGGTCCGGCCGGAAGGGATGACCGCGCTGCATTTTGAGCTGCTGCATTTTTTATTGACTGAGCAGGCGGCTACGCTGACCCAAATCGCCCAGTGTGTGGGCATGTCGCTGCCGAACACCAGCCGGGAAATCCGGAAGCTGCAGGAAAAGGGCCTCGTGGGCAAAGCCGCCGGCCTGCAGGATAAACGGATCCAATATGTCAGCCTGTCCCCGGCAGGTTTAGAACTGATGCAGGCCGCCTCTCTTAAGCTCGAACAGCTGGTTAAGGAACGGTACGACGGGTTAAGCGAGGCAGAAGCTGCGGCTGTGTCCGAAGCGGTCGCCGTGCTGAGCGGCAAACTGCTGTAAAGTGCAAAATGCTGTAAATTGCAAACATAACATAGATCTCTATACTCTGAGGGCAGGCTGCCCAAACTAATCTATTGTGGAACAGGTGATGGATATGACAACCGCAGAGCTGGAGTATACGGACCATAAAGGCGGGCTCCGGCCAATCATTCCGCTCCGTGTGAAGGAAACCGGCGCGCTGTACCGTCCGCTGCAAGCGCCGGGTGCTGTGACCGGCGAAATACAGTCCAAGCCGAATTCGGGCCGCCGCTTTACCGCGCCCGATCCTGACGGACTGCCGCTGAGCATTTGGGGCGGATGGCCTTCCAAAGGAGACGGCCCCATATGACAGCGCAGACGCACAGCCGCCGGAATGTCGGGATTTTTGCACACGTCGATGCCGGCAAAACAACCACAACTGAACATCTGCTCTATGAAAGCGGTCGCATCCGCTCCCTGGGAAACGTTGACCGGGGAACCTCGCAGACCGACTGGCTTGAGGTGGAACGGGAGCGCGGTATTTCCGTGAGGTCCGCAACAACAATGTACATCTGGAATGGAATTGCCGTTAATCTGGTCGATACTCCGGGCCATGTGGATTTTTTGTCCGAGGTGGAACGTTCGCTTCGGGTAATGGACGGGGCCGTGCTGATTGTTTCCGCGGTGGAGGGCGTGCAGGCCCAGACGGAGGTGATCTGGCATGCGCTGCGCCGGCTTGGCATCCCTACTCTAATCTACGTGAACAAAATGGACCGGATCGGCGCGGACGCCGGACGGACGCTGGCGGATATCCGCAAACAGCTGTCACGGCAGGCGGTTCCGGTTCAGCTCCCGGACGGTGTTGAAGACGGGTTCCGGGGCGTGTTCGACTTGTGGTCCGCCTGCCCTGACCGGGCAGGAAAAGATGCGGGAATCGACATGGTCGAGACGCTGGCCGAAACCGACGAGCAGCTGCTTGACCGTTATTTAGAGCAGGGACCGCCGGCCTTTCCCGATACGCTGCGCAGCTGGAAGCCGGCGTTCCAGGCTGCAGCACACCGCTGCACTCTTTTTCCAGTCGTGTACGGTGCTTCAGGCAAAGGAATCGGTATCCGCGAGCTGCTGGATGCGATCTCCGATTATTTGCCGGCTCCCGCCGGGGACCGGGATGGGGAGGTGTCAGGCGTCGTTTTTAAAATCGAACGCGACAAGACGATGGGACGTATGGCGTTTGTCCGTCTGTACCGGGGAACGCTGCGCAACCGGGAGACCGTTCACAACAAATCGCAAGGGCTGGAAGAAAAGGTCACGCAAATCCGCAAAATCGACGGGCGCAAAGCCGAAGACGCCGGGCTGCTTGAAGCGGGCGATATCGCCGCGGTCTGCGGCCTGCAGCAGGCCCGGATCGGCGATATTCTCGGCAGCGGCGAAGGCGTTCCCGAGGAAGCCCGGCTTGCCGTTCCGCTGCTGACGGTGCAGGTGCACTGGGCAAACGAACAGGAATACCCCGCTGTAGTTCAGGCGCTGCAGGAGCTCGCCGACGAAGATCCGCTGCTGGATCTGCATTGGCTTCAGGAAGAGCGCGAGCTTCATCTGAAGGTGATGGGGCCGATTCAATTGGAGATTTTGTCGCAGCTGCTGGAGAGCCGTTTTGGACTGAAGGTGACCTTTGGCCAGCCTTCGGTGATCTATAAGGAGACGCTCAAGGGAGCGGGCGAAGGTTTTGTCGCCTACACGATGCCGAAGCCGTGCTGGGCGATTCTGCGGTTCCGTATGGAACCGCTCCCGCGCGGATCCGGACTGCAGTACAGCGCGGAGGTCCGGGCCGAAGATCTGCTGCCGCAGTATCAAAACGAGGTGGCGCGCCGGGTGCCGGAAGCGCTGCAGCAGGGGCTGTCGGGCTGGGAAGTGGTTGATCTGCGCGTTACCCTCATCCAGGGGGAACATCACGTCTGGCATACGCACCCGCTCGATTTCGTTGTGGCGACACCAATGGGAATTATGGACGGGCTGAACCGGATTGGCACAAAACTGCTGGAGCCGATGCTCCGGTTCCGGCTGACTGTTCCGGAGGAATTCGGAGGCAAAGTCATGAGCGACCTGGTCCTGATGCGCGCCGTGTTCGACCCGCCCGCCCAGCACGGCGGCCGGCTTATATTGGAGGGGCGGGTGCCGGTCGCCACTTCGCTGGATTATGCGGTTAAGCTGGGTTCGCTGACCAAGGGACGCGCGGCGCTGACAACGTTTTTTGACGGTTACGAAGAATGCCCGGCGGATGTCTTCGCACAGCGGCCGCGGCGGGGCGTGAATCCGCTCGATACATCCAAGTATATCCTAAGCGTCCGGAATGCCTTATCCTCATAGTCCTCATTAGTTATGACACTTTGCGGAATATGCGGCAGAGGGGCTAGGAGAAGCCTCCGAATTACTATATACTGTTGCAGTGCCCATCCGGCATCGGCGGAAACGGGACAACCCATTATACTTTGGAGGCTTCATACGCGACATGCAAACCGCATCCCCCTCTCACGTAAAAATTGTAACGGCCGATCCCAGCGGAATCGGCCTGTTCGGACTGGCCGTCGTGACGCTGGTTGCTTCATCCCAGAAGCTGGGTCTGACCGAAGGCTTGAGCTTCATCGTACCCTGGGCGGTATTTCTCGGCGCTTTCGCCCAGCTGTACGCCAGCATTCAGGACGCCAAACATAATAATACGTTCGGCATGACCGCCTTTGGCGCCTACGCTTTTTTCTGGTTCGCCATGGCAGCGGGCTGGATGATTAAACTTGGCACCTTTGGCCCGGAGCTGGCCGCAAGCGTAGACGGCAAACAGCTTGGGTTCGCGTTTTTTGCTTACCTGGTCTTCACGCTGTTTATGACGATCGGCGCGGCGGAAACACATAAAGTACTGTTTTTTATTTTTATTTTGATCGACTTTTTGTTTCTCGGCCTTACGTTTGACGCCTTCGGCATTATGCCGGAGCTGTTCCATAAGCTCGCGGCCGTATCCGAGCTGCTGATCGGCCTGCTTTCGCTTTACGGCGCGGGAGCCTCTGTGCTGAACGTCCACTTTGGCCGGACGTTCCTGCCGGTCGGCCGCCCGTTCGGCATCTTCAAGCCCCGCGCTTGATCCGCTTTTATTCTCCACACCCGCACGCCGATCCGTGCGGGTGTTTGGCGTTTTTCCGGTATCGTGCGCCCGGTTTCTGGTGGCGGCAGCCTAGCGTCTGCATCTGGCGGGCAGTCTGCTGTCTGACGGCCGCAATCTAGCGTCTGTCATCCGGCGTTTCCGAACAAGTAAAAAAGCAGCTTCCCCTGACTTTCACAGTGGGAAGCTGCTTTCAGTTCACCGCCCGGCTTACAGCCTGCCGAGGAAGTTATAGACCGCTTGCGCCGCTTGGGCGCGGTTCGTGTTGGCTTTGGGATCGAGACGTCCGCCGCCCGTGCCCTGGATCAGCCCTGCCTTCAGCATGGCTTCCATGGCAGGCACAGCGTAGCCGGACACCTCGGATGCATCCTTGAAGTTCTGAATGCCGGCGGACCCGCTGCCGCCGGAAGGCGAAGGCAGCTTCGAGCCGGACAGCTCCGCCACTTGATACAGCATCACCATCATATCCTGACGGGTGATCCCGGCTTCCGGACGGAACCGGTTATCGCCTTCGCCCTTCACCAGCCCCAGCCGTTTGGCTTCCGCCAGATATGGCGTGTAGTACTTGTTCGCGGCATCCGCAAAGTTGATTGCCGCTTGCGCGCCGGATGGCTTGAGTCCAAAGGCATTCATCGCCATAATCAGGAAGTCCGCTCGGCTGACGCCAGCCTGCGGCCGGAAGCTGCCGGCTCCCGCGCCTTGAACGATCTCGCGGGCCGACAGATAGTTAACCGCCGCATAATGCCAATCGTTCGCCTGCACATCCGCAAATGGCACCTTTTTGTATGCCACCGCAAACGTGCTGAAGTGATTTGTGCGGAAGACCATGGAGCCGGTCTGCGCATCGTAACGTCCGTTCGCTACGGCTGCGGCGGATCCATCCTCTCCAATCGACCAGATTACCAGATTATCCGTCTGTTCTCCCGAAGCCGGAACGTAAGGCAGCGAGATTACAGCTTCCGTACTGCCGCCAGTCCACTGCGCCGGAGCGCCTCCGATCCGGAGGGACAAATTCACGGCCGGTCTTTCGCCTACGCCTGCGTGGACGTTGGCGCTGAGGCCTTCCCGTACGGACCGTCCGATCACAAGCTCTGCATACTCGCCGGCATTCGGCATCTGCGCGAGCATATCGGACGGGAGCGTTACGGCCACTGCCGGAGAAATGAAGCGGTAGCGGTCGCTGCCGCCGCTGCGTTTCAGGAATTCGGACGGCAGCCGGAGCACAACGTCCCCTCCATGCTGCTTCCCTTGTGCGTCCAGCTCAAGGGTAATCGTGCGGACTCCATCCACAACCTGCGCTTGGGCCAGGGCCTCATTCAGTGCGCTAGCTTCCGGCGAAGCCACTGCTTGGCCCGCTTCGAGCTTGGTGGCAACCGTTACGGCGCCTGCAGCTGGCGTTTGGCCGGACGGCTGCGTTCCTTGCGAACCGCCCGCAGCAGCCCCGGGGCTGCCAGCAGAACTGCCGCCCGGATTGGATCCCGGAACGCTGCCGCCACTGCCCGGGTTCGTGCCCGGATTCCCACCAGGACTGCCTCCGCCGTCATCAGGGTTCGCACCCGGATTCCCGCCAGGATTACTTCCGCCATCACCAGGGTTCGTGCCCGGGTTGCCGCCAGGATTGCCTCCGCCATCACCAGGGTTCGTGCCCGGGTTGCCGCCAGGATTGCCTCCGCCATCACCAGGGTTCGTGCCCGGGTTGCCGCCAGGATTGCCTCCGCCATCACCAGGAACCGCGGCGGTTCCGGTCGTGAAGCGGTAAATCGGACTCAGCCGCTCCGCGCCGTACTCATCGGTTAGCTCCATGTACCAGTAGTAGGTATGGTTAGGCTTGAGATTTTTCCACAAGGCTGAAGCTTCCGATCCAGAGGCAATATCATTCTGCTGGCCGATCACGCGCTCCTTGTATACATTCAGCGCAAAATAATCGGTAGCCACCCGTTTTTTCGTATCCCGGAAGGCAAACGGCTCGGTAAAGTCCTCAATCGCATCGTCAAAAAAGTTGTAATCGTCGAGATACGGCGAATACGTATCCACGTCAAGCGTTCCCGCTCGCGGGTCGAATTTCAGCAGGCGCAGATAACCGCTGCCGCCGCTCGGTCCGCCCTGATAGTCCGCCAGCATTTCAATCACCTGCCGCGAGGAACCGTCCGGGTTCTGCACCGTCTTCACTACGCGGTTGGCCGCATGGTAATGGCCGCTCAGCACGAGCTGGACATTCGGATTCGGCGCGATGACTTGATCAAACACATTTTGCGCCATGTTGGACAACGTGCCGTTTGTCTCCAGATAAGCGTGCATCCCTACGATTGCTACCCGGTCCGCATGCTTTTTCAGCACTTCATTGGCCCATGCGATTGTTTCAGGCGTATCTTCCAGACCAAACCCGATATACAGGACAATAAAATCATGCCCGCCAAACGAAAACAAATCATAATGGTTTCGGTTATTGTCCATCTGCCCGCCGTACCATGGATTGTTTTCGTACCGGCCGGCGCCGACATAACGTCCGTAGTTTGTATAATCAACGCCGTCGATAATCACATCATGATTACCCGCAAGCACGCCGTAAGGCACGCCGGCTTCGTCCAGCTTGTCCAGGTTCCGGTCGGCCACCTTCCACTGGGCTTCATCGTCCGCTTTGTTGACGATATCGCCGGTATGAATGGCGTAGCTGAACGTTCCCTTACGGTACTGGTCCACAATCCAGTCGCCCATTTTATCAAAAATCTCCGGATACGACTCGGCATAATACTGCGTATCGGTAAACCAGAGAATCGTAAACGGATCGTTGACGCCCTTCACTTCATCCTGCACCATCGCCTGAATTTTGCCATCCCGCACATAACGGGACGGTTCCACTTCCGCGGCAAGCTCGATGTCGCTTTCCTTCGCGTCTCCGGTCGCCGACTTCAGCGCCGTCCACTTGCCCGCTGCGTGGTCCCATGCGTACAGCGTAACAATCCGGCCGGGCAGCGTACGCCCTTTCCAGTACAGCTCGGCGGTGTCCCCCGGCTGCAGCGCTTCGTCCAGCTCGATTTCAAACCGGTGGTACGGGAAGCCGGCGTCCGTGTCCGATACCAGATAGTCCCCGTCCGCCTTGGCGACTTTCGCCTGTTCTTCAGCGGACAGCCCCGCTTCGCCCTCCGGAGTCAATACGAGCGGAGGCTCACGGTCGGCCACGTTCCGGTAGCCCTCTACTCCTTCGCTGCGCGCAAAATCATATTTGCCCGCCTCAAGGAACCGGACGTCCAGCCGGTCGCCGCTCGGATCGGAGACATGGGCCCGCAGCGCCGCGTCAGCCGGCACGTTTTCCGCAAAGTCCGCTGGCGACACTTCACCCGGCGCAAGCGGCTGCTCTTCGCCGATCAAAAACGTGCGTTCCGCCGAGGCGGTGTTCCCCGCTCCGTCGTGTACAGTCACCTGCAGGCGGTGCTCGCCGGGTGCAAGAGCTGTCGAGGAGGTCGAGTACGGCAGCTCCACCGCCGCGCCATCGAGCAACGCTTCCACCTTCCGGATGCCGGTCAGGTTATCGGAGGCGGCCACATCGAGCGCGAAAGCTCCTTTGAGGGCTTGTCCTTCCTCTACCGGTCTGTTTTCGCCGGATACAATGGCTTCAATGACAGGATCGGTATTGTCGACCATGACATCAAAAGCTTCAAGCTCATCCGTTCCAAGCGTCATGGACAGCGGATAAACGCCGTCTTCCATGCCCGCGGTATCCAGCTCCACATAACGGGCAGTATACTTTTCGTCCGGTATGGAGAAAAGGAAATCGCTGACCATCGGTTTGTTCGGGTTGCTGCCGTAGTCGGCATCCCCCAGTCCATAATAAGTATCTTCGCGGTAATCTACCGTGGTCTGGCTCAGGTTGCCCAGGTAGCTGTGCACCTTGTCAGGCTTCACAACCGATCCGTCCGGCAGCACCAGATGCACATTCATCACTTCAAAATCATCATGATTGTTAATCCCGAACACCTTGTCATGCTCGCTGACCTGATAAGGCGCATTTTCGTTGCCGGTATGGACCGATACAACAGAGCCGGTGACGAACAGATCCGGGGTCATTGGAAACATGGACCACGCGCCATCCGAGTATTTCGGTACAATCCGGGTAAAAAAGGAAGTCTGCCCCGCCGGATCAAGCGCGCTCGCCGAGGCCTGGTAAATCTGGTCCACGCCGCGTGTCTGCATGCCGAGCTGTACGGTGCCCGGCAGCGCTTTGCGTGCCGGAAGCGGCTGCCCGTCCAGCCGGACCTCGATGGCATCCTGCGCACTGCCGCCGTAAGCGTAGAAGGCCGCCTTGTCTTTAAACATGCTGCCCGCTTCAATCGACAAACCCGGCTCCGGCAGCTCCGCGCCTGTTCCGGTTTCACCTACGGTCAGCAGTCCGCCCCGCGAGTTGTAAGGGACCCGGGTCCGGTTACCGCTTTCGTCGTCGGCTTCAACAATATAACGGTAAGCCCCCGTCCCTGAAAAAGCCACCGATCCGCCGTACACGTATTTACCGGCTTCCTGTCCGGTCAGTTCCAGCGGCACACTGCCGGTGTAGACCGTCGCCTCGTTGGTTGCCGGACCAAAAAATACTTCCGCTCTGGCCAGCGGCTCATTGCTGATTACCTGCACAGCGTACGGTTCGTTTTTGCCCAAATTGTAGCGTGTCTGCTCGTGCTCAAGAACAGGAGCGGTCATATCCACGCCTTCCACGGACGGAACCTGGCCCGGATCGATGCTGCCCGGGTTGGCGTACATCCGGTTGTCCAGACGTTTCATCGTATGTCCGGTTTCCGGGTAGGTGTAACGCACTACGGCGTTGCGCACATCATTGACCAGCCTGTCAGGGCTGTCCGGCGTGCTTGAGTCATACCAGGCCTCTACCAGATAACGGTCCGGCTCATCCGGACCGGATAAGGCAAATCCGCGCTGCAGCGAGTTCGGCAGATTGAAATCTGACGGCTTCGAATTATCGTAAAAAATCACATCGCTGTCTTTCAGCGTAGAGTTAAAGTGCAAATTGAAGTCCGCCGTCGTCGTGTATCCCTGGCCGTTGGTTATGGCTTCCTTGGCGAACCAGATCACCGCCGCGCTGTACGGTTCGATGGCCGTATGCTGTGGAATAGTCCACTGCTTCGGCGCCGTGGTTCCCGGATACAGATACCATAAACGGTAATCCTTCAAATCCAGTGTCTCATTTGAGTTGTTGTAGATTTCTATATACTCGTATTGGTTACCGCTGCCCCAGCGGTAGTCGCCGGCCGGATTCGGGAGAATCTCCGTAATGAGGATACGCGGAACCTCTGTATTTGCTGCGCCTGTCAGCGGAACGGCATATTCCTCGGACCGCGTTGTTTCAACGCCGTCATAAGCCTCAAAATAATAATAAAGCTTGTCCCCCTGCAGCTGGGCGGAAGGAACAACGGCCTCATAAACGTCTCCCTGCACAGACTGCGCCGGAACTTCCGTAAACGGGCCGTTCACTGCCGATTTGTGGAACAGCTTGACCTGCAGCGGATCGCCGTCTTCATCATAAACGCTTGCCGATACCGTCAGATCCTTCAAGCGGTCGGCCGAAGCCGCCGGCTTATGGACGATGGACGGAGGCTGATTGGCAGTGGAAACGAGCTGTCCGGGCTCGGTTAAGCCTGCCGAAGGCAGCGCTTCCCGGGCATAAGCAGCCATGACCGGTCCGCTGGAGGGGAGCTGGAGATGCAGGCTTTTCCCGTCACCGACGTCGTCCGCGGTATAATACACCTCGCTGAGAATCGCGGAGTTGTCATTTTTGCGGGTTATGTATAGGCCTCGGTCCGTGTTGTTAAGCCCGTCCTGGCCGCGCAGCTTAAACACCGGCACACCGTCCGGTACGGAATGATAACGTCTGAAATCCGCTTCGGTCAGGTTCCGCGCGGCGCCGGTAATAGAGGAGCTTGTCCGTTCCATCCACAATACGGCCGGGCTGTTCGCCGGGATAACCACATCCGCAGGATTGCCGTAGACCGCATCCACTACGGATAAGTCTTTTGTGCCGGTGTTGTAGTTGTACCGGATTTTATACTCCTCATTGAAGGCTAGTTCCCGGTCTGAGGCATTGTAAATTTCCACAAATTCAAACAGATCCGCCCCGCCCGCTCCCTCAATCTCATTCTGATTGGACCGGTCGTCTGGATACACCTCTGTGATGAATATCCCCGTACCGGCCGCCGCCGCTGCCGTCCCCGCCATTGCAGGCTGGATGAACTGGGCGCACAACATGCTGCAGGACAAAAGAACGGCCAACCACTGCTGTTTCTTCATGTTTTCCTCCCCATGCTTTTTTTCACTTTAAAGAGCATAGCGGAGGGAGGTAAAAGGAGTGTCAAAAAAAGTCGATTTAAATGTAAATTTATGCAGAACTTCGTCTAATAATGCATAGTTACGCCAGATTGGCGCGCAAACGCTCTTCCTGCCGCAGATGATGGCGGTAATGCATTTCGACCAGCCGGTACCATTCCGCCGCATTCAGTTCCCCGAATCCGGGATGCGCTATAACACGGGAGCTTTCCGATTCCAGCAGCCGGTTTGACATGTCTTCCATTGCACGGCTTACCCGGGACAGCCCCTCCGCCAGCTCTTCCTTGGACTCCGGCTGGGCTGGAGTATACTGCGGCGAATCCGGTACACGAATCCTGACCGGCGGAAATTCGCCCTGCTCAAACGCCGTTACTCCCCGTGGCGTTTTCCCGGCGGATAGCTCCCCGCCGCCTGAACCCGTAAGACAGCTGTCCGCATTACGCAAATGCATATGCAGCGCCGACTGAATCAAATGCACATACATTTGGCCGAGTGACCATTCACCGTCCTCCCGCTGCTTCAACTGATCCGGCGTCACGGTCTCCAGCCCGCGGATATAATCCGCACACAGCGCCTGAAAGCTTTCTAATGTTGACTTAATTTCCTGTTTGTTTTCCATCCCAATCGTCACTCCCTGTGCAAGTTATGCTTCTGTTTTGCTCTACCTGTCCCCATCATACAAAAACGCTGCTGACAGCGTTATGTCAGCAGCGTTCCAGCATTTTTTGTGCTTCCTGGCGGACTCTCTCCCGCAGGAATTCCGGCTCCAGCACACGGGCCTCCGCTCCCCAGCCGAGCAGCCAGCGCAAAATTTCTTCTACCCGCCGTACACGCAGCTGCAGCTCCAGTTCTTCCCCTGCGGGTTCGGCCGAGTCGATATAAAAATAACCTTCTTCCTGTACTTGCCGGGCTGCGGCAGGACTAAGCCGGATTCTGACCTGCAGTTCCCGGTCATCGGGCGGCGTGTAGTCCGCAAACACAAAATCCGCAGGAACGGCAAACGTCTCCTCCAGCAGCTCTACCTCCTGCATGCGGGACAGCCGGAAATGCCGCACCGCCTTCCGCAGTTCACAGTAAGCAATCAGTACCCAGACGCCTTGAAGCAGCGCAAGCCCGTACGGATGAACGGTCCGGTCCGCCGGCTCCGAATCACGGCCGGCAGAATGCCCGCCATACTGGAACCGCAGCTTGCGTTTATGCAGCACCGCCCGGCGCACTGCCTCCAGCCTAACCTTCCCCTGCTCGTCGCTGGCGCCTCCCGGGACAAGCCGGATTGATGCGCGGGTCCGGTCGGCATCTGCCCTGACCCGCTCCGGCAGTACGGCCTCCAGCTTGGCGCGGGCAGCCGCGGCGCTGTCGCTGTAAAGCGCGTCAAAATGCCGGCCGATAAAATCGGCACCCACCAGCAGGGCAACCGCCTCCTCGGCGGTGAAGCTGACCGGCGGCAGAAAATACCCGTCCGGCAGCGAATAACCTTGGCCGGGAGCGCTGACAATCGGGACACCGCCTTCGCTCAGCGCCTGAATGTCCCGGTAGATCGTGCGGACGCTGGTCTCAAACTTCGCGGCCAGATCCTCGGCCCGAAGCCTGCGGCAGCGCTGAAGCTCCAGCATGATCGCGAGCATGCGGTCCGTTTTATTCATGGCCGCCCCGTCCGTTCAGTCCTCCTCTTCCGCCTACTCCCGCTGGACCGCCTGGATCGCTTGACCTGGTTGGCCTGCCTCGGCCCCCGGCCCCAGCCTGCTCTCCGGAATCCGTAAGGAGCTCAGCCGCCTCACCCGCCGGCCATTTTTCGTACACCCGGGTATATAACGTGCTCACACATTGCCTGAACTCCGCCTGCGTCAGGGGACCCGGATAACTCATCAGAAGGAGAGGGAGATTAGGCTGGCCCTCCCGAAGCGGCGGCTGCTTATACGGGTAGCGGTTCAGGAAAAACCCCAGCCGCTCATAAAAACCGATACGCCGCCCTGCAAATTCCGTCGTGTCTGGCGGTTCCACCTCAAGAATAACCGGCACCCGGCCCGCCGCGTGCTGGTATTCCCGCATCATCTCTCCGCCGAGACCAAGTCCCCGCGCCCGCGGATGAACCGCAATATGCTCCACAAACCGCAGGTTGTCGAACTCCCAAACCGCCATAACGGCCAGAAGCTCCCCGTCCTCTCCCTGCTTCGTCAGCAGCCTGTACTCCGGACGTTCCAGCAGCTTCCGCTGGCCTGCCAATGTGCGGATTTCCGATTCGGGAAACGACCGTTCCAGCAGCTCGTACACTTCTTCAAACGTTGCCTGCATCACCTTTTACATCCTCCCGCTTCCATACATTCTGCCTTTATTATACGAGACTTTGCCCGGTTAAGAAAAAACGAAAAAGGCCCCGGATTGCTCCGGGGCCTCCTGGCCTTGCGATTAACCTACATACTTCTCCAGCGTAGCGCGGACGGCGCCAGGGCCGGCCAGCATCTCATGGAACATGCCTTCGATCTTCGCGCCAAGGCCGATGGCATAAAGATCAACGCCAAAGATCGCTTCGTCGCGCAAAATCGCCTGGATATTCGACGCGGTATCCCCCAGCTTCACGCCCGCCAGATGCGCCTGGAGCGCCTCCAGCAGCGGGTCCGGGCTGAGCGTAAAGGCCTCGCCGTCGTCTCCGATACCGAGCAGATAACGGCACCATGTGGCGATAGCCAGCGGGATCGCCGTCAGATCGGCCGGATTCAGATCCTCCCGGCGCATATACGACTTGATTGTCTCTCCGAACCGGATACCGACCTTCTGCGACGTATCGGTTGCAATCCGCTGCGGTGTGTCAGGGATAAACGGATTTGCAAACCGTTCGTTCAGCACCTCGTCGAGGAACTGCTTTGGATCAATGATCCCCGGGTTAACGACAACCGGCAGCCCTTCCTCATACCCGATGATCTCCACAAATCTGCGCAGTGTGGCGTCTTTCATTTCGTCGGCAATCAGTGTATAGCCGAGCAGGCAGCCCGAAACCGCAAGCGCGGTATGCAGCGGATTGAGGCAGGTCGTCACCTTCATCGTTTCCACCTTATTAACCGTATCCCGGTCGGTGAAAATAATCCCCGCTTCCTCCAGCGCCGGCCGGCCGTTCGTAAATTTGTCCTCGATAACCAGGTATTCGCTGATCTCCGCGTTAACAAACGGCGCGGTGTAGGTGTTCTTTGACGTCACAATGACATCCATCTCGCCGATGCCCTGCTCAAGCAGCGCTTCTTTGACGGAGTCGGACGGACGCGGCGTGATTTTGTCGATCATCGACAGCGGGAAGGTGATTTTGCTTTCATCCTCCAGGTAGGCGGTAAACCCTTCTTCCACAAAGCCTTTTTTCGCCCATTCTTTGGCCATTGTCACGACGCCGTTCTTCAGCTTATCGCCGTTATGCGAGCAGTTATCCATGCTCACGAATGTCATCGGATATTGGCCTTTCCGGTACCGCCGGTATGCCAGGGAAGCGACAATGCTCATGGCGTGGATCGGCTGCTCCGGCCCGTTTTCGATATCCTTTTCCACGATGCCGAGATACTGCCCGTTTGGTCCGGTAAGCGAATAGCCCTTCTCCGTAATCGTGAAGCTTGCCATTTGCAGGCTCGGACTTTCAAAAACCTCTGTCAGCCGCGCATAATCCTCGGGCCGGCCTTTATCGGCCGTGATGCCTTCGACGATGCTGCTTACAATCCGCTTGTCAAAATCGCCTCGGGCGTTCATCAGAACAAGCAGCGTTAAATTATCATACGGCTTGTATACTTTATCGATCATTTCAAAATCAAACGTCTCGGCCGCAATGATTCCCGTATCGGCCAGACCGGCGTCCAGCAGCTTCTGATGGGCATTCGCCACAAAGCCGCGGAAAATGTTCCCCGCCCCGAAGTGAATCCACTCGGGCTTTTCTTTTGTATTCTTCGCCACCCGGTCATAATCGAACCGGGGCAGTTCAACGCCTGCTTCCTTCCATGCCGACGGGTTCTGAAGGCTGTTTCTGTCCAGACGCAACACTTATTTTCCCCCTTTGACGTTCTCCAGGCTGTCCCATACACCCAGCAGGTACATGATGCCAAGCGCACGGTCGTACAGGCCGTAACCCGGTCTGCAGTGCTTCTCTTCACCCCACAGATGTCTGCCGTGGTCAGGGCGCACATAACCCTGGAAGCCGCACTCATGGTAAGCCTTGACCACTTCCGCCACATCAACGCTGCCGTCGCGGCCGCGGTGCGAAACTTCGATGAAGTCGCCGTTTTCGAACACTTTAACATTACGGATATGCGCAAAATGAATCCGGTCGTGGAATTCGCGGATCATACCCGGCAGGTCGTTCTCCGGATTGGTGCCCAGCGAGCCGGTGCAGAAGGTCAAGCCGTTGTACGGGCTGTCCACCAGGTCCAGGAATCTGCGGATATGATCGCGGCTGCGGATGATCCGCGGAAGTCCGAAGATCGGCCATGCCGGATCGTCCGGGTGAATCGCCATTTTGATATCGACTTCTTCGCACACCGGGATGATGCGCTCCAGGAAATATTTTAAATTGTCGAACAGGATATCTTCCGTAACCGGTTTGTATGCCTCAAACAGCTCATCGAGCTTCGCCAGCCGCTCCGGCTCCCAGCCCGGCATCGTGAAGCCTTTAGCGCCCTTGAGGATCTTGTCGACCATCTCTCTCGGGTCGTCAACGATGGCTGCTTTTTCATAGAACAAAGCGTTCGATCCGTCAGGAAGCTCCTTGTACAGCTCCGTTCGGGTCCAGTCGAAAACCGGCATGAAGTTGTAGCAGATGACTTTAACGCCAACCTTGGCCAGCTTGCGGATCGTATCGATGTAAATATCAATATATTTGTCGCGGGTAGGCAGTCCGATCTTGATGTCATCGTGAACGTTGACGCTTTCGACAACGGCAGTGCTGAAGCCCTTGGAAGTAATCTGGTCCGCGACCTCCTGAATCCGTTCCATTTCCCACACTTCGCCCGCTACCTTCTCATGCAGCGACCATACGATCCCCATTACGCCCGGAATTTGCCGGATATGGTCAAGGGTAATATTGTCGTTCCCTTCGCCATACCATCTCCACGTCATATTCATGCCGGAATCCTCCCTGTAATTCGATTGTATCTTGTATACAAGATTTGTTTTGATCATAGAATATAGCGTTTTCTTTGTCAATGGGTTCGCTTTGTATATTTAATCCCCCTTTATATTCGAGCATGGTTTCATGTATACTAGTTTGTGAAAATAGTGACGAAGAGAGTTGGAATAGCGATGGCCTCAAAACAGGAAATCATGGACCAGTTGAAAAAGGAAATCCTCTCCCTGCAGCTAAAGCCCGGCACCATGATCAGCGAGACGGCGCTGTCCGAACAATTTCAGCTCTCCCGGACGCCAATCCGGGACATTCTGAAGCAGCTGTCTCTGGAGGACTACATCAACATTTATCCCAAAAAGGGGAATGTCGTCTCCTTTATCGACCTGGAATCGGTCGAGCAAATCATCTATTTGCGGAGTGCGCTGGAGAAGGAAATTATGAAGGGGCTCGCAGGCCGGCTCCCCCTGAAAGGCGTACATGAGTTAAAAGAAATTTTGGCCCGGCAGGAACAGGCGATTGAACAGGAGGATGCGTCCGAGGTCTTCCTCCAGCTGGACGACGCGTTCCACCAGACGCTGTTCCGGCTTGCCGGACGGGCTTTTCTGTGGGAACTGATTCAGCAGTTCAATGTGCATTACGTCCGGTACCGCAAGCTGCATATGCTGAAGAAGGACAAGCTGGTGGAGATTCTGAAGGAGCACCGCCAGATCGTGGACCACATCGTCCAGGAACAGCCGGACCGGATCGACGAGCTGGTGCATCACCATCTGCGGGCGGATATCGATTCGCTGTACTTCCAGGAGCATTTTGCCGAATACATCAAAAAGTAAGTCTTGTCATCCGCGAAGCCGCTCGATATAATGGTCCCTAAGATTCGATAAAGGGGAACCCGAAGATGAACGCTTCCACACTACAACTGAATCTGAATCTGTATTATCACTTCATTCAGCGTTAGCACACACCTGAAATTTTCTCAGGGTGGGCTAACGCTGTTCGCGTTGGCCCCCCTGCGGCATACCAAACGCGCAGGACCAAGGGGTCCGGCGCGTTTTTTGTTTTCTCCAAAATTTGAGCTGCCGCGGAAAGGAAAGATCAGGGATGCAAAATGTAAAAGGAACGGCCGACTTCTTCGGTCCCGAACAGTCGCTCCGGCTGAAAGTGCGCAAGGTGCTGGAGGAGGTCTTCGAGCTGTACGATTTTACCCCGATGGAAACGCCGGTGCTGAATGAGTTGGAGCTGCTGGCTTCCAAGTATACGGGGGGCGAAGAAATTCTGAAGGAAATGTACCGGCTGACCGATCAGGGGGAGCGGGAACTGGGCCTGCGCTATGACCTGACGCTGCCCTTTGCCAAGGTAATGGCGCTGAATCCGGGTCTTTCCGTTCCCTTCAAGCGGTACGAGATCGGCAAGGTGTTCCGGGACGGACCGGTAAAGCGCGGCAGAATGCGTGAATTTCTGCAGTGCGACGCGGATGTGGCGGGGATAGATGGGCCGGAGGCGGAAGCGGAGTTGATGCAGCTGGCGGCCGAAGTGTTCCGGCGGCTGGAGGTCCCAGTGGCGATCCGCTGGAACAACCGGCGGTTTCTGGGCGAGGTGCTGGAGTCGGTTGGCGTTAAGGCAGAGGATACGCTGACGGTAATGCTTACACTGGACAAAAAAGACAAGCTTGGAACCCCCGCGGTTATGCGCGAATTGGCCGAAAAAGGGCTGGAGCCGGCTGTCCTCCGCCCGCTCACTTCGCTGCTCGAAATGGAGCAGCCGACGTTTGAGGCAGCCGCTGCGGCCTGCGGCATCCTGGAAAGCCCCGGCGCGGGCGAGGTGCTGGCCCTACAGCGGTGGATCGGGGCCCTTGGCATGGAGGAAACATGCCGCTTTGACCCGTTTTTGTCACGCGGCCTATCCTTTTATACTGGTACGGTTTACGAGATATTTGATGCTTCAGGGGCTTACACTTCCAGTCTGGGCGCCGGCGGACGATATGACGACATGATCGGCAAGCTCGTCGGCCGGGAAGATTTAGCACGCAGTGCCGCAGGCCTTTCCTTCGGTATGGAGTCGATGATGGAACTGCTGCGGTCGCGGGAGTTAGCGCCGCCGCAGGCGGTCGTGGACATCATTTCCGTCGGCGGCATGCGTCCCGAAGCGCTGGCCGCGGCCAAAGCGTTCCGCGAGAATGGCATCCGGACACGCCTGTCTCCCGGCGGACGCAAGCTGGCCAAGGCCTTGGCCGCTTCTTCGGCGCTGGGCATCCCGTACATTGTGCTGGTCGGCGAAGAAGAAGCGGCCCTCGGGCGTGTTAGGCTGAAGGATATGGAGGCGCGCACCGAATCCGTCCTTGATTTGGACGAGGCGGTACACGTGCTGTCCAAGCTGGTGTAGGGCAGCGGCGAGCGGCGCGGATAGCGGGCCTGTAGGGCAGCGGCGACCGGCGCGGATAGCGGGCCTGTAGGGCAGCGGCGACCGAAGCGGACAACGGGCCTGTAGGGCAGCGGCGCTTGATAGCGGGACTGACCTAGGCTGGCGGCGGTCTGCTAGGACGTGTGTGCTCTAATACCACTTGCGGATATCCAAGCGGATATTCAAGCAGATACCGGACGAATACCACGTCCCCCTCCCGGGCTTGCCCGCCGTCCTGCCGGGGTGCATAATGACAGGGATAAGCGATTGAAGCGAAGAAAGGTCTTGATACCATGCAAAAACCAAGAGAAAGCATCTACAAACGTTATCTGCCCGCCCTGCTTGCCAAAGAGGGGGCGGAGCAGGCCGCGTATTGGTTCATTTTTCGTGATGGACAGCTGCTCGTCCGGGAAACACCCGAACCGGTCCGGCTAGGAAAGGGCTGCGGGCCACAGGACTACGGGCTGGAGGTGCGGCACACGCTTTATCTGGGTACCTTTGAAGAGGTCCCCTGCTTTGCTGCCGAAGCAACCGAGGAGGCGTCTGCACCCGCCGGTATGGCCTTCGAGCCGCTGCGTTCCCTGTATGAACGGATGGAAGAGGATGTCTTCCATCTGGCCGGCAGAGCGGCGCAGCTGCTTGCTTGGGAAGCAACTCACCAGTTCTGCGGCCGGTGCGGCAGCGCGCTCGTCCATGCCGAAGGGGAACGCGCCAAGCTATGCCCGTCCTGCGGACTGACCCATTACCCCCGGCTGGCTCCGGCCGTGATTACGGCCATCCTTAAAGGAGACCGGATTCTGCTGGCTCACGCCCGCCATTTCCGGAACAATATGTATGGCTTGATTTCGGGGTTCGTCGAACCCGGCGAGACGCTGGAGGACTGCGTCCGCCGGGAGACGATGGAGGAAGTCGGTCTGCGGCTCCGGAACATCCGTTATTTTGGCAGCCAGCAGTGGCCGTTTCCCCATTCCTTGATGATTGGCTTTATTGCGGAGTATGACGGCGGTGAAATTGCGGTGGACGGCGAAGAGATTGTTCATGCCGACTGGTTCGGTTCGGATCAGCTGCCAGTCATTCCGCCCGGCGTCAGCATCGCCCGCAAAATGATCGACTGGTACGTTGAGACCCATTCTTCTCTTAAGGAGTAGGCAGGGGCACGCCTGCCTATTGAAAATGGCCGCAGTGAAGCTGCGGCCAGGCGGTTAGGATGCTTATTTTCGGTGCTCAACAGCAGGTCCGTAGAGACTGAACAAAAGACGTACAGGTAAAGCAGGGTGTCACTGCGGCAAATTTGGGACTTCGGGTTGCTGTTATATTCGGAGTTCAACGGTGCTCAGCAGTATAGACCGAACAAATGACATACAGGTGGGGCGAGGGTGTCACTGCGGCGAATTTGGGACTTCCGGTTGCTGTTATTTTCGGAGTTCTTGATTGGTATATAAGTTAGCGGGAGAACTCCGAAAATAAGGCTTGCGCTACCGCTCCGCAGCTCCAAATTAAATTGCCTCCATGCCATCCCCGCCATCCTGTATTTTTGCGTTCAGTCTGTTAGAACCTAGAACTCCAAAAATGCAGGCATACGCGTCGCTCCCTCCATCTCCCAAATTGCCTCCGTGCCTGCTCCTCTTTCCTGTCATTTCATTATCCAGTCTATATAGAGTCCGCTCAGGGCGCTTCATCCGTGTCTTCGTCACGGGGCCTTTATCCCTTAAATTTCCGCTTCACTTCCGCCGCGGCACCCCGGACCGCCTGAATCACCTCATCACACCAGCGGTCGAATTCAGAGTCTTCCTTCTGCAGCTCCGGATGAGCCAAAATGTGCCGGACGGTGTCGCTTATTCCCTGGTCAAACCGGATTTCCGCGCAGAACCCGGGCACCAGCCGTTTAAGCTTGGCGTTATCGAAAACAACCGTATTTGCCTTGTCGCCAAGCAGGCTGCCCCGGAAATCCCCCGGTCCGCATTCGGCCAGAAAATCCGACGGCACATGCACGGCCTCCAGCTTCACGCCAAGCGCTCCCGCCACCGCTTCATAGATCTGATTCCAGGTCAGCGACTCATCCGACGTGATATGCACACTCTCGCCGATCGCATGGAGATTGCCCATCAGCCCAATAAACCCCTTCGCAAAATCACGGTTATGCGTCAGCGTCCAAAGCGACGTGCCGTCTCCGTGTACAATCACCGGCTTCCCTTCCAGCATGCGCCGGGCAACCTGCCAGCTGCCTTTTGAGCCATGCACCCCAAGCGGAATCGAACGCTCATCGTAAGTATGGCTTGGCCGGACAATCGTCACCGGAAACCCGTGATCCCGGTACTGCCCCATCAAATATTCCTCACAAGCGATTTTGTTTCGGGAGTAAGCCCAATACGGGTTCGACAGCGGCGTTCCCTCCGTAATCCGGTAATCGGACAGCGGCGTCTGGTAAGCCGATGCAGAGCTGATAAAAATGAACTGCTTCGTTTTGCCCTGAAACAGCCGGTAATCCCGCTGCACATGTTCCGGCTCAAAAGCGATGAAGTCGGCAACTACGTCAAAAGACAAACCAACAAGCCGTTCGGCTACCCGCTTCTCGTCGTTGATGTCTTCCTCAATCAAGTGTACGCCCTCCGGCAGCCCTTCCTGCCGACGTCCCCGGTTCAGCAGATACAGCTCCCAGCCCTGTTCGGCCAGCTGCCGGGTAATCGCCATACTGATGGTTCCCGTCCCGCCAATAAATAGCGCTTTCATAATTCCGCCTCCTCATTGTCACTCTGACCTTTGTCCTCTTGACCAAAAAGCATGCCATGCCCGCCGCACGGCTTCCCAGCCGTCTGAATGACGGTTGCTAAACCTTCCACGCTGGAACTGCCCCCATCGGCGCAAGCGGCTTTCGAGCTGCCTGAATAGCTGATTGCCTGGTTTTGCCCCAGCCAATGCCGGTCTCCCCATTACCATAGCATGCCCCATCCCCGTTCCGCAAAGCCTATCCGCATTCCCGGCATTCCTGGTGTGGCCTTCCGAAGCTCCAACGTTCTGGCCTTCCGGCGTTCCGACATTCCGGCGTTCTGGCGTTCCGGCATTAGCGGCCGTCTGGCATTTCAACAATTACAGCATTTACGCATTCATAAGCCTCTGTGGCCTGCGGTCAGGCCATCTGGAAATCCGCTCCTGCCCTGCACGATGTGTCGCACCGCCCACGGACGGGTAATATCAGCCTATAAGCCACGTTCCTCTACATACGGCTGAAATCGCCTGTCCATGTGAAGCCAGGCACACCTCATTGCCCGGGCCGCGAACATTAGGGACGCATCAAGTCATCCTGTGGAACCGAAGGGATCAGGTTTCCGGCCGCCTAGCGCGCCGGGCGGCTTTGCGCCGTTTGCCGTCTTTTTACGTTCAAGGACGTATGGCCACACGCACAATTGTTCAGGAAAGGAGATTTCAATGAGCAAACTAATTTTTGTATCCAACCGTCTTCCGGTCACCGTCAAGAAGAACGAAACCGAATTCGAATACCATAAAAGCATCGGGGGACTCGCCACCGGGCTAAAAAGCTACCACGAGCAGGGGGACAGCATCTGGGCCGGATGGCCCGGCATCTCGCAGGATCAGCTCCAGGATGGCGACGAACGGGAGCTGGAGCAGGAGCTTCGGGAGAACTACAACTGCCTGCCGATTTTTTTGTCCGATGAGGAGATCGACCAATATTACCACGGCTTCTGCAACGATACGATCTGGCCGCTGTTCCACTACTTCAACACCACCGCCAACTACCGCGTGGAGACATGGGAAGCTTACAAGCAGGTCAACCAGAAGTTCTTCGATGCCATCGATCCCGTAATCGAACCCAACGACACGATCTGGATTCATGATTACCAGCTGATGCTGCTGCCCCAGATGATCCGGGAAAAATATCCCGACGCACGCATCGGATTTTTCCTGCATATTCCGTTTCCATCGTTCGAGATCTACCGCCTGCTGATCTGGCGCGAAGAAATCCTTCGCGGGCTGCTGGGCGCCAATCTTATCGGCTTCCATACGTACGACTATGTACGCCACTTCCTGAGCACGGTCCGGAGAATTCTGGGCAAGGAAAACAGCATGAACAAAATTCAATACGAATCCCACAGCGTCCGCGTTGACGCGTTCCCGATGGGCATCGATTACGACTATTTTTCCAAATCCCATGACCGGGACAACTTGTCCGACGAGCTGAACGGGTTCATCGAAAGTACAAAGCAAGTGCAAAACATTCTGTCGATCGACCGGCTGGATTACACCAAAGGCATTCCGGAACGCATCCGCGCCTTCAAGCAGTTCCTGGCGAATTATCCGGAATACCGGGAAAAAGTCCGTTTGAATCTGATCGTCGCCCCTTCCCGCGTGGAAGTGGAGACTTACGACTCGCTGAAGCGGGAGATCGAGAAGCTGGTCAGTGAAGTTAACGGGCGGTTTGGTACCGTAAACTGGATGCCGGTCTGGTTCTTTTTCCGCACCTTCTCGCAGGACGATCTGATCGCGTTCTACCGGCACAGCGATGTGCTGCTGGTAACACCGCTCCGGGACGGCATGAATCTGGTGGCCAAAGAATACGTGGCTTCCCGTACCGATTACAAGGGCATGCTGGTGCTGAGCGAAACGGCCGGCGCTGCAAGCGAGCTGGGCGAAGCGGTTATCGTCAACGCCAACGACTACGGCAAAATCGCCCAAGGCCTCAAAACCGCCCTCGATATGCCGGATCACGAGAAAATCGAACGCAACAAAATGATCCACCGCCGGCTGTCGCGCTACAACGTCAAATTCTGGGCGGACGAGTTCCTGAACGCGCTGCAGGATACCGCAGTCGAGCCGGTTCAGACCAAACCGCTGCTTGATCTGGCCGATTCATCGGCAATTATCAAGGCTTACCACGGCTCGGAGCGCCGCGTGCTGTTCCTGGATTACGACGGCACCCTGGTCGGCTTTAAGCCGACACCGGACCAGGCCAAGCCGGACGAGGAGCTCAGACGAATTCTTGCCGAACTGGCAAAGGACCCTAATAATACGGTAGTCGTTATCACCGGACGCGACCGGGGAGTCATTGAGAAATGGCTTGGCGATCTCAACATTGTCCTGATTGCCTCTCATGGTTTATGGCTGCGGCGGACTGACGGGGAATGGATCAAGACGGTCAACGTGGATAACGACTGGAAGGATTCCATCCGCCACATTTTGGAGATGTATACGGACCGGATGCCGGGATCGCTGATTGAGGAAAAAGAATACTCCCTCGCCTGGCACTACCGCCAATGCGAGCCGGACGTGATTACACTCAAACGCGATGAACTCCGGGAGGCACTGATCTCCATTACCCAGTCGATGACGATTGGCGTGCTGGAGGGCAACAAGGTGCTGGAGGTCAAGGACAGCCGGATTAACAAAGGCCATGGCGCGCACCAGCTGCTGAACGGGGAGACGTATGATTTTATTCTCGGCGTAGGGGACGACCATACGGATGAAGATCTGTTCACCGCGCTGCCCAAAGAAGCCTACTCCATCAAAATCGGCCCCGGCGCGACGGCCGCCAACTATCAGATGAAATCATTTAAGGAAATGCGCAAGCTGCTGAAGAAGCTGGCCGGCATAAAGGAAAACTAAAACGCGGATAAATGCATCCGCCGCAAAAACAAACGCTCCCCGTGCGGGCGGCGACCGCTTGAAGCGGACGGCCGCCCGTTTTCGGGGAGCGTTGTTGTTTACATACTTCTCTGCTTAAAACCCCAAATCCGGAAGGGGCGTACGGCTGTTAGGTGTCCCTTCACTAGCAGAAGTTACACGCCGGCAGCTTCATCCGGCTCGCCCGCGGCTTCCCAGCGGGCGATTTCCTCCCGCACTTTAGGAGCGACTTCCGTTCCGAGCAGCTCGATGGCCTTCATTACGACGGCATGCGGCATGGTGCCGAGCGGAACATGCAGCATAAAACGTGTAATGCCAACGCGCTTGCGCAAGGCGATAATTTTGTCCGCGACTGTCTGCGGATCGCCCACATACAGCGCGCCTTCCGGACTGCGGGCCGCATCAAAGCTCGCCCGGCTGTAGTGCCCCCAGCCCCGCTCACGTCCCAATATGTTCATCACGGCCTGGGTAGAAGGGAAAAACCGGTCTGCCGCTTCTTCCTTGTTTTCCCCGATAAAGCCGTGGGAATGCGAGGCGACCGGCAGCTTCGAGGCATCGTGGCCCGCCCGGGCGGCTGCCCGCTTGTACAGCTGGACAAGCGGCGCGAACTGAAACGGGCTCCCGCCGATAATCGCCAGCGTCAGCGGCAGTCCGAGCAGCCCGGCCCGGATTACCGACTCCGTGTTGCCGCCGCTGCCGATCCACACCGGCAGCGGATTTTGTACCGGGCGCGGATACACACCCAGGTTGTCAATGGCGGGACGATGCCCGCCTTCCCAGGTGACGTGCTCCGATTCGCGGATTTTGAGAAGGAGCTGAAGCTTTTCGTCAAACAGGTCGTCATAATCGTTTAAATCGTAGCCGAACAGCGGGAACGACTCGATGAAGGAACCCCGTCCCGCCATAATCTCCGCCCGCCCGTTCGAGATCCCGTCCAGCGTGGCAAAATCCTGAAAGACGCGGACCGGATCGTCGGAAGACAGCACCGTTACCGCGCTGGTAAGCCGGATTCGCTGTGTCTGGGACGCTGCAGCCGCGAGGATCACCGCCGGCGACGAAGCGGCGTAGTCTTTTCTATGATGCTCTCCGACGCCGTAGACATCCAGCCCCACCCGGTCGGCAAGCACAATTTCCTCCACCACCTCACGGATGCGCTGGGCGTGGCTGATCAACTCGCCGGTATGCACATCGGGATTGGTCTCCACGAACGTACTGATTCCTATTTCCATTACACTGCTCCTCCATTTCACTGTCTGTTCCTTCCGGCGGCAGGCGTTGTTTACTTCACGGAAGCGATAGTTCAATTTTGAACGTTTAGGCCGGAGTTTTCAAGCTGACACTTTTCCCTTTCCCAGCCCGGCGTAAAAAAACAAGCTCTACAGCCATAAGCCGGGAGCTTGTTTTGTTAGCTTTTCGTTGAAGCGCTAGGATGTGTACGAAAACGGTAAATTAAGGAAACAAGGGTTAGTCAAACGATTTCGTGATGGGGTACGAAAATGCTATCCACCCTGGATCTACACCTGTTTATTGTCAGATCGATCTCCATTACAGATAACACTTTGGAACGAATCCTCTCCTGCGGCACACCCGCAGCGGATTACCACAGCACGCGATACGGAAATCTTTACGGACCCAGCGGCCGTTATTTCTGAAATTCTTGGGTTTTGGTATGCCTGACAGACCCTAGGGCCGTTATTCGTACCAAAAACATACAAACTACGGGTTCTCCGCGTGAATAAGGGCAGCTGAGTCCGTCACTTTGCCAAAACACGGAATAATCAGCAAATAGGGCCTTCTGAGTCCGTACACTTGTGCCCCTACTTTCTCTGGCGGCTACAAAAGGCGGGCATCCGGGATGAAGTCCTGAAACACGTTACTATTGAGCCCGGAGCAATCATCATGGTGTCCATTGGTCATGTACAATCCCGACCAGCGCGCGGTCCTCGCCGATTTTTTCAAAAACCAGACGGAGGCTGCGCCAATCCATACCCTGCGCGTCAGGGTCAACACTATCGATATAATATTCGACGAAATCATAGGTCTCCGGAGGATATACCTCCTGTAAATTGTTCAGCGTCGTGCCCTGCCCAAGCGTTTGATTTAAGCCGATTTCCGCCTTGGTCTCAAAATCCGCATCGTATACAAAACGGTCGTGATACTCGGCATACGTCATTTTAATCTCATCGCCTTTACCGGCAAATTCACCCCAAACCCGTTTTTGCTTATCCTTCAGCAGGCCTTCAATCTCTTCCCGTTTAAAAACCTGGTCTTTCTTCGTGTCCACATAACCGTAAGGCGAAAAGCGGACCCCTTTGTCGGCATGCGTCCAAGCCGCAAGCTGGTCCATGTCCTTATTCTTTAGCGCGCGGACTACGGTGGAAGCCGCTTCAAGCGCCGTTGGCGGCACTCCTTCCTCCGGTGCGGTCTCCGTGCCACTTCCGGGGGCCGCTGCTGTTGGTTTTGCCGCCTGAGGTGCGGACGAAGACGGCTCCGCAGCAGGTGCGGCAGATGCTGGCGCAGTAACGGCTGGTGCGCTGGCAGCCGGGGACGCCTCCGGCGAAGCAGTTTGCGCCGCAGGCGCCGTAGCAGCAGGGGCGGTAGCCGCCCCGCCCAAATCCGCTCCTCCGGCGGTCTGTTGTTCCGGCTTCGCTTCGTTGCCGCCGCAGGCGGCAAGCAGGAGCATTGCCGCGATGGACAATGTCCACCCTATATGTTTTTCAGCTTTCATATCGTTCCTCCTTGGCTGCTAATTTGTCGTCGTTCTTCTTCATAGACGCGCAGGTGCTGCCAAGGGTTGCAAACATTTGGAAAATGGGTGCGGGAGATGCTGTAAACCGAGGTCAATGCCGGGGCAGAGCGAAACAACAGCGGCCGGAAGCCCAAAGCCGCCGCAGGTCCGGCGCAGCTATGCCTGTTGTCACCAGTCCTGTACGCCTGGCCTTCAGCCTACGCCTCACCGCATCGCAGCACGCCCAGCACCCAGCCTAAGGCCGATACTCGCTCAGCTTGCCCTCGTAAACCAGCTTCAGCCGGCCGCACTGCCGGAAATCGTCCGGCGTAACCAGCGCGGGCAGCTTGTTCCAGAGCCGGATGCCGGAGCGCTGCAAGATTTCCGCGACGAACTGCGAACAAAAATAAGAATTGCTGAACTCCACCGGCTCCTTCAAAGCGATCCCGATGACGCCCAGAAGGTTATATAGGTATTTCTTGTCTTTTTGGATAAACACGCGCAGCACCCGTTTCATCTTCTCGATCTGCCGCTCGGTGGCCTGCAGTTCGTAGATGACACAAGTGGTATTGGGATACTTGCTGAACGTGCCGGTTTGGATATCTTCCTTAACAAATCCGCCGTTCAGCGGATTGTTGGGATTTTTCCGTCCAAAACTGTACATCTCGGATAATTCCTTGTTAAAGGAAATGGAGGCATGGTTGTAGGGCGCCCTCGTATAGGTCTGAATCATTTTCGTAAAAAGCGTACCGGTATTCGTAAGCATGATATAAATTGTGCTTTCTGCTGCCATGATCGAAAATTACCCCTTATCAACGATGGACTGTTCCATCATAATAACATAGAAGCCTCCTCCCGGGGCTCTATTCCTGATAGAAGTTGGTGACCCTTTCGCATGAGCATGAACAGTTCGCTGTGGACACTGCTGCTTGTTTTTCTTCTGCTGGCCGCCACGCAATTAGGCTATTATCTCCTCCGCAAGGTTCAGCCGGACCGGGACTACCAGGCCATCGGCGTCCGGATCAAGACCTGGTGGGGCATGCTGCTGATTTTTTGTCTGGCGACGCTGTTCAGTCCAGCTGTTTCGCTGCTGTCTTTAATGGTGCTTACCTTTTTTGCGCTAAAAGAATATTTTTCGATGATCCGCACCCGCAAAGCGGACCGCCGCCTGTTTCTGTGGGCTTATCTCTCGATTCCGGTGCAATTTTACTGGATTTACATCGGCTGGTACGGAATGTTTATAGTGTTTATTCCCGTCTATGTGTTTTTGTTTCTGCCGCTGCCCAGGCTGATCAACAAAGGAACGGTTGGCTTTCTCCGCAGCGTAAGCTCCACGCAGTGGGGGCTCATGCTGATGGTGTTTGGTTTGAGCCATCTCGCCTACTTTCAGGTCGCTTCGCCGGAATACGGCGCCGGGCTGGTGCTTTATCTCGTCGTGCTTACCCAATTAAACGATGTGGTTCACCATCTGGCCTCCCTGTATGTCGGCAGACGCCGGATCGTTCCTACCGCCAATCCCTATCTGACCTGGGAAGGATTTGCCTGCGCATTTACCGTGACAACCGTCGTCTCCTCGGCGGTATGTCCGTATCTGACGCCGCTTGACCCCGCATTTGGTATCGCCGCCGGAGCGCTGATCAGTTTGAGCGGATTTTTCGGCAGCCTGACGGTGTCCGTGCTGAAGCGGGATTTGCTGATTGGTGATGACGATAAAGCCGTATCCCTCAAGGCAAGTTACTTGAGCCGGGTGGACAGCTTGACTTATACATCGCCGGTTTTTCTGCACGTAATCCGTTATTTTTTTGACTTTATGTAGCGCTGCGTAGTGGATTAATCATCCAAAAGTAACAGGGGACCGCAGACGATTCACAACGCCCAAAAAAGGTGAAGCATCTAATAACAAAGAATTATTTCATGCATTTACGCCAAATAATCCGGATTGCTGCCGCAGGAAAGGATTTGGCGGAATCTAACGGTCCCAAGGAGCTTGTGAGAATGAGAGAACAACCGATCCCAATTACGCCGCTAACCTCCGTTGCCAGTGGGGGACATATTGTCTATTTCTATGAGAATGCTGATCGTTATTTCGATAACGCGGCAGCATATGTGACCACCGGCGTTCATCACGGACATCAGATTTTGTTCATCGACAGCGAAATCTGGTACCGCAGACTGCTGCTGAAGCTGGAGACGCTGCTGACCGCGGAACAGCTGGAATCGGTGCATTATATAGACAGCTATGAATTTTACCGTTTATACGGGGATTTTCATTATCACAGCATAGCACAGCATTTTAAGGCGATTCTGCAGCCTTATCTGGAGCGGGGGGACTCCATGCGGACCTGGGCGCATGTAGAGTGGGCGGAACAAGACGATATTCCTGCCAAAATAGAAGGCTTCGAGCGTACCGCGGATTGCTGCGTAATCGACAACGGCATCTTATCGGTCTGTGCCTACGGGGCCAGAAACATCTCCGCTTCCCTGCAGCTCTCGCTGCTGCGGAATCATGAGTACATGATGACGGATGAGGAGCTGGTGGTCTCCAGTCTTTACCGCAGCGCTCAGGGACGGGAGGTCCCGTTTCCCTCTCTATCCGTACAGCAGCAGCTGCTTGCCGAGCAAAAAGAGCTGCTAATCGCCAAGGAAGCCGCGGAGGCAACGAACCAGGCAAAAAACGAATTTATCGCCATGATGAATCACGAGATCCGGACGCCAATGAACGGTGTACTAGGCATGACGGAGCTGCTGTTGGACACGCCGCTGAACGATGAGCAGGCCGAATATGTCCAAATCATCGAACAAAGCGGCAAGGGCCTGCTTAAAATTGTTAACGATATTCTTGACTTCTCCAAAATCGAATCCGGCCGGGTAGAACCGCTGAAGGAACCTTTCCGAATTCGGGATTGCATCGCCGAAACGCTGGATGTGCTGCTGGTCCCTATCCTGAACAAAAACCTGGATATCCACGTTCACGTGGATGCCGCAGTCCCTGAATCGCTGGTTGGTGACAGCAGCCGGATCAGACAAGTGCTGCTGAACCTGGTCGGCAATGCGGTTAAATTCACCGAGGCGGGCTCCATTACCGTGACAGTAAACGCCGGGGAAAAACGGCAGGGCCGCATCGGTCTGCATTTTTCGGTACAAGACACAGGGATCGGCATTCCGGAAGAGGCCCGGATTCAGCTGTTCCAGCCGTTCTATCAGGTGGATAACGGGTTAACCCGCCGCAGGGAAGGCACCGGCCTAGGCCTCGCCATCGTCAAGAAACTGGTGGAGCTGATGGGCGGGGAAATTTCCGTCCGGTCCAATGAGGGGCCCGGCACCTCTTTTTTGTTCAGCATTGAACTGGAAACGGCGGATACAATATCCGGATCTGATACACTACCCGGCTCTGGCAGCATGGAGGCGGCCGAAATCACGTCTCTCGGCGCTCTGAACATCCTGATAGCGGAAGACAACGAGATCAATCAGCTGATTTTGAAGCGGCGGCTGGAAAAGCTGGGGAATAAGGTCACCGTCGTAAGCAACGGCCAAGCTGCGGTGGAATCCTCGCTTCTGCATCCCTACGACCTGATCTTTATGGACATTCGTATGCCGGTGCTGGACGGGCTGCAGGCTTCGCTGGAGATCAAACGCGCTTTATCCCCTGACCAGGCGCCGTTCATTGTCGCTTTGACGGCAAATTCCCTGCAGGATGAACCCGAAGCGTGCAGAAGAAGCGGAATCGACGAGTATATGACGAAGCCTGTACAAAATGAAGCGCTGCTTTCAATCCTGGACAAAGCGGCTGCCCGCGCAAAAGCGCTCGGCCGTACAGGGCAGATTGCGGAATAGGCAGAACAGCGCAGAAGCGGGTTGCCCCATAAGTGCGTTTATTGCGTTTATTGGGAAGCAGACAGTTACTGTGCGAAACACAATAAACCGGGTTGGCAAGGAACCCCTTGCTCACCCGGTTTTTCACATCTTTCAGGTTGCCTTTTTTATCAGTTAATGGCGGGCTGGCCACTCGTTTCCGGTGGTGCGCCCAACCGTTTCCGGTGGTGCGTCGGCCGTTTCCTGTGGTTCATCAAACCGTTTCCGGTAGTGCGCCAGACCGCCCGCTGCCAACAGATCTGGTCTAAATCGCTCCCCCGAACCGCTTACCGGCTCTGTTTTGTACGATTTTTCGTACAAAACAGCCCCATGAAACAGCCGTCGCAGGAACGTGTTTTACGCTTAGGTCAGCCAAAACCCGTATTAAAAGGGCGGTCCTGCGTCATTTTATGACTACAGGGGCTCCCTCGGAATTCCCCGGTTTCAGCAATCTACCCCCGTTTAATTATGTTCTGCTGTTCCCGCAGTTCCACGGTTTCAACCGCCGTCTCATAGAACTCCTCAGTGTACTCCGCCTGGACGGCTTCCGCATTCAGCAGCGACTCCAGCACCGGAATCATGTCGGTGCACCGTTCTCCTTTGATGCCCAAGGTCTCCGCTTCGATCCGGCCGTCCGGGTAGATGCGGATCTGGATTTTTTCCTCCATGCTCCATCCTCCTTGTTCGCCCTTATTTGCGCTTGCTCACTTATTCGCCCTCGCTTTGTCCATGTTCGCCCTCGGTTGCCCTTATTCGCGTTTGGAAGCCGCGGGGCATCCGATACCCGATTAAATTAACCGCCAGTTCCCCGCCCCGCAATCCGTCTGAGCGTTCCATCTGAACGTCCGTGTATGCCACGCTAAAAATCAATCGCTCTGCCTCCGCGGTTCGCCCATACCTCGTCGCCTTGGCCGGAGCTGACCGGGGTTACGCTGCCGATTCCCGGCACGGATGCCTCCTGGCGGTATTCCTTCCGGTCTTCCTGCGGCGTTGCCGCTACCGCCCGGACATTGGCCCATTCCCGGATGGCGCGGATTTGCTCCGCCTGGGTGACGGAGAGCGGAACGGTATTGGCTATGGCCCGTTCGAAGTCCTCCAGCTGGATGGAACGGTCCGACGCGTACGCTTCAAACAGCGCGTCAATGACCAGCTGCTCGATTTCCGCGCCGACGAATCCCTCGCATCTTCCGGCCAGATTGTCCAGCACCTCTTCTGTAAGCTCGAAATCGCCGATGACTTCAGGTTCGGTCAGACGCCGTGCGATATGTACCCGCAAAATTTCCCGGCGTTCTCTCAGCGTCGGCAGGTCGACAAAAAAGATTTCATCAAAACGCCCTTTGCGGATCAGCTCCGGCGGCAGCCCGGAGATATTGTTGGCGGTCGCAATTACAAATACCGGCTTGGTCTTCTCCTGAAGCCAGGTCAGGAATTGGCCGAAAATCCGGAGCGAAATGCCGCTGTCACCGTGAATCGCCGCGCTGCTGAATCCTTTTTCAATCTCATCAATCCACAAGACGGAAGGTGAAATTGCCTCCGCCGTCTGGATCGCTTTGCGCATGTTCTCTTCGCTGCTGCCTACGACGCCGCTGAAAATTTTGCCCATATCCAGCCGCAGCAAAGGCAGCTGCCAGGTGGAGCTGATCGATTTGGCGATCAGGCTTTTGCCGCAGCCGGGAACGCCAGTAATCAGCACACCTTTGGGTGCGGGCAGTCCATATTTACGGGCCGATTCCAGCCAGGCCTTGTTGCGTTTGGTCAGCCAGCGCTTTAAGTTCTCCAGTCCCCCGACATCCGCCATCCGCAAATCGCTGCGGATAAATTCCAGAATGCCGGCTTTTTTGATGATCTGTTCTTTCTCTTCGAGAATGACCTCAAGGTCCTGAATGTCCAGTCTGCCGTTCTGCACCATCGCCCGGGCAAACGCATTTTCGGCTTCGGAAAGCGTAAGCCCAAGCGCCGCCTTGGCCAGCCGTTCCTTCTCCTCTTTGGTCAAGTCGATCTGAATCCGGCCAGCCTGCCGGTTGATGTCGATCATCTCATCCAGCACCGTTACGATTTCTTCGAAGGTCGGCAGATCAAAGTCCACGATCGTAATATCCTTCTGCAGATCATCCGGTAAAATTAAGTGCGGCGATGTAAAAATAACGTTGATTGGATTGCGGCTCTGCTTGATATTCGTCAGCATGTCACGAAGCTTCCGGACGACGGTGTGATCCGGCTGCCGGGTTTGTCCGCCGAAATAGACATGAAAATCCTGAATGACCACAATGCACGGTTTATCGTATTTCTCAATCCATTCCAGCGCCTTGATTGGCGTCTTGCTGTCGCCGACAGCCTGCCCTGTGCCGTCCATGATGCCGGTCGTCATTCTCCACGTCAGCACTTCACGTGTCGTCTTGATCAGCTCCGCATCCTGGGCGACGGACCGGATGACGGCCAGCGCCCGGTCTTCCTCCCAAGTCTGGATGTAGAGATAGGGAAAGCGCGCCTTAAGCAAATTGGCAAGTACGGTATGAATCCGGTTGCGGTTATCGGCTGCGGTCATATGGCTATCCTGTCCTTTCCCTTACTTATTAGTAATCGATAACTCTGCCGCTCCGGGGCGTCCCCGGCTTTGGCTCAGGCTGCGGCTCAGGCTGCGAGAAGCTCACCTGCGTCCGCAGTACGCCCGCGGCCTGCTCATTCAACCCCATCTGTATGGCGAATTCCTCAAACGAACGGAACGCTCCTGCCTCCTGCCGCTTGATTGCAATCCGTTTCGCCAAAATAATCCCGATGCCGGGAACGGCAGCCATCTCAGCTTCTGAAGCCGTGTTCAGGTCGATGGGATGGCTGATCGGCTGCTGCTGAAACGATGCAGACTGTGATGGCTGCTGAAACGGTGCACTCTGCGGCGGTTGCTGAAACGGCGCAGCCTGCGGTGCAGCTGAAGTCTGCTGCGATGGTGCCGCAGGCGGCGCCATTGGCGGCTGCGGTGATGGTGCCGCCTGCGCCCCCGGCGGCGGAGGCCACACGGCGGCCGGAGCTGGTCCGCCCGCTAAAGGGCCGGCAAACGGCGCCTCGTCCGCTCCAAGTCCGGGCGAGAACATTGGGTCCTGCCGGCGCTGCGGCGGCTGCATCCCGGGAGCGGCGCCTCCATGGAACCTGGCTTCCGCTTCTTGCCGCAGCCGGGACAGGCGTTCTTTTTCACCGTGTGTAATTACATCCAGCTGGATGAGGTACAAGGGACGGACCTTGCTTGCGTGAACGATCGCCATAATCCACACCCCGAGCGCTCCTCCTGCAAGCACACCGGGAGACAGACTGTCGGTCAGGGCGACGAGTCCCCAGGTCGTTATCAGGTAAAAAAACCCCCAGGCCGTCCACCGTCTGTTTTTCACCTTACTTCCTATATAGAAAAAAGCGATAAAACTCGCCAGGGAAAGGGGAACCCAAGTGAGCACCACCCACCAGCTGTTGGCCAGCTCCCAGGTTCTGCCGCGATTCGTGTACGTTCTGAACACCCGACTTGACCTCCTCTACCGGTTTAACACATAAGTAATTTGTATGGACTGATCCTCCAGCACTTCTTCTTTCTCCATCACCATGCCCTGCTCCCGGGCTTGTTCAATCAGGTTCCGGTAGACCTTTTGCTGAAGATGTTTAGTGTACGAGGTCTCTACGTTATCCACCCATTCCGTATAAGCCGTTACATCGGCTCCCTGCGGCAGTACCAATGAATAAGAGCCATTCTCCTGCTGCAAAAAAGTAACTTCATTCGCCATGCTCCACTCCAGCGACTCCAGAGAGTCGGTGTGCTCCACCTGCCGGAACGAGCAGCTCCATTCTTCCAGCGCTTCCCGCAGCAGCACCTCGTCTTTCATCCGCGTCTCCAGAATGACATGACGGGCCTGCAGCTTCTCCCGGTGTACGGAGACCGCCTCGGCCACCTGCTTGGTGACAGCGATTGCCAAAGGAATCAATACGATTTCAATGCTCAACTCCTAGCCCTCCTCTCGTGTATAACCCAGCCGTTCCAGCATTTCCAGGTCCAATGCCCCTGCCATTCCGTTTGCCGTAATCGTACCGTCCGGATGCAGCCGAATCTCCAGTTTGTTCGGGATCGTCTGCAGGGACGGCTCCAGATGGCGGTAGACTGCCGTCAAAAACCGGTACTGCTGATTGGAGGAGCCGGTCCATGGCCTGCTGAGGTCATGCCGCTCCTTCACATAGGGGCCGTCGATCAGCAGGTCGGTTGCCGCAAGCAGCCGCTTCCAGCCGGGATGGCTAGAGGCGCGGAGCGTATCGTAATCGTAGCCCGAAAACGTGACAACGGACAGGCCCTGCCCCCTCACCTTTTCCGCCGCCTCTGCCAGTGCCCCGGCCTGACTGAAGGGTTCGCCGCCCAAAAAAGTTACGCCCTCCAGCTCCGGAGTATGTCTCCGGGTATGTTCAATATGTTGTATAAGTTCTTCCACTTCGATCAAGCGGCCGCCTTCCATATCCCAGGTATGGGGATTGAAGCAGCCCTCGCAGCGGATCGGGCAGCCCTGCACCCACAGCGCATAACGCAGACCGGGTCCTTCTACCTCGGTTCTCGGCACAAGCCGGGCGATGCGGAGCATCGTCATCAGTCCACCTGCTTTCTGAGTAGATCGCTTGATTATCATTAAAGCGGGTACGGTAGCCCCATTATACCAAAAGAAAGCGCCGCTTTAGAGATGCTTCGGAATTAATTCCCGCACCCTGCTTTATGCAAAAAACGCCGGGGTGCAGCGCCTTGCTTCCCGGACCACAGGCTTTGGTTTCGGTCCGCCCCAGCGCCCGCCCGTTTCCCGGGTTGGCCCGTCCCGCCCGGACCGGCTGGCATCAGTCGCCGCTTCCGGCAAATCCGGGTCTCCAGCATCGGGCACCGCTTCCGGCAAATCAGCTCTCCAGCGGCGGATTCCCGGCATAAGCTGCCGCCCGGAAAGCGCGGACTCCGGCATAAGCCGCTACCGTGAGGCGCTTGCACCCGGCGTCCGCGATCCATTGTAAAATGCTGCGGAATCGCTTATTGTTGTGCTCATGGCCGCTCATCGGCCGATAACGTGAGAGTAAAGGGTGAACCCGTCCCATGAAAGCTTCGCTGTCCAAACCGTTTTATTACTTATGGTCGACCCAGACTGTAGCCAACGCCGCCGACGTCCTGTACACCATGGCGCTTACCGTGCTGGTGCTGGACCGTACGGATTCCCTGATCTCGGCTGTGCTGGTTCCGCTGCTGCGCAGCGGCGCCCAGATGATCAGCGGATTCCTGGCGCCTTTGATGCTGACGCGCTTTCGGCTCCCGTCGCTGCTGCTGATCTCGCAGGCCGGCCAGTTTTTGCTGTTCGTATTGCTGTCAGCCTATCTGTCTGTGACGCAGCAGGAAGCCTCCTTTTATATTGTGTTCGCGCTGGTCTTCATCATGTCCTTCCTGGACGGCTGGACCGTTCCCGTCCGCAACGCCTTGGTGCCCCGGCTTGTCGCCAGCGAGCAGGGCCTGCTCCGCGCCAACGGTCTGGTCTCTGTCAGCGACCAGGTCGTGCAGTTCGCCGGCTGGGGGCTGAGCGGTATGCTTGTCGCCTTCCTGGGCGCGGGCAACACGCTGCTGCTTGCTGCGCTGATGTACGGCGGCGCCGCGCTGTTTACGCTGGGCGTCAAAGAACCGCGCAGCGCCCATGCAGCAGCATCCCCGCCATCCGGCGAGCCGGATGCCGCTGATGCCCCTGACGCCGCTCCCCGCTGGAAACGGCTGACCGAAGGCTGGAGCCTGGTCTGGAGCCGGCCCCAGCTGCGCGTGCTGACGTTTATCGACGGCATCGATATGCTTGGAGGCTCCGTTTGGGTAGGAGCGTTTACACTTGCTTTTGTCCAGACGGCGCTCGGCCAGGGAGAAGAATGGTGGGGATTCATCAACGCAGTCTATTTTGCGGGAACTGTCGGCGGAGGCATTCTGGTGCTGGCCCTCGTCCGGGTTATCGGCAGCCGTTATCTGCCCGCGATGCTGACCGGCATGGCCGGATACGGTCTGCTGACGGCGGTGTACGCGCTGACCACGGAGCCTTATCTGGCGCTGGTGCTTGTGCTGCTGATGGGTCCATTTGCCGAGCTGTCCATCGTCACCCGCCGCACGCTGATTCAGCGGAGTGTGGACAAGGAACTGCTGCCGAAAGTGCTGGCCGCGCAGAATGCGCTGCTCAACTTGATTTTTTGTGTATCGCTGGTTGGAATGGCCTGGCTTGCCGAGGTAATGGGCATCGTAAATCTGTACCTGTTCGCCGCCGGACTGACACTGGTTGCGCTGCTTGTCGGCCTCCTGTACCGCAAGGCGTTTGCGGCGGAAAACCTCGAATTCTCCGAAGAAATTTACAAATAAAGGATTCACCGCCGCTGTGTGTGGTAATAATAACAAATCCGTCTTTTGCAAGGAGTGATTTGATTATTTATGAAACGCATCGAAAAGTGGAACCAGCTGCTGGCGTACAAACCCGAACCGTCGGAACGTTTCCTGACCGTTTATTTGAACACCGCAAGCAATACCGGACCCAAACCCGAGTGGACGCTCCATTTGAAGAACGGTTTCAAACGATTGATCGAATACGCCAAAGCGGGAGAGGACGAACACAGTCTAAAGCTGCTGGAGCAGCTGCAGGCCAGGGTGGAAAAAGAAGCGGAGAACCACCGGACCGACATGAAACGCGGGCTGTTCGCCGTGGCCGGCTCATCCGGCAAATTGTTTATTTTTGAGAAAATCCAGGCCTCGCTGCCGAACTCTTTTTATTGGGAAAGTGAACCGATGCTGGATGAAATGAAGGAAATCATCACCCGGTACCCGGCTGCGGGCATTATACAGGTTGGCGCCGATTCGGTGACGGTGATGGATACCGTCCTTGGCGAGATCAACCAGCAGTATCAATTTGAATGGGACGTGCAGACCGAGAACTGGCGTGAATATATCGACAATGCCGGCAGCGACCGGACGTCCACGGGAAGCACCCGGCGGGAGCGGTTCGAGCTGCGCATGGATGTCAACCGGCAGCGCTGGATGCAGCGGCTGGTGCCAGTGATCGAACGGTTTTGCCGGCAGAAGCAGTGGGGCGAGATGATTTTTACCGGCGAAAAAGCGCTGGCGACGGAGCTGTGCAACCAGTTCACCTTCAAAAACAAACGGGTGATTTCCAAAAACCTGAAAGGTGCGCCGCCGCATGAAGTGCTGAGCGAGGTATACGCCGTCATGAATACGTAACAGCAATATGTGAAAAGCCTGCAGATGGGGAGTCCTCCTCAGCCTGCAGGCTTTTTTAGGGAATATAATAAAGCTCAAACGCAATGAAGTCCGCGCACGCTGTTGTCTACAAATCCGCTGCCGTATTCAACCGCTCGACCAAATCCGCGGCCGCAGCCTCCGTAAACCGGAGCCCGAGAGGCCCCTGCACAATCCGCCCTTCTTCCAGCCGCTGCTTCAGCCACCCGCTGACAAAACCCGGCCCATAACCGCTTTGTCCAAACTCGCTGCCCAGCACGATAATGTGTCTGTAGACGTCCAGATATTGATCGCTGCTCGTATCCGGAAAGGCGCGGGTATACAGCCAGAACTGCAAATCGTACATCAGGTAAGAGAGTTCGTCGGCATGAAAAGAAAAATGTCCCTTTTCCCGGACGATTTGCGTGCATACGCTGCGGATTTTTTCCTCCAGCCGGTCGACTTCGGCTCCCCCGGCAACGAGCTGGGACAAGAGAGGTGAAAATTCGCCTTCAGCTACTTTGCGCAGAGCATCCTGTTTTTCCTCCTCGGAGTTGTCGAATTCCTCCGCGTTCACCAGCCCGCGTATAAACGTCTCAAAGTCTTCGGCCAAAAACGTAATTTCAAAACCGCCCCCCTGGTTTACATGAATCACCTGAGGCTCTCCTTCCGGGCCGCACAGCCTGTAATCCAGCATCACCAAGTCATGCCCTCCCGAAGGGCAATCGCAAATGACGACGCCGATATCGGGGTACCCCCACTCCTCGATCATAAACCGGCTGCCAAGCTCGCCGCAGAGGGAGTAGGATTTACTCCGCCCGATTCCGGCAATACTGCATACCGCATAAATGTCCTCGTCTGCAGGAAACAGCGTACTGCGGGGTACGCCTCCGTTCTGGGTCCGCATTAAAGCGATATAGGAGGCAGGGAGCTTATAACCCAGCTCTTCTTCCACGGAGGCAAGCAGTTCCTCGGTAAGCGGCTCATCGATATGCTCTTTCCGCGCATACTCATCATTGTTCCAAAAGTCCGTCAAGTCCATGTCTGTAAACGGTTCAGCCGCAGGATTTTCCGCCTGCCTGCGCAGGACGCGTTCCCGTCCCTCCGCCGCTTTTCGCTCCTGGCGCCGCGCCCGTTCCGCTTGGCTAAGGCTCAGATTCAACCGCTTCTGCGTGTCCTCGTTGTCCGGCTCCAGTTCGTTCGAAATCCGGAATGCTTCCGCCGCTTCCTCGTACCGGTTTAAGTTAAAATTTGCGAAACCAACATTGTAATGCCACATCGGATCTGCCGCTCCTTCTTCAGCCACTCGTGTCAGCAGCTCCAGCGCTTCTTTGTCCCGGAACAGGTAATTATACGCTCTGGCGAGACGCACTGTCAGCCCGTAATTCCGCTCCGGCTCGGGGATTTCAAGAATGGCGTCCATAATCCGGCCGTGCTCATATTCCTTGTGCCATTGGTCCAGCTGTTCGATGAGTTTTGCGTCCATAGGAATCCTCCGGTTGATGGGATAGATGATGCCAAAGACTTTTGTTTTCCCTATTCTACCAAACGCGGCCGGATACGGAAAACAAAGCCTGCGTATTCCAGTGTTTTTTTTCGCCGCTGCATAACAAAAAAGCGGGCAGAGTCTTTACGCTCTGTCCGCCTCCTGTCCGCCTCTATATTTACGCCGCCGGGTCCGAATCTGCCAGTGTGAACCGTCCAAGCTCCTCCTGCAGCTTGACGGCGCTTCCGCTCAGCGACTCAGCCGAGAACTGCACTTCCTCAATCGAGGCCAGCTGCTGCTGGGTGGCCGCAGCCATGGACATGGCTTCCTCTGCCGCTTTGCGGGAAATCACCGCCGATTCGGCAAATGCCGCGGACACCTGCTCCGTTCCGGCCGCAAGCTGCTGTGCTGCCGCCGACACTTCTTCAATTTGCCCGGCAACCTGCTGGATTGCATCTTTCATCCGCCCGATCTCTTCATCCGCCTGGCCAATCATCGACAGCCCCTGCTTGGCGTCAGCGCTCGTCCGGTCCATCGCCTGACGGGTCTGATCCACCATGGAGCGGATATTGGCCACCACACCGGTAATCCGCTCCACCGACTGCTTGGACTGCTCCGCAAGCTTTGCCACCTCGGAGGCAACAACAGCGAATCCTCTCCCGTGTTCCCCTGCCCGAGCAGCTTCAATGTTGGCGTTCAGAGAGAGCAGTTGGGTCTGCGATGAAATATCGAGAATGATGGCGGTTAACTCGTCGATCCGCTGCGAGTGTTCCCCGAGCGTACGCACCGTTTCGCCGGACAGGGAAACCGAGCTTTGAATCCGGCGCATCTGCTCCACAGCCGCGCCTAGCTTGCCGGCGCCCGCTCCGGCGCTTGCATTCGCCGCAGAGGACACCGCAGCAACATCCGAGGAGGCCTCGGCAATTCGTCCGACGCCCTCCGCCATTTCCTGAAGCGCGACGCTGTTCTCCGCTGCCACCGACTGCTGCTGCTCGGCGCCTTCAGCAATCCCGCCCACCGCATCGGCAATCTGCCGCATTGCCTGCGAGGATTCGATGGATACCGCGCTCAGCTGCTGCGATGAGGCGGCCAGTTGCTCCGAGATGATCTGATTGCGCCGGAGCAGATCGTTTAGCGACTGCTGGATCATGTTGAATGAGGACCCAATCAGACTAAGTTCGTCTTTGGTGTCCAGCTCCACTTCACGGCTCAAGTCGCCGGACGCGATCCGCTCCGCTTCCCGCTGCAGCTGCCGGAGTGTATGAACAACGTTGATATAGAACCCCACAAATATACCCGCGACCAGCAGCAATGCCACACCGAGGACCAGCATCAGGGAAAGCCGTTCCGCTGCAAGCGCATCGGCACGCTCCTCCAAGAGGCGTTCCAGCTCACCGGACACCGCCTCAAACAATCCGTTTGCTTTGTCGATTGTGCGCGTCCCTTCCGCAAAAAGCTGTCCAGGCTGCATAGTCAATGAACCGGCGCTGATAAGCCCGCTGTCCAGTACGCCCAGGTAGGTTTCGATCGCCCCCGTTGCTTCCTGGCCCGGTGCATCTATCCCCTCTGCCAGCGTGGAATTATAGCCGGAAGCGGCTGTCAGCGATTTGCGGAGAGCGGTAAGATGATTTTCAATCTCGTTCTGGCTCAGCATCAGCTCCACTTTCTCGTCGGCGGCCAGTTTCTTCCGGGTCAAAATGCCGTTTCCCATACCTCTGGAATAAGCGGTCGACTCGATCACGGCCGGCAGCCGACCGGTCATGGCGTCGATGAGGTAGTTCGTATCGATGTGGGAATCCAGCGTAAGACCGGTTTCGTCCGCAGCAAGGGTGATAAATTCCGTCATCTTCTCGATCAGCGCGCTGTGCTTCTTAAAGCTGTCCGCCGGAGCAAGTGAACGCATTTCCTTCTGCAGTGTCTCCCATTCCTGCCGCAGCGCCTTCCACGCCTCCGCCGTACCGTTTAATGCTTCATGAGATTCACGAAAGCTCTCCACAGCCGATAAAGAGGAAGCGATTTGCTGTTCGATTTCCTTCAACTTGGCCTCGGACGACTGATCCCCGTTTAACAGGCCGTTTGCCAAACCCCGGTGCTGTTGAACCTGGAGCACAAGCGGCATCACATTCCGTATATATTCTACACCTACGCGTTCTTTTTGAGTCTCCGCCATCTCGCCGTTCATGTCGCGGAGCCATAGGGTTAACAGAAAGGCGAGGGGAATCAGAAACAGGATGCTGAGCAGCAGAAATTTCTGCCCGTATTTCATTCTTGATAGTAGACGCGTCAATGGCGACAATAAATAATGCTTCATCCGTACCCCTCCGTTATTGGTGTCCATAGCTAAGCTATATTACCTATATCGGCCGGGTGAAGCAGTGCATGAATACGCAGGTCTTTTGCATAGTAATCAAAACAGCCGGTAGTTCAAACGTTTGCCTTATTTCTGCTAATCTCTATCCATTTTTAGCACATCCCCCCACTTACTCCGCGGAAACCGGGCTTTGGGCAGCCGGCTGTTTCACCCCGCCAAGCCATTTGCCGGATGAGTAATACAGCAGGCTGGCTGCGGCCGATACCCCCATGCTGATTACAATCGACAGCCATATTCCTTGAATCTCCAGCCCGGTACGGGACAACCACGCGGCGAGGGGGATTCTCACAATACACAGAGATATAAAGGTAATCAGCATGGTAGATATCGTCCGGCCTGCGCCGTTGATTACCCCGTTGGACACATACAGCACAATAAAAAACAGATAGCCTGCTCCCACCATACGCAAATATCCAATTCCCGTTTGAATCACTTCCGGTTCACTCACAAAAATCCCCATGATTGCCGCGGGAAACGCCATACACAAAACTGACAGAATCAGCATGAGCGGGGCGTTAAGCACAAGTCCCCATTTAAAAATCTGCTTCACGCGCTCCTGTTTGCCTGCGCCCAGATTTTGGGCAGTCAGATTCGAGGCCGCCATCATCATGGCCACTCCGGGCATGGCGGCAAGCGAGTCGATCCGGCTGGCAACCCCGAAGGCGGCAATGGACGCCGAGCCGAACCGGTTGACGAACACAGTAATAAACGCGTAGCCCAAGGAGATGAGCATTTGCTGAGCGAAAGAGGGCAAGCCGATTTTGAGTATATCGGTGCCGATGCTTTTTTCCAGAATGAAGCGTCTTGGATGAAGCGGCTGCTTGGCGTATTTCCGCAGCATATAGAGCATGCCGAGCACCACGGCGACGGCGGAAGAGAAAATTGAGGCAGCCGCGGCACCGTTTAACCCAAGCTTGGGCAGCGGGCCGATACCGGCAATCAGCAGCGGATCAAGCAGCGCATTAATCACCGTGGATAAAATAATAAAAATCAGCGGGATCATAGTATCGCCGATCCCCCTAAGAATAGCCGCGATCAGATGAGACAGATACAGCCCCGCGAAACCGGCAATCGTTAAATTCAGATAACCCGTTGCCAGCGGCATTAACTCATCAGGCGTTCCAAGCATACGCAGCAGGGGCTTAGAGGCAAGCAGGCCGCCCGCTGTTACCAGAACGATTAAAATCACGGCTATGGACCACGAATTGTTTACGATTCGTTGAATTTTGGACGGTTCCCCCTCTCCATAGGCTTTGGAAATTAAAATGGAGGTGGCCAGCGTCGCACCCGAGCACAGCGCCACAAGCCCGAGGAAAATCGGGAAGCTGACTGCAACAGCCCCTACCGCGTCCTTGCCCAACAGCCTGCCTACCCAAATGGCGTTGATAATGCTGTAGCCTGTGGACAAAATGTTGCCGAGCAAAATCGGGAGCGCAAATCCGGCCAATTGCTTTGGCACGCTGCCAGCCGTTAAATCTTTTCCAAACGATGGTTTCACTTAGGCCCCTTCTTCCCCGTCTTCTGTCAGTTTCTCTTGCTTTTTCTCTCTCTCTTTCTCTGCCGGCGCGCCGGTATTTAATTCCTGCAGCACTTCCCCGATATAGGCCCGGACTTGCTCGTCCTCAAAAGGAATCCGCAGCGCCTGGAGATTATATACGGTTAGTCCGTATGCGGAGTCAGTAAGCGGACCGGCGGCATCACGTTCCAGCCAATCGGTGATCACATAGGTGAACGATCCCTCAAAGGCAAGTGCAGCCACACGCACATCAGGAATGTGAACCGGATTTTTTTCCTTAAACATTTCAAACCATTTTTCCATGTTCCGGAACGATTCCTTTAAGCTTTCCGACCGTCTTTTCTCGAAATCGGGGTTTAAACCCACAGCCTCAATCAGCATCAGTTTGGCCAGCTCGCGGTTGTGCTGGTACATCCACAGGTTCGCTGTAATCACACGAGTCATATTCTGTGCAAGTCCGTACCGCTGAAGCTCCAGCACCCGGTTTCCCGTTTCCCTGAACGTGTCGACCACGCTGACATACAGTTCCCCGAATAATTCCTCTTTCCCCTTGAAATAAAAATAAAAGCTTCCAACCGATACCCCCGCCGCTTCGACAATATCCTTCACTGCGGTATGATGATACCCTCTTGCGGCAAATACAGCCGCCGCCGTATCCAGGATGTGCTGCCGCTTGGCATCTTTGCGCTCCTGGGTTTCCTTCGAAGTCCGGTAAACCATTTTTTTCGCCTCCATAAGCAAAGAATGAACATTCATTCTACGCTTGATTATACTTCCCTTTTCCTTGTTGTCAATCCCCATTCCAAGTAAAGACGGCATGTAACGGAGCGGTTCTGTGATATGATAAATGGCGGGAGGGAAGCTTTATGAACGTGCCCATTTTGCTAGTGGACGATGAAACCGGAATTCTGGAGATGCTTGAGCTTGTTCTAAACAAAGAAGGATTTACAAACATCATTAAGGCGGGAAGCGGACGGCAGGCGCTTGAGGCGGTTCGGACCTTTGAGCCGAAGCTGATCATTCTGGATGTGATGCTGCCGGATACCAGCGGCTTTGAATTCTGTGCGGAGCTGCGAAAAACAACAGATGTCCCGATTCTCTTTCTGACCGCCAAAACTTCTTCTTACGACAAGCTTGTCGGATTTGCGACCGGCGGCGACGATTATATAACCAAGCCGTTTGACCCGCTGGAGGTCGTCGCCCGCGTAAAGGTTCAACTGCGGCACCAGCGCATGTATGCGCCCGGGCCGCATTCAGAACGGCTTGTCTTTGCGGATTTTCAAATTAACAAAACCAGCTGCGAAGTAACCTGCGGCGGCACGCGGACCGAATTCACGGCAATTGAGTACGAACTGCTGCTGTTCTTCGCTGAGCACCCGAACCGTATATTCACCACCGCCCAGTTGTATGAACAGGTGTGGGGGCAGCTGCAGATGGGGGACGACAAAACGGTGGTCATGCATATCTCCAAAATCCGCCGCAAAATCGAACCGGACAGCTCAAGTCCAAAGTACATCGTAAATGTGAGGGGTCTCGGCTACAAGTTCATACCGCACGCTCCGGGGCGTGAAATACGATGAGACTGCTGCTGAAAATGGGAGCCCGCCTGACTGTGGTGCTGCTCGTCTTGCTGGCAGCGCTCGTTCTTAGCTATGCCGCGGTGATTGTTGCGATTTTCTTGCTGAGGCAGTTGTCCCCGCTGCAGGAGCTGCCTGCGGAAACCCTGCGGATCGGGACTCTAAGCGGACTTGCCCTTTTTTATTTGGCCGTGTTCGTCTGGCTGGTCGGCGGACCCGCTGTTCAGTTGATAAACCGGATGCAGGCGCTGTCCCGGGGACAGTATCAGGAGACGCCGGGCGGATTTTGGAGCCGGAAAGGCACCCTTTCCTACCGGATGGCAAACTTCCTGTACACCGAATTAATCTCCCAGCTGGAACGTCTTGCAGAACAGCTTGGACAGAACGAGGCGGAACGCCAGCGCCTTGAGACTGAGCGGGAGGAATGGCTTGCGGGGATCTCTCACGATTTGAAAACCCCGCTCTCTTATGTTCAAGGTTATGCGGCAATGATTTCCGCTGAATATGAGTGGACCCCGGAGGAGCTCCGCCGGTTCGGCTCAACAATCGGGGAAAAAACGGCGCACATCCGGCAGCTGATCGACGATCTCAACCTGTCCTTCCAATCGGACAGCGGGGAGCTTCAGCCGGTTTTTGTCCCGGCCGGGATAACCGACTGGCTGCGGCAAATCGTGCTTGATGCGGCTAATTCCCCTCAGGCGCAGGAACACGAATTTGCGTATGAGCCCGGAACCACAGCCTGTCTGCTGGAGATCGACTCCAGACTGCTGGAGCGCGCCCTGCTCAATTTGCTGATGAACGCCGTGCTGCATACTCCGCCGGGTACGGCGGTTCAAGTCACACTCGAAGAGCTTTCGGACGCTGTACAAATTCAGATTGCGGATAACGGGCCGGGCATGGACCCTGCCTCTTTGGACCGGCTGTTTCAACGTTACTACCGGGGGACGGCTACCGATCAGCCAGCCGGAGGCTCGGGGCTCGGGATGGCTATCGCCCGCCGGCTGATTGAGCTGCACCGCGGTCAAATCCGCGCCGAAAGCAGGCCGGGGGACGGGACACGGATCATTATCCGGCTTCCCAAACAGCAAAAGTAATTCAAAGAATTCCTCTGCGATTTTACTTCGTTTTTACTTTCATTTACCGGATTATAAGATCTATCGCCTAAACTCCTGTATAGACAAATACAGGAGGTTATTGGCATGTCTGAATACAGTATCGAAACCCGCGGGTTGACCCGCCGCTTCGGCTCGTTCACCTCGGTCGATCATCTGGAGTTGCGTGTTCCGAAGGGACAGATCTACGGTTTCCTTGGGGCCAACGGCGCAGGCAAAACGACGACCATCCGGATGCTGCTCAGCCTGATGCGCCCTGATGAAGGGGAGATTCGCATTTTGGGGCTTCCGCTGGAGGATAACCGGGACCGCATCCTGCGCCGCGTCGGATCTCTCGTAGAGTCCCCGTCTTACTATGGTCACTTATCCGCATACAAAAATCTGAAAATTCTCGCCGATCTGCTCGATCTGCCCGACCAGAGGATCGGTGAAGCGCTGGAAACCGTACGGCTGACACCCTACGCCAAGCAGGCGGTCAAAGGCTTCTCGCTAGGAATGAAGCAGCGTCTCGCCCTTGCTCAGGCGCTTATCCGCAAGCCGGAGGTGCTTATTCTGGACGAACCTATTAACGGTCTGGACCCCGCGGGCATTCAGGAAATCCGGAATCTGCTGCTGGCGCTCTCCCGCGAGCAGGGAGTCACTGTATTCCTGTCTAGTCATATCTTAAGTGAGATCCAAGCCATATCCGATAGAGTGGGGATCATTCAAGGGGGGAAACTGATTTTCCAGGATGCGATCACCGAGCTGGAACGAAGAAGCCGGCCCCGGCTGGCCGTGGAAACCGATCAGCCGGAGGAAGCCTGCCGGCTGCTGCTTCGGCATGGAGCCAGTGTGGAGCGGAGAGACCGTCTTTTGCTGATCACCTTGAATGAGCAGCTGAACCAAGCGGATATCTTTCGCATTTTACAGCCGGTCGAGCTTCGCCATGTCAGCGAACAGGTCCGGTCACTGGAGGATATCTTCCTCGATTTAACCGGCAGGGGCGGGAGTTTATGATGCGGAAATTGTTTAGAGCGGAATATGACAAGCTGAGGAAATTGTGTCTGTGGATTCCGCTTATCAGCGCAAGTATTCTGGTATCGTTCACCTGTCTGGAGTGGTATCTCTATTTCCGCCAAGGTGAGGCGGGCGTTTACGCCGGATTTAATGTCATGTATCTGTTCCTGTCTTTTACCCTGCTATTAACCGTATCCCTGCTGGCCAGCCTCATCGCTGAAACGGAACATCGGGCTGAAGGGTGGAAGCTGCTGTTCTCCATGCCGGTCAGCCGTCCCGGGCTTTATCTGGCCAAGGCTCTGTGGGTCGGGATTTTGATGCTGGTTACCGCGCTGCTGATCATTATCGGCGTATGCGGCGTATGGGTGCTCTATACCTCCCAGCCGCTGCCTTTCCTGTTTCTGGTCAAACAAATTTTCGGGGGACTGCTCTCCTGCCTGCCGGTTTTGGGCATTCAACTATATCTGTCGGTTCGTTTCAGCAATCCAACCTTTCCGCTGGCTGTTGGTTTGGTTGGTGCCATCTCCAGCTTGTTTATCGGCCGATCCGGCAGCCTGTGGATCTATTTTGTGCCCTGGGCCTACCCTTCCCTATCGAGCCCGTTTACTCCAGGTTATGGCGGGTTGATTCTCTTTGCTTCCATTACCGGCCTGATCCTGCTGGGGGCTGGATCGGTCCTTTATTACAAACGTGATTTTTATTGATCAGGAGGGACTTATATGATTCGTCTAATCCGTTCCGAGCTCCACAAAATCAAATGGCCGGTCGTTCTTCTCCTTATGCTGATGGACATGGGGGCAAGTTTTGCGCTGGCCGCCGACAGCGTTAGAAGACAAGCCGATTTTTTTGCTCCAAACTGGTTTACCTTGTACTTCCAAGCCGTTTCTTTTCACGGTCTGTTTTTTCTGCCATTGTTCGCCGGCCTGTTTGCGGCATTCCTCTGTTTCAGCGAGCACAAACATAACGCCTGGAAAATCATGTTGACCCTGCCCTACTCCCGCCAGCGGGTGTATGCCGCCAAACTCGCCGCACTGCTGCTGCTGCTCGCTCTGCTGCAGCTGTTGTTCTGCGCCGCTTATCTGCTCACAGGCATGTTTATACAGGTGGAAGGCAGCCTGCCTTGGCGAACTGTATTGTACGGAGCCGCAGGCGGGTGGCTGTGCGTTTTTCCTCTTTCGGCGCTCCTGCTGTATCTTGCCACCCGGTTAAAATCCTTTGGCGCGGCCCTGCTGTTCAGCTTCTCCATGGTTGTGCCCAATATCGTGCTTACAGGCCTCACATCCGTACTTGGCGCCTGGTTCCCGGCTGCCCCGCCTTATTACGCCATGTTTCCTCAGGGCATTAACCTGTCTCCGCAGTTGGATTCCCTGCCTTTCGCGGGAATCGTGGTGCTCACCTTCGCCCTCTATCTGACGGCAGGCATCCGCTCTTTTGTCCGGCGGGATTGGGGGTAAAGCTTATACGCTGCGCCCCTCCGCCGCCTCATTTAAACGCGCAATCATTCCGGCCGCCGCTTCCTCCGTCATTTGCAGCCCGCGCAGTCCCTGGATAATCCGTCCTTCCCGCTTGCGCTTGTCCAACCAATCGGTGATCCAGGCGGGGGCATAGCCGCCCTGCCCAAAATCTTTGCCAAAGGCGATGATATCCTGGTATACCTCCAGGTACTTCTCACGGTTCGTATCAGGGTACAAGCGGGTGTACAGCCAGAACTGCAAATCGTACATCAGGTAAGACAGCTCGTCCGCATGAAAGGAAAAATGCCCCTTCTCCTCAACAATTTGCGTGCAGACGCTGCGAATTTTTTGTTCCAGCCGGTCAATTCCGGTATCTTGAGCGCACAGTTCGGACAGCAGCGGCGAGAACTGGCCCTCCGCCACCTTACGCAAATCTTCTTCTTTGTCCTCCGCCGAGGTGTCATATTGTTCATCGTTCACCAGACCGCGAATAAAGGTCTCAAAATCCTCGGCCAGGAACGTAATTTCATAGCCGCCTTCCTGATCGACGTGAACCACCTGCGGTTCTCCGTCTTTGCCGCACAGCCGGTAATCCAGCATCACCAGATCGTGGCCTGCCGACGGGCAGTCGCAGATCACCACGCCAATCGTAGGATATCCCCACTCGTCGATCATAAACTGGCTGCCCATATCGCCGCACAGCGAATACGATTTACGGCGGCCGATTCCGGAGATACTTGTGATTGCAATATGATCTTCGGACCACGAGGTTGCCTCGTCGGTAGGGAAATTCGTATTTTTGGGGATTCCTCCATTTTGCGTTTTCATCAAAGCGATATAGGACGCCGGCAGCTTATATCCAAGCTCCGCTTCGACCGAGGCGAGCAATTCATCCGTCAGCGGTTCATCGACGTGCTGATCCCGGGCGTAGGTGCTGTCTTCCCAAAAATCCGACAGGTCAAACCCCGCAAACGGCTCCGCAGTGCCGCCTTCCGCCTGCCGCCGCAGCACGCGTTCCCTCGCTTCCCGGGCCTTTTGTTCCTGGCGCCGTTCCCGTTCGGCCTGGCTCAGGCTTAAGTTCAACAGCTCCAGCGTATCTTCGTCCGGCTCCAGCTCATTTGAGATCCGGAAAGACTCTGCCGCTTCTTCATACCGGCTCATATAAAAATAGGCGTAGCCTACCCGGTAATGCCATACCGGGTCTGTTTTCCCTTCCTCGGCGGTGCGGGCAAACTGCTCCAGCGCCTCTTCATATTGGCCGAGGTTGTTATAAGCCCTGCCCAGGCGTCCTATTAGGTCATAGTTCCGTTCCTCTTCAGGAAGGTTTAGAATCGCGTCCACAATCTTCTGATGTTTGTTTTTTTCATGCCAGGTATTCAGCTGTTCCAATTGATTTGCGTCCATATCCAGCCTCCAAGTTCGTAGGATAAATGATAATTTTATGCATTTTCCCTATTCTACCAGAAGTAGAGGGGGGATTAAAAAGAGCCGATACGCCTGCTTTTCATTTATAAAGTTCGCACTGCCGTATTCGACTGGAAAAAGAGGGGATGAGAATGCTGCAGGTCCCTGCCGATTGATACCCGCGGCCGGTTTCGTATAAGATGGGCTTATCTCAGTTCGTGGAGGTTTTATCGCTATGGCCGTATTAATCAATGAACAAATCAGAGCGTCGGAGGTGGAACTGACGGGGCTTCAAGGAGAAAAACTTGGAGTCGTTTCCCGGACGGAAGCGCTGGCGCTGGCCCGTTCGTCTTCGGCCGATCTTGTCTGCACATCGCTGATGAGCAGCCCGCCGCCCTGCCGGCTGATGCCCAAGGGGAAAGCGAAAGCAGAGGCCGGCAAAGATAAAGCCGCAGCGCGTAAACCGGAAGGGCGCAAGACGGGAAATGCAGGTTCGGATGGCAAGGAAAAAGCGAAAGAGCTGCGTTTTACCGCCCATATCGAGGATCATGATTATGAGACAAAGCTCCGGCAGGCGGACAAGCATCTGCGCGCCGGCAAACCGGTACAGCTGGTAGTGAAAGCGTCGGGCGCAAAAGAAGCCGCGGCCGCCAAATCGGTGCTGGAACGGCTGCTTGCCGATCTGAAGGACGTAGGGCTGAAGGAGACGGGCATTCAGAGCGGCGGCAAAGGCTCGCAGGTTCGGGTCAATCCCCGCTGACTCCCAGCCGTAAGCGGGTGGCCACAACCGGAACCGAAGGCCGCAATCCGAAGCCAAAGCCCCGCCCGTAAGCAAATGGCCCTAGGCGGCACATAACCAAAAAAGGCGGTCCGCTTCCCGCCGGTCCGGCGAAAGCGGCGGCCGCCTTGGTCGCCGTTCGTTTTTCAAGTTCACCTTTATCCTGACGCCGCTTGTGTGTCTTCCCCTACGTTCCGCAGTACGTCCGGTAGGCACAGTCCGACGGCTCCGGCGGCGCGGAGAATTCCTCTTGCGCCTCATTATGCGCATACGGGTCGGACAGAACGGACAGCAGCCGGTCCATTGGCTCATAATCTTCTTGTTCCGCCGCTGCCAGCGCCTCTTCCACACGATAGTTGCGCGGAATGACCGCCGGATTGGCGCTTCGCATCATTCTGTGTGCAGCTTCAGCCGGCTCTTTTTGCCGCTGCATTCTTGCCTCGCGTTTGTCCAGCCAGTCCTTGTACTCGGGTGCTCCTGTCAGCGTCGTCAGTTCAGGCCGACCGAAGGTCAGCGCCCGGAAAGTATTGGTGTAATCCGCCCGGTGCGTCTCCATCATCTCCAGCAGCTCCTGAATCAGCGCTTCATCCTCCGCTTCCTCTCCAAACAAACCCAGCTTCGCACGCATTCCCGCAAGATAGTGCCGCTGGAACTGGTCCGCAAACCCGTTCACCGCTTTTTCCGCAAGCCGGACGGCCTCTTCTTCCTCCTCATGCAGCAAAGGAAGCAGTGTCTCCGCGAACCGCGCTAAATTCCAGGCGGCGATGCCCGGCTGGTTACCGTAAGCATACCGGCCCTTGCGGTCGATTGAACTGAATACGGTCGCCGGATCATACGTGTCCATAAACGCACAAGGGCCGTAATCAATCGTCTCTCCGCTAAGCGCCATATTGTCGGTGTTCATCACCCCGTGAATAAAACCCGCCAGCTGCCACTTGGCGATCAGCGCAGCCTGGCGTCCAATCACTTCGTTCAGCAAAAATAAATACTGATTGTCCGCCGAGCCGGCAATAGGATAATGCCTATGCAGCGTATAGTCGGCAAGGACCTTGACCTCTTCCTTACCGCCCCAAGCCGCCGCATATTGAAAGGTGCCTACACGCAGATGGCTGGCCGCCACCCGTGTCAGGACTGCTCCGGGCAGATGCGTCTCCCGGATGACCGGCTTGCCCGTCAGCGCAACCGCCAGACTCCGCGAGGTCGGAATGCCCAGCGCATGCATCGCTTCGCTGATGATGTATTCGCGCAGCATAGGGCCAATCGCCGCTTTGCCGTCACCCTGGCGGGAATACGGCGTACGTCCCGAACCCTTCAGCTGGATGTCCAGCCGCTCGCCGGAGGGTGTAATCTGCTCGCCAAGCAAAATGGCGCGCCCGTCGCCCAGCCGGGTAAAATGGCCGAACTGGTGGCCCGCATACGCTTGGGCCAGCGGCTCCGCACCCTCGGGCACACCTTGTCCGGCGAACATACCCGCTTCCGGCCCGCTGCGCAGCTGCCCGGCGTCCAGGCCTAGCGACGCTGCCAGCACGCTGTTCAGAATCACCAGCCGGGGGTTCGGCGGAACCTCGGGCTGGGCACGGGAATAAAAAAATTGCGGCAGGCGGGCATAACTGTTGTCGAAACTCCAGCCTGCGTCGTTTTGCTGTCGTTGTTGTTCAGTCATAGCTTCTCCTTTGACTGTCTGCGCCTTATCGGGCCGCACAGACCAGGTCTACATAGTATTGTCTGCTTCCCCGGACTTCTTATCCGTCAACCTTCCTTTACGGGCACATTACACCGTTGACGGAATTTGAAACACTTCTTTGTATGCAGAAGACCTGCGGTGATAGGGAGGGTCCTGTTTTTCGCGGTATCCGAATTTTTAGCAGGACAAGCTCTCCAAATTTCCCGGACTGATCTGTTTAATTCCCGCTTCAACCCGTCTGGCTGCCGGCGATCCCCGGGTCCCCCTCCAGCCTCTTCAGCAATTCCGCTGCGGTCTCCTCGGCCGTCAGCCGGGTGGAGTCCAGCCAGATGCCGACTTTTGGGGTCTCCTCCCAGAGTACGCGGTTCAGAGCTTCGACTGTCCAGGCTCCGTACCCCTTTTTACCCCGATTGGCTTCCCGCTCGGCGACCGCCCCGGGGTCAGGACATAACACGGCCACATGGAAGGGACGGTACGTCATGTAGGCGATAAAGTCATCTAGCACCCTACCGACTACCACATCCTGGACAATCACCGTGAAGCCTGCCTCCGCGTATGTCCTGGCCGCTTGGGCAGCTAAACGGTAGCGGAGCCGGAGCTGCTCCAGTTCCGCTTCCCCGGCGTCCGGCGTCATTTCCCGCCGGTTATTTACAATCATTTTGCGGAACATATCTCCCCGCAAATGCACGGACGGATTCATCCGTTCAGCCAGCAGCTGGGCTACTGTCGACTTGCCGCTTGCCATAATCCCCGTGACCAGGATCACTTTAGGTTCGTTCATCCTCTTCTCTCCTTCCATTTTGCTTTACTTCCTTCGAGCATAGCCGCGGGCTGCATCCGCCTGCAAGAGAACCTTTGAATAAAGGCGTTTTTTTTCTTTACATTTAGAATACGGCTGAATTTGTGGCGCAAACGCAATCCATAAGAAATTAGGGCAACGCCGCAAGGTTATAATAGAAGTAGAGATAACTGCGGACGAGCCGCGCGGACAGAGAGGATTTTTTCATACGGGTACTTTAAGGAGAGGATATCATGACAAGACCCCAAGGTACGGACAGAATTTGCAGCAAAGGACACCGGTACCGTAAAAGCTCCGACTGTCCCGTCTGTCCGTTTTGTGAGGCTGAGGCTGCGCCGGAGGAAGGTTTTCTTGCCCCTTTTGCCGCACCGGTCCGTCGGGCTTTAACCCATGCAGGCATCACTACACCGCAGGAATTAGCCCGGCACACCTCCAAAGACATTTTAAAGCTTCACGGCGTTGGACCCAGCTCGATCCCGAAAATGAAAGCGGTGCTGGACGAAGCCGGCTTGTCTTTCAAAGAGGAGCCGGGCAGGTAAGCGGCAGGCACGCCTTTCTGCCGGCAGGCAAATTTATTTTCACCGTGAGCCCCAGGGGCATTCCCGGTCAGTGTGAGCTCTAGGCTGCCGTTAGCAGCATACAAAAAGCCGGTTCCACAACGCCTGTGCCTAGGCATCTTGAAACCGGCAATTCTTTATTTCAATTTATTTCGGTTCTTATATTTCCGTCTCTAGTTCTTTATTTAAGTTCCTTCCACACCCAGTTCTCCACTTCCGGCAGGTCGAAGCCTTCCTCGCGGATATACTCGTGATGCTTCTTCAGCATGGCGTCCATTTCGTCTACGATGTCCGCATAACGCCCGGCATCCAGGTTCAGCGCCGCTTCCTTCACGAGATCAAACCGGTCCATCTGATTCAGGACGCGCATATCAAACGGAGTGGTAATGTCGCCGTTCTCCCGGTAGCCGTGTACATGCAGGTTGTGGTTGTGCCGGTCAAAGAACAGATCTTTGATCAATCCTTCGTATCCGTGGAACGCGAAGACAACCGGCTTGTCTTTTGTGAAAAAAGTATCAAACTCTTCGTCAGACAGGCCGCGCGGATCGAGTTTCGGGCTTCTCAGCTTCAGCAGATCAACCACGTTAATATAACGGATCTTCAGCTGCGGCAGCTTCTCATGCAGAATCGAGATGGCTGCCAGGCTTTCAATGGTTGGCTCCGTGCCCGCGGAAGCAAAAACAATATCCGGCTCTTCGCCGTTGTCCGTGCTTGCCCAGTCGATAATCTTCAGTCCCTTGTTGACCAATTCCTGCGCTTCCTCCGCCGTAAACCACTGCGGACGCGGATGCTTGGACGAGACAATCAGGTTGATCTTCTGCCGGTCGTTCAGCACCGTATCAAACACAGCCAGCAGCGAGTTGGCGTCCGCCGGCAGATATTCGCGGATAAATTCCGGCTTCTTGTCGGCCAGATGGCCGAGCAGGCCCGGGTCCTGGTGTGTATAACCGTTGTGATCCTGCTGGAATACCGTCGAAGTGGCAACAACGTTCAGCGACGGAATATCGGTGCGCCAGCCTTGATCGGTCGCTTTGCGCAGCCATTTGAAATGCTGGGTGATCATCGAATCGACAACCCGCAGGAACGCTTCATAGCTGGCGAAAAATCCATGGCGACCCGTCAGGACATAACCTTCCAGCATCCCTTCCGCCTGATGCTCCGACAGCTGCGAATCGATTACCCGGCCGTACGTTGCCAGGAATTCGTCGTTCGGTTCGATAATGGCGTCCATCCATTGGCGTTTCGTAACCTCGAACACCGGGCCTAACCGGTTGGACATCGTTTCGTCCGGACCGAAGATGCGGAAGTTTTTGTTCGCCTCGTTCAGCAGGACAACCTCACTCATATATTTCCCCAGAACCGCCATATCCTGCGCAATGACTTGGCCGGGAACACTGTTATCCACCGCATAGTCACGGAAATCCGGCAGACGCAGTGCTTTGACCAGCTTGCCGGCGTCGGTTACCGGATTTTTGCCCATTCTTCTGTCGCCTTTAGGCAAAATCTCTGCGATTTCAGCAATCAAGCGGCCGTTTTCGTCAAACAGCTCTTCCGGACGGTAACTGTTCATCCATTCCAGCAGTGCGGGGGCATGCTGCATATTTTTTTGATCCACCGGAATGGGCACCTGATGCGCGCGGAACGAATTTTCGTTTGGCACATTGCCCCATGCCTTCGGACCCGTCCAGCCTTTTGGGGAACGGAATACAAGCATCGGCCACAGCGGACGGGTTTGATCGCCGTTTTTCCGCGCGTTTGTCTGAATTGCACCAATACGTTCGATAATCGCATCCAGCGTTTTCGCCATTTCCGGGTGCATAAACTCCGGATCGTTTCCTTCCACAAAAAACGGCTCCCAGCCCATGCCGCGGAAATAAGCGGTCATTTCTTCTTTGGACTGGCGGGACAGAATCGTCGGGTTGCTGATCTTGAATCCGTTCAGATGCAGAATCGGCAGCACCGCGCCGTCGGTCACCGGGTTGATAAAGCGGTTCGAGAACCACGATGCGGCCAGCGGTCCGGTTTCCGCTTCGCCGTCGCCGATAACGACCGCGGAGATCAGATCCGGATTATCCAGGATTGCGCCAACGCCGTGCGACAGGGAGTAACCCAGTTCTCCGCCTTCATGGATGGACCCCGGCGTTTCCGGTGCGGCATGGGAAGCGACGCCGCCAGGGAACGAGAACTGCTTAAACAGTTTTTTCAGGCCGGGAATATCCTGGGTAATCTCCGGGTAAATTTCGGTGTAGCTGCCGTCGAGATAAGCGTTCGATACCATTACCTGGCCGCCGTGTCCGGGGCCTTCGACATAAAACATGTTCAGATCGTATTTGCAAATAACGCGGTTTAAGTGAGCATAAATAAAGTTCTGGCCCGGAATCGTTCCCCAGTGGCCAATCGGCTTCACCTTCACGTCGGATGCTTTCAGCGGCTCTCTAAGCAGCGGATTGTCCTTCAGATACAGCTGACCTACGGAAATGTAATTCGTCGCGCGCCAGTAAGCATCCAGCTTCTCCAGATAGGTTGCCGAGGAGTAATCAACCTGTACAGATGATAATCCCATTTTCTCCACTCCCTGTATATTCGTTCTCTTTTTTCCTGCCAATGTTTTCTACAACTCCATCATACCGCCGGAATTATTTAATTCAACCTTTTAAACAAATGATACGGTCCAATTTTGTGAAATTTTGAACATAGTATGAAAAACGCAGCTAAACCCTTACTAAAACAGACGGTTTATAGAAGAATTGGAAATTAAAATCAGCCGGAAATTTAGGTTTCAGGACAGCAAAAAAGACCGGATGATTGCTCCGGTCTCTCGCTTATTGTACGGATACAAATGTATTAAATTTGAGATACTGATAATGAAACCGCATGTGGGAGAACTCGAACGGGGTTCCGTTGTCCAAAAAGAAAATGCCTTCCATGATGCCGACCGGCTCGTGCTCCCGCAAATGCAGCAGCTCCCTGTCTTGAGGCTGCGAAGGCTCCGCAAATATGGATAAAAACGACTTGGTGACCGCCAGATTGCGCGAATCCTCGAGATAATTGAAGATCGAGCCCTCAATAATTGTCTGGTTTAAATCCTGAACGATTTTGATCGGAATATATCCCGTCTCAATCATAAACGGCACTTCTTCAAACAGCCGGAGACGGACAATTTTGTAGACAAAATCATGCGGCTGCAGGAACAAATCCCGCTGAAGCTCCTCCGTTGGCGGTATGACCTCGAAGGTCAGCACTTTGACCTGCGGCTTTTTGCCGTGCATATGAAAGTTGTCCGTAACGCCTAAATTGGAGCCTTCGTAGTTGAAGATGGACTCGTTTTTTATGTATAACGGATTGATGAAGGTACCGGAGCCCTGTTTCTTAAAAATGATGCCGGCATGCTCCATCTTCGTGAGCGCCCGCTTGATGGAGCTTCGGCTGACCTGATAGGATTCGCTGAGGCTGCGTTCGTCGGGAAGCCGCATATCGGGGAACTTGCCGGCGAAAATTTTTTCCTTCAAGTCGTCCATAATCTGCTTATAAACAAACTGTGTCATGTAGCTCTCCTTCTTCATTCATGACCCAAACCCGGCCTGTCTTGTCTGATTCACTATACCATATTCGCCGGCCGGATTATAGCGTTCCTCGGGGTCCCAAGGACTTCTCCCATTTGTGATGAGTAAACACCGCAACTGCCTATCCCCCGGTAAAAAGGTTGCAGATTTAAACCATTCTTAAACGGCTCCCGCCTTTAATTTTAACCTAGGCGCTCTACTATGAATGTATACCAAGAGAGGAGCTAAGGGTGTGAAAAAAACGTCTGTCATCTTATTATCGGGACTTGCCGCCGTTATGGTATTAACCAGCATCCCCCTTCAAGCATTAGCCAGTTCAACCACCAGAGACATAAGTACAGCTTCAGCAGCTTCAGCAGTTTCAGCACCGTCAGCCGGCCGAGCCCCGCTGTTTATCCCGCTGCGCAAAGCAGCTGAATCCATTGGAGCCAAGGTCCATTGGGACCAGGCTGCAGGCAGCGTAACCGTCAAACGGGGGAGCCAACAATGGCAGTTACGTACCGGTTCCCGCAACACGGAGGTGAACGGGGCCTTATTTTTAATGGATAAACCGCCCTTTATAGCAAAAAAACAACTGTATGTCCCGCTTGATGCACTAAATAAAGCTTTACAAGTCCATCTGAACTGGAATGACAGGACAGGGATGCATATCGCATCGTCCGACATAACAACGCAAGGAAGTTATTTGATACGATTGATTGTTGACGGGAAAACACGGGAAGCGCAAAATTTGCTGAGTGACCCGCTGCGTAAATCCGTGCCGGAAGAGGTATTAACCCGGCTTGGAAAAGAATATAAAACGGCATACGGCCCGCTGGATACTCTCCGGAAGGTATCCGTTAGCCAAACGTCAGTACACACTAATGCCCATTTAACCTATGTCCTGCCTTCGGGAGCGCCCCTGTCCATCATCATGCGGTTTGATTCCAAAGGGAAACTGGACGACCTGTTTATTCCGCCTTCAACCCCAGATACATACAAACCTCCCGGCTACGATCATCCTGACGGATATATCGAACAAGAGGTTACGGTTGGACAGGGCACTTATGCGCTCCCCGGGACCTTATCCATTCCCAGAGGAAAAGGGCCTTTCCCTGCAGTCGTGCTGGTCCATGGATCGGGGCCGAACGACCGCGATAATTCAATTGGAGGCGCCAAGACATTCCGCGATTTGGCCGTCGGTTTAGCCAAGTACAATATCGCTGTACTTCGTTACGAGAAGCGTACCAGAGAACACTCTTTGAAGTCGGACAGCGCCTGCTTTACCGTTCAAGAGGAAACGGTCGATGATGCCCTGGAAGCCATAAAACGCCTTAAAAATGATCCCCGGATCGACGCTAACCGGATATTTTTGCTCGGACACAGCCAGGGAGGAATGCTGGTGCCCCGTATCCTGGAGCAGGACCGTTCGGGTTCCATCCATGGAGCCATACTGATGGCCGGCCCTTCCAAACCGCTGGAGGACGTTATGCTGTGGCAGTATGAGCACATGCTTGAAACGGTAAAGAAAAACGGGGCTCCAAGCGGGCAAGTATCCGGTGTGAAGCAGCAGCTTGATTTTTTTAAATCGCAATATGATGTAGTGAAGAGTCCTGCCTTTTCTCCGAAAGGCGCACCCGGGTTTCAACTGCCTCATCCGGAATGGTGGTACGATTTCCGCAATTACTACGGCGGGGAGCTCGCCAAAAAACAATCGGTCCCGATGCTCATTGCCCAAGGAGATAATGATATGCAGGTAAGTGCCGACCATCTGAACGGCTGGAAACAAGCTCTCGCCGCCCGCAGTAATGTCACTTACAAGCTGTATCCCAAGCTTAATCATTTGTTCGTAGCGTCGGACACCGAATCAACGGGTGCGGAGTACATGCTTCCAGGAAACGTACCGCTAAGTGTCATTCAGGACTTTGCCAACTGGATGAATCAGCAATAGAAGGAAACATCCAATAAAGGGAGGCAGGGGCCGCGGCTCCTACCTCCCTTTATCGTCCTGACAGTTATACCCGGTAAGCCTTTGTATCATATACTCTACAGGGAGATGTACACGAAGGATAATAGTTGTGGGTGAAAAAGCCAACCCCATCGGCGGTTCTATTCCTGCCCGCCCTGTGCGGCCAATCCGCGGACAAACGCCTCGAAGCTCGGGGCCAGCGGAGTAACGGCCATACCGTTGTTCCGGTCCACATGCACAACCTCCGGCTCGCCATCGTTGCCCGCTTCCCGGTAGTCCAGCATGATGACTTCATCCGGTGAAGGACAGTCGCAGATCACGACGCCAAATTCCGGGAAACCGCCGCTGTCGATCACTGCCCGGCTGCCTCTTGCGCCGCATAACGAATGTGCTTTGTCCCGGCCGATTCCCGGCATCCCGGCAATAAAAATAGGGCTGCCTTCCGCAGGAGAATAGCTGCGGATAACCGGAACGCCGCCATTATGCTGCTTCATCATCTGCACATAAAACGATGGCAGCTTGAACACAAGCTCCTCCTCCACGGACTCGACCAGTTCGTCGGACGGCGGAGCCGAGCGATAGGTGTCGGCATCCGGCGCCGTATCGTCCCAAAATCCCTCTACGTCAAAGTCGGTATCGAATACGACCGGAGCGGCCTTTACCAGCGGCTTCGATTCCGCCTTCGATTCCGCCTTCGGCTTCTCGGGAAGTTTGCTCCGGATGGTCTCCAGGAACTCCAGCGTATCTTCGTCATCCGGATCAAGCCGGTCCGCGGCTTCGAAGTACACAAGCGCTTCTTCATACTGCTCCAGGTAAAAATGAGCAATCCCCATGCGGTAGTTCCACAGCGGATCATTTTTGCCTTCGTCCGCAATGAGCTCAAACTGTTCAATCGCTTCTTCATACCGCTCAAGGTTGTTCAGCGCCCGGCCAAGATGACTGATCAGCGTATAATCCCGTTCCGCTTCGGGAATTTCATTGATTGCCGCAACAATATTCTCAAATTCATCCTCTTCATGCCATGCCTCGAGCTTGTCCAGTAAATCCTCCTGCATCGCGATTCCTCCTGTTTTGCACGCCTTTGTTTAATTATACCATTATCGGCGAAGTCCGCTCCACCGCAGGGAATCCGGAACTGTCAGCGGGTCTGCACGGGCGGGAGTTCCCGTTGAAAATGGCGGTATAGCCTTTGTCCCGCCAAATGCAGCGGGTAGGCGCCGCTGCTGCCGAGAAGACCGATGTTCATGGAAATGAGACTATCGCCAAGCGGCCGGGCGGTGACGCCTTGAAGTCCGGGAACAACCACAACTTTAGGCACAAGGGCGATCCCCATCCCTTCTGCCGCGTAATATTTAAGCGCCGTCATGCTGCCGATTTCCATCGTTGCCGGCATCGGCAGTCCCCGTTCCCGGAGAACCGCCTCAAGCTTCCTGCGGTAAGGACAAGTTTCCGAGGTAACCAGGAGACGGTCGGCTTCAAGATCCTCCGGTTCAATCCGGTCTTTTTCCGCAAGAGGGTGACCTTTCTGAATCAGCGCTACGAACTCCTCACGGTACAGCTTCTCAAACTGCAGGCCCGCCGTGTTGTCAGGTGTGGTGCAAAGTGCAAAGTCGACCTCCCCGCGCAGCACCTTATCGCTTAGACCCGGCGTATTGGATATCTCCACATCAATCCGGATGTTTGGATAAGCCGTCATGAACTCCCGCAAAATCCGGGGCAGGCGGTAACTGGCTGCCGGCTCGGTCACCCCGATGCGCACTTCGCCCGCTTCCCCCTTGGCGGCATCCTCCAGGCTGCTCTTCAGCCGGTCCATACTGGCGGTGATTTGCAGGCTCTCCGTATGAAACAGTCTGCCCGCCTCCGTCAGCCGGAACGTTTTGCCCCGTTCAATCAGCGGAAGACCAAGCTCGGCTTCCAGACGCTGGATCTGCATCGTCACCGTGGACTGCGCATAATTCAGTTCTTCTGCCGCCCGGATAAAACTGCCGTGTTTGACGACAGTCTGAAACGACCTTACTGCCTTCAAGTCCATTTGCCGCCTCCGTTCTGGTTCAATAATATTGAACCTTCAGTTCATATCATTCAATTATACAAATAGATAATTAAAAATTACAATGAACTCATTCAGATGGAAAGGAAAAGGAGCGGATTACTTATGAACTTAAATGGGAAAACAGCGATTGTCACCGGAGGAGGAACCGGCATCGGCAGAGCTGTCAGTCTTGAATTGGCAGCCAGGGGAGCGATGGTCTGCGTAAATTATTCCCGCTCGCAAGCGGAAGCGGAAGAAACGGCAGACCTGATCAACCAGCAGGGAGGACGCGCGGCAGCCGTCCGGGCGAATGTCGCCGACGACGGGGAGGTGAAGGCCATGATTGAAACCGTTGTACAGCAGTTTGGCACGATCGATCTGCTTGTCAACAATGCGGGGATTACACGGCACCTTCCGATGGACGATTTGGAGTCTGCGGACGGCGAGGTATGGGATGAGTTATTTGCGGTCAATGTGAAGGGGATGTTTTTTTGCGCCCGCGCCGCCGCTCCGTATATGAAAAAAAACGGGCAGGGCGCCATCGTAAACCTGGGCAGCATCGCCGGGTCGACCGGCGTCGGCTCCTCCCTTCCCTACGCTGTATCCAAAGCCGCCGTCCATGGGCTGACCCGGTCACTGGCGCACGCCCTCGCTCCGCTGATCCGGGTGAACTGTATCGTTCCCGGAGCGGTCGCCACCCGCTGGTGGTCGGGAAAAGAGCAGCAGATGCGGGAGCTCGCCCCCCGTCTGCTGCTGCAGCAAATCGCCTCTCCCGAAACGATTGCATCGATGGTCTGCGCCGCACTGGAGCAGGAGGCAATGACCGGCCAGATCATTACGGTTGACAGCGGACAGACCTTGTAGACTGGCCCGGTCAGCACGCCTGACATAGATCGTGCCGTTTCCGGGCGGCGCCGCTATTTTTCTAAACAGAAACAAAAGCTGTCCCTTTTCCCTCCTGCCGTTTGTTATACGGGTGTATACTTCATAGGAACCCGGAGGGAGGTGCTTGAACCTATGGACGAGGAAACAGAATATCGGATCAGGCAGGTCCAGGCAGGCGATATCCAGGCGTACGACTACATCGTAAAAAAACATCAGCGGCAGATTTTTGTGTACTGCTGGCGGCTGTTGGGCAGTGAACAGGAGGCCGAAGACGCCGTTCAAGACATTTTGGTCCATGCCTTTGAACGAATCCGCCAATATAAGCCTACAGTCAGCTTTTCCGCTTGGCTGTACAAAATGGCGTACCACCACTGTCTGAACCTGATCCGCCGCAGGCAGCTGCAGCGCAAATTCAGCCTTCTGCTCCCAAGGGGCCAGACGGCCGAGAGTCCTGACGAAACCATGGAACGCCGCTTATTTAGCGAACCGCTCAGCCGCGCGCTGGACCGGTTGACCGCGGAGGAACGAAATTTACTGGTGCTGCGCGTGTTTGAAGAAAAATCGTTTGAGGAAATCGGACAGATTACCGGCCGCAGCCAGGAAGCAGCAAAAAAGAAGTATGCCCGCACCAAAACCAAACTCAAAACCGTTATGGAAGAAATAAAGGAGGAACACAAGCCATGCGTGAGCTACAACACGACCGCGAAGAACAAGGCTTAAAGGAGATGAGCCATCTATCGGGAAATTCGCTGAGGGTTCAAACCTTTGATGTCTCCGCCCAAGTGATGGAGCGGGTGTACCGGCAGGCCGGAGTGAAACCGGGCCGGAAAACTGCTGCGGCCGCGGGACGGTTCCGCAAAGGCTTTGCGCTTCCCGCCATGGCTGCGGTATTTGTCCTGTGCGCATCCGTAACAGGTTATGCCGCTTCTCAATATCTTGAATTCCGTAACAGCCAAGGGGACATCGTCATGGATACGGCCGTGGCGCCCAAAGAGACCGATGCTTCCAAAATGTATTCGCAGGCTTACTGGCAGCAGCACGAAACAGCCAAAAGCCGGCTTCAGCCCGGTGAATATGGCGCTTATTACGTTAAAAACAGCACCGATCCCGGCCGGAACATTCAATACGTGTATCACGAAAACGAACTGGACAGCATCGCGGGCCTGCAGCGCGAGATCGAACGCACCGGCGCACCGTCCCCTTCCCTGCCCGAACATCCGCTTAAGGAATATACCTTTGATTTTGGCTATGTAACCCCGGTTCATGCGGCCGGATTGGATTCAGCTGCCCAAGAAACCTTGAAAAAGCGGCTGATCGCTGAGGCCGAGGCGGCTCCGCAGGAGGAAGGACTGTTCGTCAGCAAGCTGGACTGGAGCACCTCGGACTTCACTTTTGTTCGGTATTCCAGCGGCAGGCATTATGTGAACCTTACCGTCTCCAGGATCGAACCGGACGTTACAAAAACCACCATTATGCAAAACGAACAGGATGCCGCCGAGAAGCTGTCCATCGGCGGAACGGAAGCTTATTATATCCGCTCGGGCGGACCGGACGGGCCCGTAAATGCAGGCACAAACCGTCTTGGCTGGATTGACGAAACGCGCGCGCTGCAGTTCAATTTGTCCGACGATTCAGACAGTCCGCTGAGCAAAGCCGATTTGGTGAAGATGGCCGAAACGTGGATTGATCCGAAGTAAAATATTTAAAGGGGCTGTCCCAATAAGTCGCAGTATGACGGGGGACAGCTCTTGCTTCGTAATGCACTTGGCTGACTTCATGGGGTGTCTACGCTTACGTATCTAACCAGGCCCACTGGCTTTTATTTAAAATTCGAAAGATTCATAAGCATGAAGCAGAAATACCCGCCCGGCATTGAATACAAGTATAGGCTTCTATATAATGGCATGGAAGACTGTTCCACTAGGTATTTTGTGTGTAATAGGTTTTCATATTCTACTGCCAATGGGAGAGGTTCAGTCCATGATGAAGAAACTCAGCACTCTATTTCTATCTCTGTTTTTGGTGTTAACCGTAGTTTCGCCTGCGCAGGCCGCAGCCAAGCCGGTGGGCGTATGGATTGACGGAGCCCAGGTTCAGCTCGGCAATGTGAACCCGATTCATGAAAAAGGTACAACGCTTGTCCCGATGCGTCCGTTTTTCCAGAAGCTCGGCGTGAACGTAGTCTGGGACAGCAAAACCAAGACAGTAACCGGCACTAAAAACGGACTAAAGCTGCAGTTGACGGTAGGCAGCACCAACGCAACCGTTAACGGCCAGACGAAAAAACTTCCGGTTGCTCCAAAATCGATTAACAACGTTACTTATGTTCCCGTTCGTTTTATCGGTGAGACAACCGGCTACAGCGTAGCTTGGAATCCCTCGCTCCGCACCATCACCTTTGAGGCGCAAAAGCCGGTTAGCGGAAGCAAAGGTTTCCTGTGGAAGGTAGAGAACAAAGGCAATACCGTATACCTGCTTGGTTCTATCCATGTGGCTGACAAAGCCATGTACCCGCTTCGCCCGGAGATTGAAGCAGCATTTAAAGAATCGCAGTATTTGGGCGTAGAGGTGGACATGACGAAAGTTGATTCCGCTTTGATGAAAAAATTTATGGCGGAAAAAGGAGTCTACACGGACGGCACCACGCTTAAGGATCATATTTCGTCCGCAACCTACAACAAGCTGGTCAAATTCCTGACTGACAACAAACTCCCGGCCAATTCATTTGATCAGTACAAGCCTTGGCTGGTCTCCAACTCGCTGACCGGAATGCAGGCCCAGGACTCCGGTTATCAGACCGATATCGGCATTGATATGTATTTCCTGCAGAAATCCAAGCAGCTGAACAAGCCGGTCATTGAGCTGGAGACAGCCGAGCTGCAGCTTAATATGCTGGCCGGATTTTCGGACAAGCTCCAGGAGGAGCAGCTGAACGAAATGCTTGAAGCATTGACGCAGCCTACCGCGGCGGCTCAGGATAACTCAGCCGATCAGCTGAACCAAATGTGGAAAGAAGGCGATGAAGACACGTTGGTTGCCTTCACTAAAGCTTCCGCCACTGACCCCGAATACTACAAAGCGATGCTGCAGGACCGCAATGATGGCATGGTGAAGCATGTCAAGGAATACCTGAACAGCGACAAAGGCTCCACCTACTTCATCGTGGTTGGCGCACTGCATATGCTGGGCGACCACGGGGTCGTGACCCAGCTGAAACAAGAAGGCTACACCGTTGTGAAGCAATAGTGTTGGATTGTAAACCGCTTCCGCCCCGCTTAACCGGGCGGGGCGGTTTTTTTGTCAACTCCCGGGCTGTTTCACCTCAACCTGCTGTTTGAGGGAAGGGTTACCGGGTAAGCTCTTTATAATCAGGCGAGTCCTAACATTACGCAAAAATCGCAGCCGGAGGGGAGTCTATGAAGGAGTTTGATTACACACTGGATTACAGCCAGCTGGATCTGCGCGAGCATCCCGAGCTGTATACGATAGGCCGCGGCGAACAAGGCGTGCTGCTTGTGGAGCCCTACAAAAGCGAGATCCTCCCGCATTGGCGGTTCAAAACGCCGGAAATCGCCCGGGCATCCTCAGAGGCAATCTACGGGCTGTTTTTGAAATACAAAGAGGACCGTGATTTTGTCGGGATGGATATGGCACGGAAGTTCCTGCAAATGGGTTATACGCGTGCACGGCGGTACACCAATCACAAAGGCGGGCGGAAATATTCGCAGGAGGACGGTTCTGTTTTGCCTTACCAAAACGATTCGGTGAAGGCGGAGTCCGCCGCTATCTTCAAAGCCAAATGGACGGAAGCCAAAACCGATCCCGACTATGTGGCAATGAAGCGTAAGCACAAAGCCAAATATGAGGAGTAAGACAGGTTCGATGCATTAAACCTCGATCTGCACACTCAGCGCGCCTTCGCTCCAATCCCCCGACTCCGCCGCAAGTTTGCCTGTCCGGTCAAACAGATAGCCGCCCCCTGGAAAATCCTCGTCCACCGTCCGCCCCGCCTGCGTCGCGACCGCGATGTACGTTGCCGTCTCCGCCGCATACGCTCCAAGCTGGTCGATGCATTTGCTTCTCCACCAGTTATATCCGGATGCCCAGTCGCGGGCCGCCTGCTCGCCGTACAATCCCGGCGCCGCGCTCTCCAGAATCACATCGGCTCCCTGTGCGGCATACTGGCGAAAAATATCCGGATCATCAATGTCAGCGCAGACGGAGAGGCCAAAAGTAAGCCCCGGGATGGAGAACACCGGCTGCTGGTCGCCCGGCGCAAACCATTCCGCTTCCTCGTCGACGATCGTTTTTTTGCGGTAAAATCCAAGACACTCGCCCTTGTAGGCGGCAAATTGCGTGATAAACGGCTTCCCTTCCGGGTTATGCTCGACGAAACCTGCAATAACGCAGACGGCGTATTCCGCACTGTACTCCACGGCTTGGGTTACCGCCGCATGATCCCGGGTCAACACGGCTTCCGGGTGTTTCGCAGGATCAATGTAACCTGTAATGTTCATTTCGGGAAAACAAACAATATCCGCTCCTCCGGCGCTGCCGGCAGCTATGTACTCCCGCATGGAATGGAGATTGCCTGCGATGTCCGCCTTTTCGCTTCGCATCTGGACAAGGAAAAGCTTGTGGGCTGTCTTCTTCATGTCTTTACACCTCATTTGATATAGTATTGGGGACTTTGAAGGAGGGGCCTGTTTGATCTGGAGCGTTACCTAAGCCTGCCGTAGCTGCCTCTCCAACCGGGCTTCCTCCTCCGCAATCCGGTCTGGATCAATCCGCTCAAACAGCAGCTCCAGCTCCCGGATGCACCGTCCGGCCGGAATAACAAGCAGCGTCCACCCCGGTTCTTCCAGTGTAAGGAATTTCCTTATTTTCGCGCAAGCAAACGGAGTAAAGGGCTCCAGCAAATTCGCCAGATTGGCGATAATTTGGACAAATTCGTAGAGCGTATTTTCGCATGCCGCCCTGTTCTCCTTAAATTGCGCCCAAGGCTTCCGCTCGTCAAAATATTTGTTGGCCCGGCGGACATAACCAAAAATCAGCTCGAGGGCATCCTTGAACTGTCCCGCTTCCACTAAAGCTCCCGCTCCGTGATACAGCTCCTCCGTTGAGGTCCTCCATTCCGTACTGAACGTCCCGGCGGGCACTGCGCCCCCAAACGACTTCTGAACAAAGGCCAGCGTGCGGTTCACAAAATTCCCGAATGCGCCAAGCAGCTCGCCGTTATGACTGTAAATGAACTCTCTCCACGAAAAATCCGTATCCCGCTTCTCGGGCCCGTTGGCAATCAGAAAGTAACGAATGGAGTCCGGCTGATACCGCTCCAAAATGTCGGGCACCCACACCGCCCAGTTGCGGCTGGTCGAGAACTTTCGCCCCTCCAGCGTCATGTATTCGCATGAGAGAATCCGGTCCGGCAGATGCAGTCCTCCCGCACCCAACAGCAGCGCCGGCCAAATCAGGCTGTGGAACGGGATGTTGTCTTTTCCGTGCACGTAGTAAGCAGTGATTCCGCCGTCTCCGTCCCCGTTCTCGTCACCGTCACTGTCCTGCCAAAACGCTTCCCAGTTCCCACCCGTTTCCTCCGCCCACTGCCTGCTTGCCGACAAATATCCGCTGACCGCTTCAATCCAGACGTATATTTTTTTCCCCTCATAGCCCTCTAACGGAACATCCACTCCCCACTCCAAATCCCGTGTAGCCGCCCGGTCCTGAAGCCCTTCGTCCAAATAACGTTTCGTCAGCCGCACCGCGTTGTCCCGCCATCCTTGAGCAGTATCCGCATAACGGGCCAGAGGTTCCTGAAACGAGGACAAGCTTAAATAAAAATGCTCCGTTGGCCGGTCGACAGGCGGATGTCCGCATAATTTACAGGTACGGTCCGTCAGATCTGCCGGATCCAGCAGCGTGGAACAGTAATCGCATTGGTCGCCGCGGGCGCGGTTTCCGCATACCGGACACTTTCCCTCGACATAACGGTCGGGCAGAAACCGCTTATCCGTTTCGCAAAAGGTCTGAAGGACTGTCTTCCGGTACAAATGCCCGTTCTCCAGCAGCTTTCCAAACAATTCTTGAACCACCCGATGATGCGTTTCCCGGTCGGTGCGCGTGTACAAATCGTAGGTAAAGCCCAAACGTTCAAAACATTCGGCAAACTCTTGGTGGAACCGGCCGGCGACCGCTTCAGGCGTTGTCCCTTCCTGGATCGCTTGCACCGCTACAGGCGTGCCATGACAATCGCTGCCCGATACATACAGCACTTCTTCCCCTTTTGCCCGGTAATACCGCGCCAGGACATCGCCGGGCAGCACGCTTGCCAGCCGGCCGAGATGCAGCGAGCCGTTCGCATACGGCCAGGCGCCGCCGATAAAAATCTTAGCCATGATCATAACCTCCTCATTGTGGGAAAACAAAAAAAGCTCCCGTCCCAAAGGGACGAGAGCTTGTGCTCACGCGTTACCACCCAATTTAATGCCGGTCCCGGCATTCACCTTGTCAGGTACGACGCCGCTTGGCGTTTATACCCTAGCACAATAACGGATGCGGGTTCCGTCGCAGCCTACATCCCGCAGGGAGTTCGGTGCGCAGCTCAGAGACCATGTTCCCGCGGGTAGTTTCTTTGCTCCTTTTCAGCTGCCGGAGCTCTCTGTTCAAAGATTTCACCGCCGTACTCTTTCTCTTCCTAGCCTTTTCGGGTATCAAGTTATTGGAAATTATAGCGGAGGTTGGGTTGGACGTCAATGCGAAACTTCCAAAGCCGCGGTCCAGCGAACAATACTCTGTGCTTGGGGTGCGCGCCTTAGGGGTCGTAAGCCGTTATGCGCCCTCTCCTTCCCACTACACCAGGTACTCCGCCATAATCTGCTCAATGTCGAACGGAGTTATCCCTTCCTCGACCGAAAACAAGCTGTCGGCCGCTTCGTTCGGTCCTGCCATCACGCCTCTTGCCTGGGCATGCAGCGTAAACAAGTCGTACAGGTTGGGCTTCCGCAGAGCGGTCAACGCTTTGCCCATCAGGACCATGCCTTTTTGGTTCCCTTCCACGTTGTTATAAGAGAAAGGGTACCGCGTCAGCGACAAATCGGTCCAGATGACCACCCGTTCGACCAGGTCCAGAATAACGGGAATTGCAATTTGCGTATTGGCGGTGATATCAATCTTGTTCTCCACCGTCGAAGGCTCGTAAATCTCGCCGGAACCCGGCTTTTTCCGCATCATCCAGCCCGCAAAGCATTCCGGCAAATCGCAGTAAGGCTGCTCGGTAAAAGCATTCAGAGAAGCCACGACATAACGCCCGCCATAATCCACAATCGATGGGATATCGAGGTCGATGAACTCCGACGCGCCTTGGGGTGCAGACACGATGTCCCCGCTGTGGACCGCCCGGTACTTGGCGGAACGCAGATTGGTATAGGAAATGTGCTCCACATAGTTCCACTCTCTGTCGTACATTACAGCCGACAAGTCGATATCCACGCGGCCCGTATCCTTGCCGTTCACTTTCCCTTCCTTCCACCAGGTGAAAAAACGGAGCGTATCTCCCGCCGGCAGCGGAATCCGGCTGCCCCGGACGAGGGTCCGCAGCGCTTTGCTCGCAGACCGCTGGGAGAACGGTACAAGATACTGCCGCAGGCGTGCATCAACATAGGTTTTGCCCAGCGGAGGCAGCGCAGCGAAGCGGCGGATCAATGTCTGGCCGCAGATGTCCACGATTTGCTGGCAGACCGCCGGATCAATTTCCGGAAGCGCGTGAGGTATAGCATAAGCTTTAGCTACATTCCCTTTTGGAAAAAAGACGCGCAGCTCCTTAGGCTCATTCCGGTGTGCAAAATGCGCCTTCACCTGCAGCAGCACCGGTGTCGCTACCTGGTCCGCCACTTCCTCAAACGCCAGCGCCACATATTCCGTCTGCTCACCCGAACGGCGCAGCAGCTGGTCCAGCCGTCTGGCCATTTCGCCCGGGCGGCGCATCAGGAGATCGATCATTGTCCATAGATCGCCGTACTTGTACGCAAGCTCAACATTACGGTTAAACGTAGCAAACGGCTTGTTATTGCGGATAATCTCGAACGCTTCCTTAGCCTTGGCGAACTGATTTTTATATTCGGCGGGATGAAGAATTTCACCCAGCCGGATCCAGCGCTGTTTGTACCGCAGCATATCCTCCGTGATTGAACCGCACTGCTCCAGCAGTCCCAGCAGCAGCCGTCTCTCCGCACGTTTGAATTTACGGAACCGGGCCGCTTGGGCAAGGCTGACGTCGCCGTCAGACAATGCCACAGCCAGACGCAGCACATCAGTGGCGGTTCTAAAATACCGGCCAACCCGCTTCACGCTTGCCAGCTCATACTTCAGCAGCACACTCACCACGAACCCTACATTTTCTTTAAAGGGAATTTCATCCGGAAGGATTTCATCCAGTTCATCCGGATCGGCATACGAGAATGCAGCGTCAATATCCTGACGGTCAGTTTCGGAGATCGACGTCTTCGCTTCGATCAGCCGGCGTATCATCAGATTAAATTCCGCTTTGCTGCCGAGGTCGATCGGCTTCAAGGGTCTTGCGTCCAGCAGCGGCGGTCTGTCCGATGCTCCATATTTTGGCGTCTCATTTGTGAAGTAATGGTAGATTGCATTCAGATACAGCTCCACATCGTCCGCTTCCATCACCTGATCCGGAAAGTCCGGATACATCGGCTGGTATTTTACATGTGCGCCGACCATGACTTTTAAACTGGCCAGCAGCTGACGGTAAACTTCCTCAAACTGCTCTCTGCTGAGTGTACCCAGCGCCTGCATCAAACGCGGGGAAAAGGTGAAGCCGAGCGAAGCGATGTTTTTAGCGGCTGTCGCAAGCAGGGCTTTGGAGAGCCGGTTGGGCTCCTGCCCTGTTTCGACAATCCATTTGCGCCCTCTGCGCAGATAAATTGGATTAACGTTCATAAAAGACTCCAGGAAAGCAATATCCCTAAGGCTGGTTTTAACATAGAAGGAAGGAATATTATAGCCTGGATGCCTCCTCTCGTGTATAAAGGTCCTTCAGGAGAGCTGCGCCCTATTTTCACCAAATGAAGTAGAAGGAAGGATCGCAATAGCCTGAAGGTCAAGGCTGCCGGCCAGCGGCCGCATCGCCTTTGATGGACTTATCATCCCATAACCTTCGACTCCGCAACAGGGCAAAAGTATTACAAATCTAAAAATCGGCGCAAAAAAGCCGCCTTCCGGTAAAAGAAAGCGGCTTTCCCCGTTTCATTTGCGCCTCTGCGGGGAGGCTTCATTTAACCTGCCTGATTTCTTCGCTCCCGCCTCAGGACTGCATCCCATTTTCAATGCGCTGCATAAATTCTTCGGCGGCACTGTAGCCGAGCTGCTTCAGATACCAGTTGTTCGCAGCCGCCTCGATTAGGCCTGCTACATCGCGGCCCGGCTGCAGTTGCACCTCAATGTGCGGAATCTGCACGCCCAGATACTCCGTAAACTGGGGTGTGACCTCCAGCTCATTGTTTAAGGCATTTTCCCGCCACGGGGACAACTCGATGTCGAGCACGATCCGCGTCTCGTCCTGAAACGCCCGCCGGCCGTACTGCCGGACAACGTTGATCAGGCCGACGCTCCGCAGCGCCAGAAATTCACGTGTGGTTTCGTTATGGGTGCCGAGCAGCGTAGCCGGTCCCAGCTTCTTGAGCACCACGATATCGTCGGCTACGAAGCGGTGGCCTCTGCGGATAAGCGTGTGCGCCGTCTCGCTTTTGCCGATGCCCGATTTGCCCCGGAGCAGAATCCCGATACCGGATACATTTACGCACACCCCGTGAATCGACAGCTCGGGCGCAAGGGATTTAATCAGGTAACTGTCCAGCTTGGCGATAAACTCGGTTGTCGTCTCCCGGGTCCGCAGCAGCGGAATGCCTTCCTGCTCGCAGAATAGCTTCAGATAAGGAATCTCCTGCTGGCCTGTCGTAACGATAAAGCAGGGCGGGTGGTATTTTACAATATTGCCGATGTGCAGCTTGCGTTCTTCCACGCTCAGCGTCAGCAGATAGGTAATCTCTTTACGGCCGAGCACCTGCACGCGCTCCATCGGGAAAAAGTCAAAATATCCGACAAATTCAAGGCCCGGCCGGTGCGCCCGCGGCCGGGTGATGATACGATCCATCCGGCCGCCTCCGGCCAGCACTTCCAAGTGGAAGGTTTCCGTAAGTTTTTGAACGGTAATGGATTTCATGCGCTTCTCCTCCTGCGGCTAATGACATATCCGGCGGTACACCCGTATTTACAGGACTTCCCTATAGCATGTCCTAGTAGGTTTACCCGTTATATTCAACGATTTACCGGGATTATCCTTCCTGCAAGCAAGCTGCGGGAAATGGGAGTTCAGTCCTGTACTAATTATAGGCTCAGCCCCTGCGGCCCGGGGACAGCTGCTGCAGCCATTGCAAATTCTGTCCGTTTTTTCGTTTAGAGGCATAATTCCGGTTGAGATTTATCGTCCCATCCTCTCATTGAGCCACGCGTTTCCATATGATACCATACGTTAGAATCATCGCTGTCCGGGTATGTCTTTCCTTAATCTGCAGCATAAGAGGTGTTACAACGTGAAGAAACTGTTTTTTTCGATTCTCTTGTTCATCCTGATCTTATCGGGATGCGATGGCAACAATGAATCCGCACAGCCAAGCCCAAGCCCATCCGCCACGGCCGCTGCCAAACCAAGCGGTTCCGGTCTTCCGGGAAGTACGGGACATACTGTCCGTTCCGGCAATTCCGCCCTGACGGTGCTGGACCTAAAGCAGAAATACGTCAATCGCGAGCAGCCTGATATTATGCCCCTTTATAACGTGAATCACAATCAAGTCTTCGAATTCCCGTTTAACACCAGCCTCTCGGAATTGAGTTTTGAGGAACTCGATCAGGTTGTGACGGTACATACGGATCCAAGAGCCTTGCCGGAGAGCAAGATCGGTTCTTTCACCAGCATCAAGGATTATAACGCGGATAAAAGCGTTCTTGTAGTAGAGTCAATTGAAGCGGTCCTCGCCTCTTCCGACTCCATCCGCTATCAAGACGACCGCTCATGGGGATATGCTCCGATCTATTATCTCCGCGTTAATTATGATTTGGATGCAAACTCTCCAACCAAGCTGACACAGCCCCTTATCATCCCGTTTACTATCAAATCCCGGCTTGCCCCGCCCAATGTACGGTCAGAGATTGATGCGGAAGGCCGGCTAAAATTGGTCTGGGATAAAGTCAGAGGCGCGGAAAAATATAATATTTATCAGGCAACCTCCTCGTACAACAATAAAGAAACGGTAAAGGGGCCGGAACAGGGCTATAAATCCGCTTACCCTTATCTGATTGGAACGGTTACCGGAACGGAATTTCAAGACTTTGCGTCCGACGGAAGCGGCGGATTGCATTATAACGAATTTGAAAAAGGCACCAAGGAGCTCATGAACCAAAATTACCTTGTGAGCGGCCACTATTTCGTTTCCGCCGTAAGGGGGGACGAAGAATCCAATCTGGGTCCTCCTGTCGATACAATTGGGCTGTCCGCCTCTTTGCCTGCCTCCCTGGAAGATCATTCCCTTTTTTATAAAGGATATGAGACGGTGCAGGAGCTTCCGGCAACGGTCAGTGTAACGACAATAAACGGCACCAAACTTACCCGGGCTGTTCTGTATGATCCGAAGCTGACAGCGGAAAAATCGGAAGACGGGTACACGCTGGTTCCTTTTCAGGTGGAAGGTACGCATTTCAAAGGGAAGGCCCATGTATGGACCGTTGATCCGGAAGAACTCACCGCCCTCTCGGAAGATAATGCCGACCTCGCGAGTACCAGCAAAGAGGGATTTATCGGAACGGAAAACACCTCCAGCTATGTGCCGGAACCCGATGTGCCGACACTGATCGGCAGCGGCAAAAAACGTGTTGACGCGGCAGACTTGATCAACGCCCAGCGCAAAAACACAAAAAAAATAATGGAAGAAGGGAACAAGGAGTATGTACCGGCGGTCAGCCATCTCCCGCCCGCGGCGCTCAACGCCGACTCCGCCCTGGAAGAGTTTTTGGCGCTGCATATGGCGGCAGCCGATACCCGCATCTCTTTAAAAGCTTTTCCGGAAGCCCAAAACTTCAGTGCTCTGACGGATACGGTGGATAAAGTGATTTACCAAAACCCCTATATTCTCGATGTGGATCTGTATTGGTATGACTATGATTCCTTGATGCTGCATGTGGATTACGATGAATCCAAACGCAAAATCAAAAGAAAACAGAAGGAGATTTTGGCGGAAGCGGTTCGGGTTGCAGATACCATCATAAAAGACGGCATGACCGAAGACGATAAACAAAAAGCGATCTACGATTATCTGAACGCTCATACTAAATACGATGATGCCGCAGCCGATAACTCGGAAGCTAATGCATATAAAACGGTGGATCCCGAGTTTAACGATTCCTTTAACGCATACGGGGTTCTGGTGAACAAAATCGGCGTCTGCGCCAGTTACGCCTCCGCCTATAAGCTGCTCAGCGATATGGCAGGTCTTGAAACCATCGTCGTTACGGGAACGCTGGATCATGTTCCGCATGCCTGGAACAAGGTCAAAACAAACAAGGGCTGGCTTAACGTCGACCCCACCAATAACGGAACGAACTCAGGCGTCCCTTATATGATTTATAACTCAAACGACGAGACGGCGCAGGATTTGCATCTGACAGCAGGCAAGGAGTACTGGACCGATGCCCAGCTCGGCCTATTCAAGGGAACCGACAACTCGAAAGACTATTACAAAACCCGGGGGCTGGAGATCAGCTCAATGAAACAGTTCCGCGCCGTACTGAAGCAGTTTATCCAGCGGGGGGACCGTCAGCTTGTTGTCCGTTTTGAGGAGCAATTGGAGGAAGATGCAATCGTGGAGGAAGTGTATGATGTGTACAGCAGGATTGCTGAAGATAAACTGGAGGACGCTACGTATTTCTTGATGGACAGTTACCTAGTGATTACTCATTAACCGCAAAAACACACTGAAGAAGCCGCCCCCCATAGGTCATGGAGCGGCTTCTTCTAGTCTAATGAAGGCCCAGCTCACTTGGCTCCTTTAACGCCCTTCCCTTTCCGCCAGCCGCTCCTGCGCCAAGCGGATCATCTCCCGCACCATGGAGCCGCCAATTTGGCCGCCGATCTGGCCTGCAGCTTCCGTGCTGAGCTCCCCGTTCCCGCCCTCCTGCAGAGGAATGCCCAGTTCCTTGGCCACCTCAAATTTCACGTCATCCGGGCGGTTCGGGTTGACCGTGTACCCCTCGCGCTTCATCACGTCCGCTTTGAAGTTCTGCATCGTCTGCTCGACTCCGGGCACCGCATAGTTCCGCTTTCTTCTTCTGGCCATTTGGCAGTCCGCTCCTTCACGTATCTTTTTCCCTAAGATGCCCACAGAAGGCGGCATCTATGCCTCTTGATCTTCTCCCGCATTCAATGGCATTAATGGAGGATAGTGCTTTTTTTATCTGTAAGTCACAATCGGACAGGTTGGAATTGTTATATAAGTGTAAGCAGCAAAGGAGGTGAGCTTGTGAAGCCTAGCGTCCCCGGGGAAACGGACAATACGGCCGAAACAATCGAAGCGATCATCGAGCAGGTTAAGGCAGGAGACAAGCAGCGCTATGGCGCCATCATCCGGAAGTTCGAGCGGCAGATGTACACTTACTGTTACTATATCCTTCGCAATCATGCAGAGACTGAAGATGCGGTCCAGGAAATATTTATTCGCGCTTACGAACAGCTTCACAGGTATGAGAGAGAGGTATCCTTTTCCGCCTGGTTATATAAAATGGCCTACCACCATTTGATTAACCTGAAGAAAAAACAGAGCAGGTGGCTGAAGCTGGTGAATCACTGCAAGGAGCAGCAAACCCTGCCCCAAGTTTCGCCGCATGCACCAGTGGTCGAAGATATGCTGGCAGAGCTGAAGCCGGATGAACAGCATCTGCTGCTGCTGAAGGCGGTCGAACAATACACTTTTGAAGAAATTGCCGGCATTATGGGCATTCAGGCGGCCAACGCCAGGAAGAAGTATCAGCGTCTGCGCCACAAGCTGCTGAACGGCAGGAGCCAAGAAGGAGGAATCGTAAATGGGACATTTGCCAAATCGAACGGGATCCGGTGAGCTTGATACGCTCGAACGGTGGATCCGGGAATCGGACATGCCGCGGGCTACAATGAGCGACGAAATTATGAATAAAATAGAGGAGAGAACTATGAGCAGAACAGCAGCTAAGCAAACAGGGATGTTGAAAAAAACGTTGATTGCCGCGTCTACCGCCGCAGCTCTCGGAGCGGGCGTGATCGGCACAGGCTTTGTTTCACCAGCCATGGCGGCAACCATGAGCAAAATTCCGGTAATTGGATCGATTTTTACGGGAGTAACCGATGCTGGCCTGCAAACGGCAGCCGAAAGAGGAATTGTGTCGTCTCCTAACCTCAGCGTGACTCATGATGGTGTTACACTGACTGTCGCCGACCTGCTGTACGACGGCACCCGGTTAAGCTTCGTACTGGAGCGCCAGGGTGTAGATTTGGAGACTGCAGCCTCTCCTTATATTACAGCGGAAGAGGCGGGGCCAAATCCAAATGACTGGGTAAAGGGAAAAATCGTACCGGAGAACGAACAAAAGAAAGGTTATATTGAGCGGCCTGAAATGCTTGTTAACGGCCAGCCTTTGAAATTTGACAAGGGCGGCATGGGCGATACTATAAAGCAAAATGCATACCTGGCCGAGATGACAGGCCTGAAAAATGTCCCCGACGCTTTTGAACTGACCATCCGTACCAAAGTAACCGGGGTGGATGAGTCCTTTGAATTTACTGTGCCGGTCAATGTAAAAGATAAGTCCATGACTGTGAAACCGAAAGCGGACGCCGCAACCGCATCCAGCCGGGGATTCAGCTATACGGTCGACCAACTGGTTATTACGCCGGTGTCCACCCGTCTTGTCCTGGACAGCACCGGACCGGTACCCGCCTCCAAAGAGCAGTCCGGCGATTACCAGGCCAGCATGGTATATTATGAGCTGGTAGACGATCAAGGAAACACCGTAGATCTAAATATGTATGGATATTTCCATTCCAACCCGAAGACGGAGTATCATGTCGACGAGCTGTACGGAGCTTTTGCATCAACGCCAAAATCCATCACGATCAAGCCGTATACCCTGACGTATAACAAAAAGAACTGGAGTGTTGTAGGCGAAGGTAACGGCAGTCGTGGCGAACGGACATACCTCAAGGATCTGGAACTTACGATTCCGGTTTCATCGGATTCCAAGTAACCGCACACTCACACTAGGTTGCGCCGGAAGGCAACGGCTGCCCATCCCCCTTACAAATGCGGCTGAAACACCGGCATAGCTTATAAATGAACAGGACGGGTTCTCCAGGCAACTGGAGACCCGTCTTTTTTTGCGGCTGCTCGGGATAAATTGATTGATGTCCTGCTTCTAGCTGTAAATGCTCTGTCCGGTGCATCTCCATCCGCCATTAAAGCAAAACTTTCAAGTGCTGCGTTAAGATAAGATGCGCCAATCCATTAATTCAACTGAACTCCAAGTCCGGAAGCCGGAAGATTGCATGAATGTTGTATGGTAGGAGTATAACTCTTTTTTGGAGGGATTCGATTGAACAAAACTGTCGTCTTAAATGACAGTTCTCAGCTGGCGGTCGGGTTGTCTGGCCCCTCATCCGGCAAGGCCATTATGCTTCCCAATGCTAAACAGCCGGTTTATGGACAAGAAGCCGAGCAGCTAAAGCTGTGGGGCGTGGACCCTGAACTGGGTAAACACTTGGTGGAAGGACTCACCGATACCTTTCGGGTGTTATATTTTGACTATGAAGGCCATCTGTTCCGTCATCCCCGGCCCGATCATCTCACCCCTGAAGATATGGTGCAGGATTTCCTGTTAATCGCTGACGAAATGGGTGTGGAGCGGTTCAGCTACTACGGATACTCCTGGCTGGCCCTTGCCGGGCTGCAGCTGGCGATCCGGACGGATAGGCTGGAGAGTCTGATCATGGGCGGATTCCCGCCGTATGCAGGGCCTTATCAAGAAATGCTCACCGTTACCGAAAAAACGTACGAACAAGCCCTCAGCAATCAGAACGCCGTACCTAACTCTCAGCCGGAAACCACGCGCCCGGAAGATATCGACTGGAACAACATCCAGGTAACGATTGATCCCGGCCAAACGAAACAATTTTACACCTTATATAAAAGTTTAATGGATTTCGACGACCGGACCGTTCAGTCCCGGCTGCACATTCCCAAGCTGGCGTTTGCTGGAGAACAGGACACAATCACCTATGGCCAAAATTTTGGCAGCGCCGTTGTGGATATTGCCGGTTTACTTCAACAACATGAACAGGTATTGAGATCCTATGGCTGGGATGTAGAACTGATACAAGGAGCAGACATGGATCATACGAAAGCCATGCAGCCCGAAACGGTGCTGCCGTTGATTAAACCTTGGCTGATCAGTAACCTTTAACAGATACCTAAGTAAAAAAAGAGCCAAGCGTCCAGCTCGGCTCTCTCCCTGTTATGCGCCGTTTTCGGGCATCTTCACAAGATGACTACCGTCGCAACTTCTTTTCCGGCCCATAATTTAAAACAAAAACCTGGTTCGAGTAAATGCCACGGTGCCTCATCTACGATAAACGCTACATCGGCATAGGTGTCCCGCGTTCCTTCCATCGGCTTTGTTATCCTGACGAGCACCGTCCATGAATCCCCGTACAAGGTCTTATCTTTAATCTGGCCAAAATTCACAATTAAATCCCGTATCCATTCATTCAACGGAAGACGCGACGGGTCGATGTCCCAATGGATAAGCGCCTGAGCCAACCTTTTGTCCATCTCACGCCTCCTTTTCTATTTCCGGACTGGAGGTTTGCAGCGGAAAGGTCTCCGGATACTCCCCCAGATATCCGATCATCTCCCCGGAGATGGTCCAGCCGAACGCCTCCGTCAGCACTGGATCGCGAAAAAAACTCTCCGCCACCTTACGGTTCAAGTCCGCCGTGTACGTCTCGAGCACCGGGCTTCCGGCAGCAGACTGCTGCAGATTTACCGCCATCCGGCTTTCCGCCGAGAAATCAAGGTCAAGCAGCCGAAGCCGATTCACCCCCGGGCAGCGGACGGACAAAAAATGAATCTCCAGAAGGTCCATATCGTACACGAGGCTGAACGCCGTATCCGCCCGTTTTACCCGGTGAAGAATGTCGAACACAAACGCTGCTTCCGTATCTACAGCCTGTCCACCCCGCGCGTCAATTTCGCTTGCCAGGCGGTCCGCCTGCGAATCAGAAGGTTCCCGGACCCGAACTGCGGCAGCATTAGCGAGCGGTCCATTCTCTGCAGCCAGGTGTTCCAAAGCTTCCGCGGCCCGGGCGAACCGCTCCATGGAATTAAGCTCATATTCACTGTACTTCCGGCGCCATTTCGATTGGCGTGGACTGTCCACCTGAAGCTTGCACTCCTCCCTAACCCTGCCGGCGTCCTGAAGATCCCCGATCGCCTCAGGGTAAGCGGTATTCGCAAGTACCGGGACGGGCAGATTACCGCCGGAGTAGACATACATCTCGCCACGCAAGAACTCAATCACTGCGCAGCCCCCCGCCTGATCGCACACCAGATAGTGCAGTCTCGACATCGGGTTGATGATCCGCACCTGTCCGGCGGCTTCGATTACCTCATCTACCGTGGCGCAGGTGTCCAGCATAAGCTGAATCCACTGCAGCTCCCCGATGGCGGGCCGCTCCAACGCTTCCGGGTAAACGGTGGCCCAGAGCGTCGTTTGCTCTACCACGAGGCCGGCTTCGTTTATGCCTCCGTTTGGCATTTCTTTGGCTACCTGCGACACCGTCACACTGCCGTAACGGGAAACCCACTGCACGGGCCGGTGCGGCGGCCCGATCATAGCTGTCTTGGCCAGCCCCCTGCCGTTAATGAACAAGTAGGCGCCGTCATAGGGAATATCCTGATTTTTACCGGCAAAATTTCTGCCCCCGTGGTTTACATAAATGGCCGTACTCATGATTTTTGCCTTCCTTCCTGCAGCTTGGCATATAGTTCAACGGAGTGTCCGGCTTCCAGTTCATCCAGCACATGGTCGACTACCTCTGCAGTCCGGGCCTCTCCCCGCTCTAACAGGGCGGCCATCCGCGTGAGACGAACCTGGTTGAGCCGTTCCTGCTGGAGCTGCCGTTTTTTCTCTTGATAAGGAGAAATGTCCTCCGCGTCCGCACCTTCCGACTCCAGCCCGGCGATCTTTTGATCCAGCAGCAGCAGGTGCAGGTCAATTTTGGCGGCAGGCGTGAGCGCTTTAGCAAACTGTTGCGGATCCACCAAAACGGTTTCAGGCACGCTAAAATAAGCAGCGAGCGCCTTCAGTCTTTCGTGCGGCACCGGCCGGCGTTTTTTGATCCAATCCGAAAACTGCTGGGGCGTAATGTTCAGCTCACGGCCAATTCCCGAGTAGGACTGCCGGTTAATCATAACCAGATACTCCAGCACCGTTTTCACATGGACATCGTCTTCCTGTTTCTTCATTCCTCCGCCTCCCGATGACGTAATTTATGTCACCAATATAATGCATCGACATACTTTATGTCAATACCAAGGCGGAATAATTTATGTCGGTTGTATAAGTTGTTCACTTATGCACAAGTAAAAACTCCTCCGCCACCTCCCCCTTGACCTTAGGTCAGACCTAAGGTTTATAGTGAAGTTATTCCAAACAGATTTAGGAGCCGCACTTATGACAAGTGAAATCACCATTAGTGAATTAGCCAGGCTGATGCGGGTATCCGTACATCAGATTCGTTACTTTGAGGAAAAAGGAATTTTGCAGCCCGCCTATGTGGACAGCAATCAGTTACCGGATGTACGGGATGGATCAGGTGTACCGGCTGGCGCATATCCTGCTGCTCCGCAAGCTGGGTTTGTCCGTCCAAGCTATTGGCGGCAGCATCGATTCCTGTTCACCGGACCAGCTTCAGCTGCAGCTTCGCCATTCTTTGAATGAACTCGATACCGAAATCACACGGCTGCAGGAGCTGCGGCAGTTTACCGTAAAAATGCTGCAAGGGCATCAGCAGCTTGGCACGCTATCCGGTTCTTACCGGCTGGTGTGGAGAGCTCCCGCCAACCTTACGCGTTGGGCGGAGCTGAATTCCGGTATGCAGCTTACTGCCAGACAACTCGCGGATCGGGCCAAGCCCGTCCCGGACTTGTTCGAATCGGATATTCATTATGTCGCCTCTGCTCCGGATTCGTTTGCTGTATGCCTGGAGACTGATGCACCAGGCGATCTGGTTCTCCCTGAAGGCGAATACCTCACGGCGCTGCAGTGGATAGGGGAAGAAGACGAGCTTCAGCAAGCGATTGAGGATTTTTATGAATACGCCGCCAGGCAGTCTTTAACCCTGGACGGGCCGCTCATCCTTATCGAACGCTCTTACCTCTCCTTATTCAGCGCCAGCAAACTGCATTATGAGCTGCTGGCCAAAGTACAGCCGGCCCAACCCGGCGGGAGGGCTTAGGCATGAGGGCTCAAGCATGAGCGCCCCCGCTATAACAATAGAGCCGATGCAGCCGGAACACAGCGGCCAGGTCAGCCGCCTGCTTGTGCATGGTTTTCGCGGAAAATTTGGTGCCTCATCCGGTGAAGAGGACGACGAGCTGGCGCTTTTTTTCCAAAAGCTCCTGCTGCATGCGCTTAGCGATCCAAACAGCTGCAGAATGGTCGCTCTGCATGGGGGAGAGGTTGCAGGAACCCTTTCCGTGCAGTGGAGACCCGCGGACGGCATCCGGCGGAAGCCTGGGCTCCCGCCATGGAAAGACCTCAAACGTATGGGCAGGCTCAGCGCAATAAAACAACTGGCACGGCTTTATTTTTTGTCCCACTCCCCAGATCCCGGTGAATTGTATGTTGCCGACCTCGCCGTCGATCCGGCGCATCAAGGGCTTGGTGCCGGCGCACTGCTGCTCCGGTGGGCGCGGCAGTATGCCGAAGCTGATCCTTCCCTGAACAGGCTTAGCTTGCATGTCGCATGTGCAAATGAGCGGGCCAGGCAGCTGTATGAGCGTTTATCCATCCATACGGAACACCATACCAGCAGTTGGACGCGTTATTTGCTGTTCAAGGAAGCCGAGTGGGAGTACAGGGTGCTGCATCTGAAGGACATAAGCCGCTAAAGGAGGCACAATGAAAAAACGAATGCTTCGCACCGCTGTACTCGCTGCTGTACTCACCGCAGTGCTGCTTGCCGGCACGGTGCTTGTGATTGTCATGCAAAACCGGTTCAATATGATCGAGCAGGCTGTCGAAATTTCCGCACCGGAAGGGAAGCTGACCGGCACGCTTGTCCTGCCTCGTCAGGCGGAGGGCAAGCTTGGCCTTGTTTTGTTTATCCATGGCGATGGTCCAATTGACGCCTCACACGAGGAGGGATATAAGCCATTATGGGAGCGGCTGGCCGCTTTGGGTTATGCTTCTTTGTCTCTCAACAAGCGGGGGATAAACGGTTCAGAGGGGAACTGGCTGGAGCAAAGCATAGATGACCGTGTGGAGGAAGCCCGCCAGGCCATCGCATGGGCCAAAACACAGCCGATGATTGATCAGAGCCGGATTGGTGTCTGGGGAGCAAGCCAAGCGGGATGGGTGATTCCCAAGCTCGCGGGGAAAGAACGGCTTGCGTTCAGTATCCTGGTATCCCCGGCCATCAATTGGCTGGAGCAGGGAAAATACCATACACGCAGGCAGATGGAACACGCCGGTTATTCCGAACCGGAAATCCGGGCAAAAGAAGCCTACGATGAGCAGGTGCTGCAGCTGCTGGAGCGTCAAGCGTCGTATGAGGAGTATCTCCGCGTTGCCCGCGAGGACAGCCTGATGTCACGTGAGCGATGGACTTTTGTCAGCAAAAACTACCGGGCCGATGCAGCCGCAGATCTCCGGCATTTCCGCACGCCCGTACTTCTCCTTCTCGGTGAAGAGGACATCCATGTGGATGTAAAAGAGACCGAACGCGTATACCGCGCCCGGGTTGCTCCGGAACTGCTCACCGTCGCCGTCTTCCCGGATACCGAGCACTCCATGCTCAGCACACGAACCGCGGACTCGGAGCTTCGGGCTGTGCTGCTCAGCCTGTTTGCCCCAAGACGGATTACGGTCAAAGGTTACATGGACCAGATCGAGCAGTTTTTGAGGAACCTGCCGGATAAACCGTCTGCGGCTACCGGGAACTAAAAAGGAGCCTGCCAAACTGGCAGGCTCCGGACTCTTACGGCAGACTCTAAATCTTGTGACACCCAAACAACGTGCTAATACGACTGCTTCGCCCGGTGCACGGTCAGCGTCACCCGGCTGGTCTCGCACATAAATGTGGACAGGTGGACGGGCTGGTCCTTGGCGTCAAACGCAACCTTCACGATCCGGAACAAATTTGCGCCGATGTCGCATTCCAGCAGCTTTGCGTATTCTTTTGTCGCGCCGATGACGTCGATTTCCTTGTCGTTGCTCACGATCTCCGTCCCGTATTCCTCGGCCAAAATTTTGTAGGTGGAATCGTTCATGGCAATCCGTTTCTCCAGACCGGGAAACCGGGTCAGCGGAAAATGGGCGATGTCGTAGAACAGCGGACGGTCATTCACATACATCAGCCGCTCAAGCTCCAGAACAGGGCTGCCCGCCTCGATCCCGAGATGTCCGGCGACGTCTTCCGCCGCTTCAATCACATCGCTTCGCAAAATCCGCGAGTTCGGGATCATGCCCAGCTGGTGGCTGAACTCGGAGAACCCGCTTACAGACAGCAATTCATTATGAAATTTGTTGGAGGCCACAAAAGTTCCCCGGCGCGGAACGCGGGTCAACGTCCCTTCGCGGACCAGCTCCTCGATGGCTTTGCGGATCGTAATCCGGCTGACTTTATAACTGTCGCAGAGCTCGGCTTCCGTTGGGATCTGCTCATCCGGCTTGTAGCGGCCCTGCTGGATATCGTTCTTCAACATTTGCCTGATCTGCATATACAGCGGCTGGGGGGTTGAAGGATTTAAATTCATGGAACATTCATCCCTATCCATCAATGATAATATATCCCTATATTATACATTGACGGACACCGCCAGTCACCATGCGGCAAAATAGCCGATTGTTTTTGCCGCTTTTTGCGCCCCTTGCGCCAGACAATCCCCGACTGGCAGCCCTTTCAGCGTGCCGTATAGAAACCCGGCGATAAATGAATCCCCCGCGCCAAGCGTATCGACGACCTCCGTTTCGGTGATCCCGTGCTTGTAGAACCGGACGCCGTCATATGCGAGCGAGCCATTGGAGCCGAGGGTAGCCACGACAACCCGGGAGCCACGGTCCTTGACCCGCTTCATCAAGCTGCGAATCTCATCGTCGTCCTGCGTGTAAGACAGGAACGGATAATCCACGTACGGCGTAAGCGTAGTCAACAGTTCATGGTCCAGTTTATCCGCAAAGTCGAAGGAGGTAAGCAGCCCTTTTTCCTTAAAATATGCAAAATACGGATCGCAATGCCCCCATATCGCCGAATGCACCAGCTGGAATGATTCCGTAAAGTGAAGCTCCTCCGGGCGGAGGACAAAATCGGCCATCACGCCTTCCTCGTAATCGCCCAGCTGTCTGTCATTGTCCACCATTTCGACGTAGGTGACCGCCGTGGTCCCTTCTTTAACCGACACCCTCGAGGTGTCGACTCCTTTGCCTTGAATGGCTTGCACCATAATTTCCCCGTATCGGTCAGTCCCCACCCAGCCGATATAGGCTGTTTCCGCGCCCAACTCCGTTAAGTAGACGGCCACATTCACCGGGTTGCCCCCGGGATAGGCGGTTCCGGCCGGCCGATAGACATCCATGCAGTTGTCGCCGACAGTAACGATTTTCATCAGGTATCACCTTCCTCGTGCTGAAAAAAAAGAGCGCCGCGCCCGTCTGTTCGCTCAGCGCTCTTTTGCAGCGTTTAGTAGTCCATTTTGCGGTAATATCTTCTGAGCGTCAGCGGATGGTTTCTCTCCCGCTCCAGGTACACGCTAATCCGGCTGAGAACCGCCCAGTTAATACTTACGGCAAAATGCTTGCGGAACTCCTCGCTGATGCCCTCCATCGCAAAATCCTTGGTATCGATGACTGTCAGCCGCTTTGTCACTTTTTCGGCAAAACGCTCCACCCGCTCCGTCAGCGGTCTGGTCTCATCCTCACCTTTCAGCAGAATTACGCTTGTGTCCTCCACCACCAGCTCCAGTGTTCCGTGGAAGAACTCAGCCGCATGAATCGACTTGGCGTGAATCCACTGCATCTCTTCCAGCACGCACATCGCGTAGCAGTACGTATTGCCCCACAGGTTGCCGGAGCCTACCATCATGTGGAAGCCGGTATCCTTGTGTTCAACCGCAAACGCTTCGGCCCGCTTGTCGAATGCTTTTACCGCGTTCAGAATTGCCTGCGGCAGCAGCGCAACCTCCCGCGTGAACTGCTCATATTGCGGGAACTCCTTGTTGTTGTACATGAAGCGGAAAATCACCATATAGAGCAGCATGTAGAATGTGTCAAAAGAGTGTGTTTCGGACCCGGTCACGATGCAGTGATCCACCAGCTTCGTCAGCGGCGTGTCCGGCTCGGCCACCAGGGCAAACGTTGTAGCGCCCCGCTGTTTGCAGTATTCGACGGCTTCGATGGTTTCCTTCGTCGTTCCGGACACCGAAGTGAAAATACACACGGAGTCTTTGCTGAAATGCCGGTTGTTCATCACCAGGAACTCGGCGGCGATTTCCGCATGCACTTCGATGCTCGAATTGGACTTCAGGATGTACTCGTAGGGGTACATCATAGCGATTGTGCCTCCGGCGCCGATCAGGAACAGGTTCCGGTACCCCTGCTTGCAGATGCCGTCCACAATCTCTTCAACCCGTTCCCGGTACGCCAGGCCTTCCTTTTCCACCAGTCTTAGGAACAGCTCTTCATCATATTTGTACATGTTCGTTCCCTCCTGTATTGAAGCCGTTAAAGCTCCAACTCCCTTATTTGTTATGTCTTGTATTATATTCAAATAAAACGTTACTTACAATGTCTTTTGCTAGGCTACGATATCGGGTTGGCTGTCTTTTTCCCGGCCGCGTCCATACTTTCTCTCCCAGTAATAATAGACAGGCAGGCCGGTTGCAACGACAATCAGCGCCGCGATCATCCCTTGAAGCGGAGCCCAGGTGAAGGTTCCCCAGGCCAGCCAGGCCGCTCCCGCAATCGCGAGAATCGTCGTAATTCTCCACAGGGGCATCCGGTAAATCGGCTTGTAATCCTCTCTTTTCCGGCATTTATAGACCGCCGCAAAGTCCATAATGTTAATCAGGAGCTGAATCAGCGTAAAGTAGCCGAGCAGCGCCGTCAAATTGCTGAAGAACACCAGAATGCAGGCATATCCGACCTGAACCAAAATAGAGAAGCTTGGCGTCTCGTATTTGGGATGAACCTTGGCAAACCGCCGGAAAAACAGGCCGTCTTTCGCCATGGCGTACTCCAGACGCGGCTGGAACATAATACAGGAGCTTAAAGATCCGAGAATAACGATAATCGCCGTGACTGCCACGAAAGACGACGCCATTCCCGACAACCCCGGAATATAACCGACCGCATCCGAAATGGCGGCGCTGGAGCCCATCAGCTTATCAAACGGCATAAGTCCCGTTACGCAGACCGCAAGCAGCGTATATAAGGTCAATACAATCAGCACCGAACCGATCAAAGCCTTTGGCAGCACCTTGCCCGGATTCCGGATTTCTCCCGCCATAAAACAGATGGATGCCATCCCTGTATAAGCCCAGGTTGTAGCGGACACGCCGCCGATTAAACTTCCTCCGCCGGAGCCTGCCGGAGGCGAATACGAAAAATGATCGTAGTTCATATACATCAAGCCAAGCGCGATGACGATGAGGAACGGAATGATTTTGATCAAGGTAATTACAATTTGGAACCGTCCGCCTTCTTTTACGCTGCGATAGTGGATCGACGTAATGAACAAAATGATCGCAACGCCCAGCAGCTTGCCGGCAATTCCCGCAAAAAACGGAAAGAAGGTGGCAAGATACGTTACAATGGCGAGCGCCATGATCGAAATGGACGGCGGGTCCAGCGCCCAGAACGTGGCCCAGCCATACAGAAAGGCGAGCGGCCTCCATCCCGCTTTGTTCAGATAGACGTAACCGCTTCCATTTTCCGGATAAGCAGTCGACAGCTCGGCAAGCACCATGACCTGCGGGATCGCAATCACTCCGCCGATGATCCAGGCCAAAATGGATATCGAAGGCAGCCCTGCCGCTTTAGCCACATCTCCGGTAGAGACAAAAATTCCGGAGCCGATTGTCGTTCCTACGGCTAATGCCAAGGCCGACCAAAAACCCAGCTTTCTTGTGAGTGTGCCATTACTCATCGCGAGTTCCCCCAAATCAAGAAGATAGGATGCCCAGTTCCCTTACTCTCCTGACGGAATCCATGACCGTGTCATGCGGATTCTGATAATAACGATAACCCATAATTTCCAAAGTGCAGGTTCCTTCATATCCGCACCTTTTCAGTTCTGCCAAAGTTCCCCGCCAGTCCAGCGTTCCGTCATCCAGCGCCAGATGAGCGTCCGATGTCCCCTCTCCGTCGATCAGGTGAAAATGGCACAGCTCCGGCAGCTGGCTAAAATAATCCGCCGCCGTCTCACCGGCGAGCTGCATCGCTACGGCGTCGATCATACCTTTAAGCGCCGGGGAGCGGACCCTCTCCTGCATGTTCTTGACCCCTAAAACATCGGTGATCAGGTTCGATTCAAAGCGGGTTAGCGGCTCCAAAGCAAGCGTGACGCCTTCCCGCTCGGCTATTCGGGCTAACTGGCCAATGGAATCCGCGGCAGCCTCCCATGATTGTTCGAGCGGCAGGTGAAAATCCCCGATTCCCGAAGTCACCAGCAGCATCGTACAGTCCAGCTCCAGTGCGGCATACAGATTGTCAACAAAATACTCAACGCTGCGGCGGCGAAGCTCCACGTCTGATGAAGCCAGATTGTACGGATACACACACTGCTCTGGCGTGTAGCAGACCACCTGCATGTTTCTGGACCGCAGCTCCCGCCTGATCCGCCTTACCTGGCGGAAACCTCCCCGGTTTACATACAAATGGGGTTCCCCCGCCCACAGCTCCACTCGATTCACCCCCAGGTCCAGCATGGAATCCAGAAAATGCTCGAATGGAAAATGCCTGTACGTAATATTCATCCCTGCAAGGTGCACAGCCTCACCTCCCGAAAATGATAGCGCTTTTTTATTTGTTATGTCTTGTATTATAATTAACAATTACAAAATGTCAATCCATCTGCACAAAAAAATCCCGCACACATTTCGGAGAGAAATGGTGCGGGATACAGTGACGTTTCCTTCATCATCGCAGATTAATAATCGTTGCCCGTTTGCGCGCAGCCTCCGCTTAAGTAAGAGACTCAACCCTCGCTTTTTCAGCAGCTTCTTCCCGGCTGCTCACCTGCAGCTTCAAGTAAATAGACGAAATATAATTCCGGACCGTCCCTTCGGACAGATGCAGTTTTTGGGCAATTTCCTTATTGCGCAGCCCTTCTGTAAGGCACCGGAGAACATCCGCTTCGCGCTCGGTCAACTCGTACGGATTGGACGTCTCCTTTTCGCTCCGCTGCTGGAATAATTGGGCCGCCACATCCTGCGAGATCATGGTCCCGCCGCCATAGACGAGCCGAATGGTTGCGGCCAGCTCCTTGGGATGAACGGATTTCAGCAAATAACCTTCCGCTCCGCTTTGAAGCGCCTCGGCCGCCAAGGTAACATCCTCAAGGGTCGTGATCATGATGATTCGGATGTCCGGCCATGTCTCCTTCAGCATTCTGGCAGCGGCAAGCCCGTCCATCTCGGGCATTTTAATATCCATCAGCACAATGTCCGGCCGGCTCTTCCGGCAGGCTTCGACCGCCTGTTTGCCGTCTCCGGCCACCTCGATTTCAAAATCCTGCTCTTCCCCAAGCAGAAGCCTCAAGCTTTCCCGGATTAAAGGCTGATCATCGGCGAGCAAAATTTTGATTTTCCGCCCAGGCTGAGGGGCCGAATTTGGAACCGTACAGGTAACCATCGTTCCGTCGCCTGCCTGGGAATGAATGTAGAGCTTGCCCTGCAGTGCGGACAGCCGCTCCTGCATCCCCGTCAGACCAAACCCATATTGGAGTTTGTCGCTCCCTTTGCCATTGTCCTGCACCTGCAGCATCGTCTGGGTGCGGTCATACTGCAGCAGCACTTGGATCGTATCGGCCTGTCCATGCCGGCTGGCATTGGTTAACGCTTCCTGCAGGCAGCGGTACAAGACAAGCTTAACCTGCTTGATTACGGGGTAAGGTTCGCCCATTGTGCGGAATACGATGCGGATTCCGGTACTCCCTTTGAACTCCTCGATCATCTGCAGCAGCGCCCGGTCCAGCGGCAGCGCCTCCTCCGCCGGGTCCATTTGATGCACCTGACGGCGAATCTCATCCAGCCCGTTTCTCGCCAGCTTAAGCATCCCCGCCAGCTTGGCTTCTCCCTCTTGGGATGGAATATAGGGCTTCAGCGTCTCCATTCCCAAAATCATGGACGTGAATGTATGCCCAATCGTGTCGTGCAGCTCACGGGCCATACGGTAACGCTCCTCCAGCAGCGTCATTTTTTCAATCTGCGAGGAGTACTGCTCCAAAATCGTGTACTGCTCTTTAATCAGCGCCAGCTTCTGCTTGATCGAGTCGATTGCCAGCGCTCCTTTTTGCAGGGCGTAGCTTATTCCGTAAAGGATCAAGGCATCGCTTAAGCTTTGCAACAGAATAGGAGACGACAATGAGGCATACACCGTGTTTCCCGCACTGAGCACAAACAAAATTACAGCAATAGGCAGGGAATACAAGTGGGCCCGGCCCCGGCTGTAGAAGGCAATCGTAAAGAGAGCCGGCGGGAACAGCCGGACCAAGTCAAAATCGTAAGCAAGATACAAGGAAATGCCGCCAGCCAATAAACCCTCCGCAATCAAGTACAGACCGTAACGGCCTTTCACCCATACAAAAGGAACAAGGTTGCACAGCAGCAGAGGAACAAACACCGCCCAAAAGGGAAACACCGGCTGATCACGATACATTAAAACAATAACGGCGGCGACCCAGAACAGGCGGATGGCGAGCATCGTCCAGTCCTGCCAGGACCACCGCTTCAGGATATGATGACGCATAGATACAACAACTCCATTCAGTCATGCGGGGACAAGCAGCCACTGCTTGTATGCACCCCTTTTTTCCTGTCATATCAAGGTTATGACTCCTTGTCACTCGGCTTTATGACAACCGTTCTGATAGGGTGAAGCTGCTGAGATGAATCCGCCAGAATACGGAAAATTATATCTCATTCCCATCGCTAACAAAAGGAGTGGTTGCATTGTCGTTACTACAAATTCGGGACCTGACAAAAAAGATAGGAAACAAGGTCCTCGTCGATCAAGTGACGCTGAGTATGGAAAAAGGCGAAATTCTTGGCCTCCTTGGGCCAAACGGAGCGGGAAAAACAACGACGATCCGGATGATCGCCGGTTTAATGTCCGCATCAGGGGGGCAGGTGCTGATTAATGGTACGGATGCGCACGCACATTTTGAAGAAGCCATGAAGCATGTAGGCGTCATCGTGGAGAATCCGGATTTGTACAAATACCTGTCCGGTTATGACAACCTGGTTCACTTCTCGCGTATGACACCCGGCGTAACCGAATCAAGAATCCGGGAAGTGATAGCTCTTGTGGGCCTTGAGCACAGCATCAACGATAAAGTAGGCACCTATTCTCTGGGGATGCGGCAGCGCTTGGGACTTGCCGTCAGCCTTGTCCACAAACCCTCCCTGCTTGTGCTGGATGAACCAACCAACGGACTTGATCCGGCGGGCATCCGCGAATTGAGGGGACATTTAAAACACTTGGCCGAGCAAGAAGGCACAGGGATTCTAATCTCCAGCCATCTCATGTCCGAGATGGAGATGATGTGCGACCGTGTCGCCATTTTGCAAAAAGGAAAGCTCGTGGGCATCCGCAGCATTTCAGATATGGCGGACGACGAGCGGACCGAAGTCCGGTTCGAAGTTGATCGGCCGGACCTGGCCGTACAGGTTCTCCAATCCATCATGTCAGGCGAAAAAATTACGGCCGATCAGCAGCATATCCAAGTTCATATCCCCAAGACGCAGATCCCGGAAATCAGCCGGAAATTGATGGATGCCGGAATTAACGTTTTTGGTGTAAGCACGGTCAAACAGACCCTGGAGGATATGTTTATGGAAATTACGGGAGGGGACAACCAATGATTCCACTCATTCGCAATGAAAACATGAAGATTTACAAACGAAAACGTACATGGGTGATGATGGCTGTCGTCCTGATCTACGTATTACTCCAAATTGTGAATCTCAAAACGGCGGGAAGCGGCACGGTAAACGAAAACTGGAGCACCCGGCTGCAGCAGGAAAACGCCAAGCTCCGCGAAGAAGCAGCCAAACCGGACGCGCTGAAAATCGAAATAAAACAGGCGGAGGAGCATTTGCTGCTGAACCAGTACTATCTGGACCACAATATTCCTCCAAGCACAAGTGCCTGGAGCTTTACCGTGGACCAAGCCAGAAATATTGTTTTTGCGGTATCGCTGATTTCCGTCATTATCGCCGGGGAAATTGTTGCCGCTGAATTTGTGACCGGCACCATTAAGCTGCTGCTGACCCGTTCGGCCAGCCGGACCAAAATCTATTTTTCCAAATATATTGCCGCCGTGCTGTTTGGTCTGCTGCTGTCCGCGGCGGGGGTCCTGGCATCGGTTTTGCTTGGAGGTTTTATCTTTGGTTTTGGCGGGTTGGCAGACAGCTTTTATTTTGTAAAAGATCATGCTGTGGGAGAAGTTCCGATCCTGCAGGCTTTGCTGGGCGGATTTGTGCTTAACCTTCCGTTCCTGCTCATTGCGGTTACGCTGGCCTTTATGATCTCCGCCGCTTTTCGCAGCACAACCTTCTCCATCGTCATTTCTCTTTTGATCTCATTAGCCGGGTTCGTCATCTCCATCGCCATGGACGGCTGGGCTTGGACGAAATTTTTTGTTTTTTCCCACACGGATCTGACGCCGTTCGTGTACGGAAGTCCTTCCCTTGATAACGTGTCGCTCGGCTTCTCCCTTGTATTTATCGGGCTCCATCTTCTGCTTATGCATCTGATTTCTTACCCTATGTTTGCAAAACGCGATGTGGTCTGAACAGCGGGAGGCGCGCTGCGCGAACGGGTTTGGGACTACCGGCTGCGCGGACCTATCCGCCTTATGCTCTATCCGCCTTACGGTACGGAACAATATTCACAATGAAATGGGGAATCACAATGAAGATTAGGAAAATAAAATTCGTGGTGTTTATCGGTTTACTGCTGCTGTTGTCTGCCTGCGGAACCAAAGAGGAGTCGGCGTCAAAGGAGCTTACCCTGCCCTCAGATGGTCTGACGAAGATGATTGTGGATCACCGGAATGGAGAAGTCAAAATTACAGGCACCGATTCAGATCAGATTGAGGTTTCCGCAGCCGTCAAGGCGGATGGCGTCAGCATGGACAAGTTGGACCTGACGCTTGAGGCCCGGGAGGACACCGCCGTTTTAAATGCGCAGTTTAAAGCGCAATTTCTAGCCATGGGAACGGGGAGTGTCGATCTGGAAGTCAAAGTGCCCGAGTCGCTTACGCTTGAAGTCACGTCCCATCGCGACGGAAAAATCACCCTTTCGGACCTGTCGTCCGGAGCAACAATCAGCAACATTAACGGGGAGATTCAGGCATCGGATATATCCGGGACGCTTGAAATTGATAACCGGGACGGCGATATTAACGCCCGCAATATCAGTTCCGATGTCATCGTACACAATATCAACGGCCATATCGTGGTTGATGGCGTAACCGGCTCCGCAGAAATCCATGTGGGTGACGGCAGTCTGGATCTCGACCATGTGGACAAAGATGCGATGATTACGCAATCGGGGAACGGGAACATTCAAATTGGCGAGGTAAAAGGGAAAGTTACTCAAAACAAAAAGAATTAGCACTCCTTTACCGGGGGAATCTGCAGTTCTGAAACAACCAGCGGGCAGAGAAAAGGAATGTCCTTTCTTTGCCCGGTTTTCCACCCGGTCTCATCATCTCGACAACAACGTTTTGCCTATTAACTTTTTTGACGGGTAATCCTCCACGTCTAATAAAATCCCCCCTAGATTGGTTCCATCCCGGCTAATATAGCGAATCAGTTCAAACCCTTTGATTGTGCAGCGGCATTCGGGGTCACCCTCGATCTCAAGTTCCGTGCCAATACCCGCATAACCGGTTGAATTGCCAACAACGATCACTCCTCTGCCTTTGCTTTCAAACACGTCGAGAACGTTAAGTTTGTAAGCCACCTAATCCCCTCCTTTTCCAGTCAGATCATCCCCATGCCGTCTGCCAAAAATCCAAGTTCATACAAGCGAACGCTTTGCTCTGCCTTGATCTATATACTTTTTCATATAATCCTCCGCTATTTGTTGATCCGTTATTAGGCAGACTTAAGCGAAACTAACGACCAGGCTTTCCCCTAGCCAACTTGAATCCGTCATGCGGTTCTGCTGTAATTAGACTTGTTTATAGCTTCTGCTTTCTTATAAAAGTTCTCAACTTTCGCAGCTAGAAAAATGGCATAGACCCTTTAGTGAGTAAGATAAATTCAACAAATTTACTTGTATTGACAAAAAAAACACCTCACTTGCTAGGGATCATGGTAGTGATGCGACCAACCATGCCAACAAGAAAGGTGCGTAACTCTATGTTACAACAACATTCCCTGCCTGAACACAGTCTCGCTTTTCCAAACTTTGGGGGGCATTTTGAAG